>JBAWXQ010000049.1:0-16034 GCA_037144015.1 bacterium
GGCGCCGGTGAAGATGCGGCCGTCCTCCGCCAGCAGCGCCGCGCCCACGGCAAAGCGGGAGTAGGGGCAGTAGGCGCGTTTGGCGGCCGCGCGGGCCGCGGCCAGCAACTCGCGCCGCGGCGTGGGGCGGCTGCGGTTGGGGTGGCCCGGGCGCTCCGCGCACGGGCAGGCGGCAGTGGCCGTTGCGGGACGCGTGCCAGCCCGTGCGCGGAGCGCCCGGGCCACCTTCCCGGCGCGGGAGCCTTCCTTGTGGCGGGCGGTCTTCATGCGAGGGTCTCCAGGATCAGCGGCGGCTGCGGGCGCGGCGCCTCGGCGATTTCAACCGCGGCCTCGGCCTCGGCGCGCAGGCTTTCCGCTGTGGCCGCATCGCGGGCGTGCAGGCGCAGCAGCGGCTGGCCGGCGGCGACCCTTTCGCCGCATTGCACGAGTGCGGACACGCCGGCCGCAGGGTCGATGATGTCGTCGGTCGTGCGGCGTCCGGCGCCGAGCTGCAGCACGACGCGGCCGATCATTCCGGCATCCACGAACACGACATGACCGGCGCGGGGCGAGGGGACCTCGAGCGTGGCCCCCGGCCGTGGCAGGTGGCGCGCGGGGTCATCGGCCACGCGCGCGTCGCCGCCCTGGGCCGCAACCATGCGGCGGAACACCTCCAGCGCGCGGCCGTCGTCGAGCCGCGCGGCGAGCTCGCGCGCGGCCGTGGCCGCGTCGGCATGCACGCCGGCCAGCAGGGTCATCTGCGCGGTGAGCGCCAGCGTGAGGGCGCGCACGTCGGCCGGGCCGCGGCCGCGCAGCACGTCGACGGCCTCCGCGACCTCGACGCCGTTGCCGGCGGTGCGCCCGAGCGGCTGATCCATGCCGGTGATGAGCGCGGCGACGCGGCGCCCCATGGCGCGGCCGGTGTCGAGCAGGCTGGCGGCGAGGTCGTGCGCCTGCTTGCGCGTGCGCATGAACGCGCCGCGGCCGCACTTGACGTCGAACACCAGGGCGCCTGCGCCCTCGGCGAGTTTCTTGGACATGATGCTGGCCGTGATCAGCGGGATGCTCGGCACCGTGGCGGTGACGTCGCGCAGGGCATAGAGCTTGCGGTCGGCCGGCACCAGGCGGTCGGTCTGGCCGATGATGGCGCAGCCGGTGTCGGCCAGCACGCGCCGGAAGGCCTCGACGCTGAGGCGGGTGTTAAAGCCGGGGATGGCTTCGAGCTTGTCGAGCGTGCCGCCGGTGATGCCGAGGCCGCGGCCGGAGATCATGGGCACGGCCAGCCCGGCCGAGGCGGCCAGCGGCGCGAGGATCAGCGAAATCTTGTCGCCGATGCCGCCGGTGGAGTGCTTGTCCGCGGTGGGGCGGGGCCAGCCGGAAAAGTCCAGGACGTCGCCGGAGCGCATCATGGCCTCGGTTAGCGCGGCCGTCTCCGCGGCGGTCATGCCGCGGAAATAGATGGCCATGGCCAGCGCGGACATCTGGTAGTCCGGCAGCTCGCCCGCGGCATAGGCTAGCACAAAGGCCCGGATCTCCTCCGGCAGCAGGATGCGGCCATCGCGTTTCTGTTCAATCACCCATTGCGAAATCACGGGGAAATAGTACGGCGAGTATTGCCATAAGGCAATCGCGGATTCGCGGGGTTCCACCGCAGAGGCGCGGAGGACGCAGAGAAAAAGGGTGTTGAACTGCGGGTGGTCGCCGGCCCCAATAGGGCGCCATCGTGCGCAACGGTAGCGCGCCGCTGTGCGGCGCGGCCGGTCGTGGGATCGACGATTTGACTCCCTGTCGCCTCGTTGCTAGCATCACTCGTATGCCGCCCCGGTCGAAACATGTCGTTGCCGGGATGCTGAACAAACAAAGGGGGAGCGATGAATCAGGAACTGAGTCTGTCGAATCTGACAGAACCGCGGGAAGAGGCCTATTTCATCATCGCGCTCGTTTTTTCGATTTTGGCCTGGCTGGCGTGTGTGGTCACGATCATTCCGATCGCCTACGTGGTTGTCATTGGCCTCTTCATCTGGTTGGCCAACGGCCTGCTGGTGGCGCAGCTCAAGGCCGATGCCGTGCTGGTGGATCAAACGCAGTTTCCGGCGCTGGCCGGCACGTTTGCGCGGGTCTGTGCGAAACTTCAGGTTGCGAAGGTGCCGGAGCTCTACGTGGTGCAGTCCAACGGCGTCCTGAATGCGTTTGCCACCCGGCACTGCGGGCGTAACTTCGTCGTGGTGTTTTCGGAAATCCTGGATGCCTACGGCGCGGACAGCCCGGAAATCGAATTCCTGCTGGGGCATGAGATCGGTCACATTCAGCGCAGCCATTTGCAGAAGCGGCTGCTGCTGTTTCCCGGACTGATCCTCCCGTTGCTGGGAAACGCCTACCATCGGGCCTGCGAATTCACCTGTGACCGGTACGGCGCCTTTGCGACCAGCGATCCGCAGGGCGCGGTCCGCGCGATGATGGTGCTGGCCGGCGGCCGGCAGGCAAAGCAGTCGATGAGTCCGGAATCGTTTGCCCGCCAGTATGCCGGACAACGGGGGTTCTTTGTCTCGTGGTACGAACTGATCTCCGGCTATCCGACGCTGTCGCGGCGGGTGGCGAACCTGATTGCGGTGCGGGATGGCGGTACGCTGCAGCGGGCGCCGCGCAACTTCTTTGCCTACCCGTTCGCATTCTTCACCTTTGGCGGCACGGGCGGCGGGGGAGCCAATGCCCTGATCACCGTGGCCATTATCGCGCTGCTGGCAGCCATTGCGATCCCTTCCTTCGTAAAGTCGCGGCAGGATTCCCGCCGCAGTCAGTGCGTCAACAACCTGCGTCTCATCGACCATGCTAAGGCGCAACTGGCTGTCGCCAATCCGGCCCTGAAGGATGCATATGTTCCGACCCTGGCGGAACTGCAGCCCTATCTTCGCGGAAGAGTTCCGGCTTGCCGGGATGGCGGCACCTACTCGGTCAACGCAATCACCTGCAATCCGACCTGCAGCAGGGGCGACCCGCCATTTAAGCACGCGCTTTCAAATGAGAGTCCGTAGGCCGCCCGGACAGTCTGTTCCCGTTTGCAGATGCCGGTGCTCCCTTCCATGTCCACCATGACCACGATGCGCATATGCAAACTCCCGGCTTGTTTCACCCGGACTCCGGACTCCGTCCCCTTGCCCCGTTCTACTTCACCGGCTTCCACCACTTCCGGTTCGCATCCCACAGCTCTTGGGCGAGCTTCGGGATGGTGTGGAAGTCGGACACCAGCGGGTCGAGCGTGATTGCCTCCTGGAAGGCGGTGAAATCTTTTTCCACGGCAGCCTTTTCCGAGAGCAGGTTGAGGCAGACCAGCGGCGTGAGGATGCCGAGCAGGAACGGCGGCAGCGGCGCGTGGTCGGCCGGGCGCACGCCGTCGGTCGCGACGAAGCAGGTGAGCTCCAATGTAGGCGATTTTGCGGCGCTTCATGGGGTGTAGTCGGTTGGCGACAGGGGGCGGCAGTTTCATGCGAGGGTAAGCGGAAGGCGGGCGTCAGCCCGCAACCCAACGAATGAACACATTAAGGACACCGAGAGCACAGAGAACAACAGAGACCACAGAGAAATGCCTGTCCTCGGCCGGCGAGCCGGCCGCCGCAACAGCATGAAATTCGTCTGTGCGCTGGGGTCTCGGTGTCCTTTCACTTGATGCTGCAAGATGCTCAAGGAACTGCTGCCGCGGCGGTAATTGGCGAGAGGTCCTTTTGCGGTTTGTGAAACGATGATGCCGCCGGTAGCGAGACTGGCCGGCACGTACGCAGGGCAACCCGGCCTTGACCTGATGGTCGCGTCTTCTTGTTTCGCTGCGTCTACCCTGTCGCCGGTGCCCGCTCATTGTGAGACAGGCACCCTCATCCTTCCTCTATTCCTCGCGCGGAACTGCCGCCCCCTGTCGCCAACCCATTACTCATGGGGTCTCCAAACAGGTTGCGCCCTGCCGGGGGAACAACTACACTAAGCGGCGTGTTAAATTGAATGCGAACCTGGAGGTACATCATGAAGGGCAACGACAAGGTCATCCAGCAGCTGAACGAGCGCCTGGCGGACGAGCTGACCGCCATCAGCCAGTACATTGTGCACGCCGAGCTGTGCGAGAACTGGGGCTACGAGAAGCTGCACGGCGCCATCAAGAAGCGCGCCATTGAGGAGATGAAGCACGCCGAGAAGCTGATCGCGCGCATCGTCTTCCTCGAGGGGAAGCCCATTGTCTCCGAGCTGCGCAAGATGCACATCGGCGCGGATGTTGAGAAGCAGCACCGGAACGACTGGCAGGCCGAGGTCGATGCCGTCGCCGCCTACAACGGCGACATCCGCATCTGCCTCGAGCAGGGCGACAACGGCACGCGCGAGCTGTTTGAGTCTCTCCTCAAGGACGAGGAGAACCACGTGGACTGGCTCGAGGCCCAGCTCGACCAGATCCAGCAGATGGGGATCCAGAACTACCTCGTCGAGCAGACCTCCTGAGTTTCCCGCTCCGGGACGTGCGCGGGCGGAAGTCCGCCGCACGGCAGGGGATGGCAACATGAGTGCAACAGGTGCAGCCGGCACACGGGCGCTTCTGCTGTTGCTGCTGGCCGCGTGGCTGTCCGGCTGCGGCAAGCCGCGCCTCACGGACGGGACGTATGCGTCCGCCATGGGCACCTACGCGTTCCAGGTGCAGATCACCGGCGACACCTACGACTATTCCCAGCCCGACAATGCCGAGTTTCCCCACTTCCGCGGGCGTTGCTTCCTGCTGGAGCAGACCCCGGAGCGCGAGAAGATCCTGGGCCTGACCGGCATGACCAACCCGCCGGTGATCTTCATCCGCATCCGGAAGAAGCCGGACCGGATCACGCCGGGGGTCGAAATCTCCGCCGACGACAAGGCCTACTTTGACAACGGATGGCTGTGGCTCAAGGCCAACCCGGCCATGGATCGCTCGCCCGACCACGGGAAATAGGCCCCGGGCATCGCCGCAAAACCTTGCCTAAGTATGATCAAGTGGACGGACACAGAGGCCACAGAGAAAGAAAGAGAGCACAGAGAGAAATTCATGCTGCTGCGGCCGGCTCGCCGGCCGCAGTCAGGCCTTTCTCTGTGGTCTCTGTTCCTCTCTGTGCTCTCGGTGTACTTGATTTATTCATTGGGTTGCTGGCTGAAGCCCGTTTGAAGCGAGGTTTGGGGTGCCGCTTCGCGGTTGCGCGGCCCAGGCTAATATGATACAAGATACGTGTCATTCATGACAGGGGCGGCCGTGATGATCACACGCGAGGCAGATTACGCCATCCGGGCGGTGCTGGAGCTGGCGGGCGGAACCTCGGGGCGCTCGGCGGCGGCGCTGGCGCGCACCGCGCAGGTGCCGTATCCGTTTCTGCGGCGCGTGCTCGGGAAGCTGGTCGCGGCGGGGCTGGTCTGCAGCAGCCGCGGGCGCGGCGGCGGCGTGCGGCTGGCGCGGCCGGCCGCGGCCATCTCGCTGCTGGACGTGGCGCGCGCCATCGACCCGGACACCGTCACGCTGAACGCCTGCCTGCGGGAGGACGGCGCGTGCTGCGGCCTGCGCCGGTGCGCGGTGCACGCCGCGCTGGCGTCCGTGCAGCGGGATCTCTGGCGTGCGCTGGCCGCGGTGAACTTCGACTCGCTTGCCTCCAGGACAAAAACACAACCCAACAACACAGGAAAAAGGAAAAACCCATGAGTACGCTCGTCACCCGGGAAGCCCCGGACTTCACCGCCAAGGCCGTGCTGCCGGACGGCACGATCGCAGACCTCTCGCTGTCATCCTACCGCGGCAGGTACGTGGTGCTGTTTTTCTACCCGCTGGACTTCACCTTTGTCTGTCCGTCCGAGATCATCGCCTTCGACCGCAGGCTCAAGGAGTTCAAGGCGCGCAATACGGCGGTGGTCGGCGTATCCGTGGATTCCGAGTTCACGCACTTTGCCTGGCGCCAGACGGCGGTGGACAAGGGTGGCATCGGGGCGATCGGCTACCCGCTGGTCGCGGACCTGAGCAAGAGCATTGCCCGCGCCTACGGCGTGCTGCTGAACGAGGCGGTGGCGCTGCGCGGCCTCTTCCTGATCGACACCCACGGCGTGGTGCGGCATGCGCTGGTCAACGACCTGCCCCTCGGGCGGAGCGTGGACGAGGCCCTGCGGCTGGTGGATGCGCTGCAGTATCACGAGGAACATGGCGAAGTCTGCCCGGCCAACTGGAAGCAGGGCGAGAAGGCCATGAAGCCCACGGCCGAGGGCGTGGCCGACTACCTGGCCAAGAAGTACGTGAAGTAGGAGCATCAGCCATGAATGCACCCCTTCAGATCGAGCGCTGCCCCGAGACCGGGATTTGCTCCATCATCCGGGCGGACAACACCAAGGTCGACCTGATGCCCGACGAGGTGGCCGCGATCGCGGCGGCGGCGGGCAGGGCGGATGCGGTGCGCGCCGTGGTGGGCGGGTCGGACGAGGCCTTTGCCGCGAAGCTCACACCGGCGGAGCTGGCGCAGATCACCAGCCGCCTGGCAGCCAGTCGGTCGTAGCCTTGTGGCGTTTCAACCGGTCTGCCGACCCGGCTGCCAGTCCAAGCCACCCGCTAGGAACCTGTCGGATTTAGGCTTTGGACCGATCCGGCACCTTCTGCCGACAGGTTCCTAGTTGGGCCACCCGCTGCCAGCGGGTGGCGAAGACTCAATTGCAGACAGAAAAATTGTTCCGGCTGTTCTTTTGTTGCGTATTTCACGCTTGTCCGCCCCGAGGCGAAAACGCAGCAGACGGGCCGGTATCACGCGCGATCCCAGCGGCCCGATCCGCGACGCACGTACGCAAGGCAACCCGGCCTTGACCCGACGATTCCGTCTTGTTTAGATGCGTTTGCCCTGCCCCTGGGGGGCGGGCGCATTGCCGCACCGCACCGTTCGTGCTATTGTTTCCGTTTCGCTGAGGTTAACCGAATGAAGAAACTTCTTGGCTTGTTTGTGCTGGTCGCCATTGCCGGCGCATGTGCCTGGCGGATCATGGAACTGCGCAAGACCAGGGGCTCCGACGGCAGGGCGGACGGCAAACGCGCGCCCGTGCCGGTCCTGCTGGCCACCGTCGTACACAAGGCGATGCCCGTTGAGATCCGCACCTTTGGCACGGTCGAGGCTTCCACGACGGTGACCGTCCGCGCGCAAGTGACCGGCACGCTGGCCGAGCTCGGCTTTGCCGAGGGGGAAGAGGTCAAGGCCGGGCAGCTTCTGTGCCGCATTGACCCGCGCCCCTTTGCGGCGGACCTGCGGCAGGCCGAGGCGGCGCTGGCCCGCACCGAGGCGCAGCTCACCAACGCCGTGACTGAGGCCCGGCGCGTCAGCGAACTGTTTGACAAGAAATTGGTTTCGGAGAGCGAGCGCGACCTGGCGCTGACGGCGGTTGCGATCCTCCGCGCCACGGCGCGCGCCGATGCGGCCAATGTCGAAAATGCGCGCATCCGGCTCGACTACTGCGAGATTCATTCGCCAATTGCCGGCAGCGCCGGGCGGCGGCTGGTGGATGCCGGCAACCTTGTTACAGCCAATGCCACGGCGCTGGTCACGATCAACCAGGTCCAGCCGGTGGCTGTCGGATTCACCATTCCCCAGCAGGAGATGCTTCGCGTCCGTGGCCGGACGGAAGCCCGCGACCTGACGGTGGACGCGCTGCTGCCTGAGGATGTCGCCCATCCCGAGACTGGTGTGCTGACGTTCATGGACAATGCCGTGGACCGCACCACGGGAACCCTGGCGCTCAAGGCGCAGTTCCCGAATGACTCGCGCCGCCTCTGGCCCGGCCAGTTCGTGGCCGTGCGCATGGTTGTGGCCGTTGAAAGCAACGCCGTGGTGATTCCATACCGCGCCGTTCAAAACGGGCAGAACGGAACCTACGTCTACGTTGTGCAGGCGGACGCCTCCGTGACCAACCGGCTGGTGAAAATCGCGCGGCTGGTGGAGGACGAGAGCGTGGTCGAGGAAGGCCTGCAGCCCGGCGAACTCGTGGTCGCCGATGGTCAGCAGCGCGTCGGCCCGGGCTCGATCGTGAAGGACGCGGCGGCCGGGAACCCGGGGCCCGGAGTCCGGAACCCGGAGTCCGGAACCCGGAACCCGGAGTCCGGAACCCGGAACCCGGAGTCCGGCGTCCGGAGCGCGGCGTCCGGAACCCGGAGCCCGGGGCACAGCGCTCCATGAACGTTTCGGCCACATGCATCCGGCGTCCGGTGATGACCACCCTGCTGATGGTCAGCATCCTGCTGTTCGGGCTCCTGGCCTACCGCCAGCTGCCGGTCAGCGACCTGCCCACGGTCGACTACCCCACGATCCAGGTCTCGGCCAATGTCCCCGGCGCCAGCCCCGAGACCATGGCCTCTGCCGTGGCCACGGTGCTGGAGCGCCAGTTCTCGACCATTGCCGGCATCGACACCATGACGTCGGTGAGCATGCAGGGGCGATCGACCATCACCCTGCAGTTCGCGCTGAGCCGGAACATCGACGCCGCCGCCCAGGATGTGCAGGCCGCCATTGCGCGTTCCGCGCGGCAGCTGCCCTCCAACATGCCGGCGCCCCCCTCGTACCAGAAGGTCAACCCGGCCGACTCGCCGTTCCTGTACCTGGTGCTCACCAGCCCGACGCAGCTGCTGTCGGCGCTGGATGAATTCGGGCAGACGCTGATCGGCCAGCGCATCTCGATGATCGACGGCGTGGCGCAGGTGCAGGTCTACGGCGGGCAGAAATACGCTGTGCGCATCCAGGCGGATCCGCGGAAGCTCTTTGCGCGCGGCATTGCGCTGGAGGAGGTCGTGCAGGCCGTGGAAGAGGGGAACGTCAACCTGCCCACCGGCATCCTCTATGGCCCCAGCCGCGTCTTTACCGTGCAGACCGACGGCCAGCTGACCTCCGCCTCCGGCTACAATGACCTGATTGTCGCCTGCCGCAACGGCGCGCCGGTGCGGCTCAGGGAGGTTGCCTGCGCCACGGACAGCGTCGAGAACGACAAGGTGGCGGCCTGGTATGTCAACTCCAACCTGACCCAGCGTGCCATCATCCTGGCGGTGCAGCGGCAGCCCGGCATGAACACGGTCAAGGTGGCGGAGGACGTCAAGGCGCTCCTGCCCAGCCTGCAGCAGCAGTTGCCGCCCTCGGTTGCGCTCCAGGTGCTCTATGACCGCAGCCTGCCGATCAAGGCCTCGGCCGCGGATGCGCAGTTTACGCTGCTGCTGACGCTGGGCCTGGTGGTGCTGGTCATCTTTGTTTTCCTGCGGACGTTCTCCGCCACCATCATCCCGTCGCTGGCGCTTCCCATGTCCCTCATCGGCACGTTTGCCGTCATGTCGCTGCTGGACTACAGCCTGGACAACCTCTCGCTCATGGCGCTGACCCTGGCCATCGGCTTTGTGGTGGATGATGCCATCGTGATGCTCGAGAACATCGTGCGGCACATGGAGATGGGCAAGCCGCGCCTGCAGGCGGCGCTGGATGGCGCCCGCGAAATCGGCTTTACCATCCTCTCGATGACGATCTCGCTGGCCGCGGTGTTTATCCCCGTGCTGTTCATGGGCGGGGTGGTGGGGCGCATCTTCCGCGAATTCGCCGTCACGATCGGCGCGGCGGTGATCATTTCGGGCGTGATCTCGCTGACGCTGACGCCGATGCTCTGCGCGCGGTTCCTGCGCGCGCCCGGCGAAAGCCACCACGGCCGCATCTATGCCTTCACGGAGCGCGGCTTCCAGGCCATGCTGAACTTCTACGACCGCACGCTGCAGTGGGCGCTGAGCCACGGCCGCGCGGTGATGGTGTTTTCCGCGGCCATCCTGGCGCTGACCTTCGTGCTGGCCAAATGGGTGCCCAAGGGGTTCCTGCCGGCGGACGACCAGGACCAGATCTCGCTCCAGACCGAGGCGCCCGAGGGGACGTCGCCCGCGGCCATGTTCCGGCTGCAGCAGGCGGTCGCCGACGTGGTGCGCCAGGACCCGGATGTGGCCGAGGCCATGTCCCGCGCCGGCGGCGGCGGCGGCAGCGGCCCCAATGCCGGCGGCGGCCTGGTGCACCTGAAGCCGCGCGCGGAACGCCACGCCACCGCCGACCAGGTTGTGCAGCGCCTGCGGCCGAAGCTGGCCGCCATCCCCGGTGTCAAGGCCTATCTGCGGGTTCCCGAGTCGCTGCAGATCGGCGGGCGGTCCAGCAAGAGCCAGTACCAGTACACCCTGCTTGGCCCGGACATTGACGCGCTCTACCGCGCGGCGGGCGTGATGATGGAGCAGATGCAGGCCATGCCCGGGTTCCAGGATGTCACCAGCGACATGCAGCTCAAGAATCCGGAGCTGAACATCCGCGTCAACCGCGACCTGGCCTCCTCGCTCGGCATTACCGTGGCGCAGGTGGAGAACACGCTCCTGAATGCCTATTCCGGGTCGCAGGTTTCGACCATCTTCACGCCGAACAACCAGTACCAGGTGATCTTTGAGCTCCTGCCGGAATACCAGCGCAGCCCCTCCGCCCTGTCGCTGCTCCACGTGCGCACCCCCTCGGGACAGCTCGCGCCGGTCACGGCGCTGGCAACCATGAAAGAGGACTACGGCCCGCTGAGCGTCAACCACTCGGGCCAGCTCCCGTCGGTCACGCTCTCGTTCAACCTGAGGCCGGGCGTCTCCCTCGGCGAGGCCGTGGGGCGCGTCGATGAGGTGGCGCGCACGCGGGTGCCGCCCACGATCGTGACCAGCTTCCAGGGGACGGCGCAGGCCTTTCAAAGCTCGCTGCAGGGGATGGGGTGGCTGCTGGTCCTGGCGGTCGTGGTCATCTACATCGTGCTCGGCATCCTGTACGAGAGCTTCTACCACCCGGTCACAATCCTGTCGGCGCTCCCGTTCGCCGGCGCCGGCGCGCTGCTGGCACTGCTGCTGTTCAATGCGGAGCTGTCGCTTTATGCCTTTGTTGGCATCATCATGCTCGTGGGGCTGGTGAAGAAGAACGGCATCATGATGATCGACTTTGCCATCGAGGCGCAGCGCGAGCAGAAAATTGACCCGGCCGCAGCCATCCACCAGGCCTGCCTGATCCGCTTCCGGCCGATCATGATGACCACGGCGGCGGCGCTCATGGCCGGGCTGCCGATCGCGCTGGGGTATGGCGCCGGCGGCGAGACGCGCCGCCCGCTCGGCCTGGCCGTGGTCGGCGGCCTGCTCTTCTCGCAGACCCTGACGCTCTACGTGACGCCGGTCTTCTACGTCTACATGGAGAAGTTCCGGAAATGGCTGCACCGGGAGGCGTAGGGTGGACGGTGGGTGGTGGAAGGTGGATGTTACACTTAGTCGCCACTCTTAGTCGGTTACGCTTAGTCGAACTGCTTAGTCGACTAAGGATGGGCGACTAAGCGTAACCGAGTACGTGCGGGACTACGTGTTGCGAGTAAGTGTTTCAGCGGTAGGGGCGGTGAGACAAATCGATTGACGATGCCGGCGACGCTTATGGTGGACGAGGGGAGAATGCAGAACAATTGTCCACCATAAGCGTCGCCGTAATCGACCACCGATTGAAGGACAGTTGTGGCAGGTGGCCCGGGCGCTCCGCGCGCGGGCAAGTGCAGGCGGCGTACCAGACAGGAACCTGCCCGTGCGCGGAGCGCCCGGGCCACCTGCGGACTTACGGTGATCGGTGAGCAATGATCGCCTTACGATCATGTGCGCGGCTGCAAGGAGAGTGAAATGTCTGCTGGCGATGAAACGATCCCTCTCTGGTCCGGCACGCCGCCCGGCGCCGTAGTTCCCGGCCAGGAGCAGCACGAGCGCGCGAAGGAGACGCCGCAGCTCAAGCTGTTTTTGCTGGCGGGAGACCGGCCGCGTCCGCTTGTGGTGGTCCTTCCCGGCGGCGGCTACGGCGGCCGCGCGCCGCACGAGGCCGACCCCGTGGCCCAGTGGCTGAACGGCATCGGCCTGCACGCGCTGGTCTGCCACTACCGCGTGTTTCCGTGGCGCCACCCGGCGCCGCTGGCCGATGCGCAGCGGGCGGTGCGCCGGGTCCGCCACCAGGCGGCGGCGTGGCAGGTGGACCCGTCGCGCGTGGGCGTGCTCGGGTTCAGCGCGGGCGGGCACCTGGCCTGCTCTGTGGCAAACTTCGGCGACGACGGGGACGCGGCCTCCGACGACCCCGTGGCGCGCCAGCGCTCCCGGGCGGATGCGCTGATAGCCTGCTACCCGGTGGTGTCATTCGGGCCGCGCGGCCACCAGGGCTCCCGGATCAACCTGATCGGCGACAGCCCGGATCCCGCGCTGCTGCGCCGGCTCTCCCTGGAAAATAGCGTCACGCCCCGCAACCCCCCGGCCTTCCTGTGGCACTCCGCCAATGATGCCGGCGTGCCGGTGGCCAACAGCCTGCTCTATGCGCAGGCACTTTCCGACGCCAACGTGCCCTTTTCGCTGCATGTCTACCCGGATGCCCAGCATGGCATCGGGCTTGGACGCGATCACCCTGGATCGGCCCGCGGGTGGACGCAGGCCTGCGAAGCGTGGCTGCAGGAGCTGCGGTGGGTCTGAGACGAGCGCCATTGGGCGCATGGCAGAGGTGACGGGAAGGTGATGCGTTGCCTTCAACACGTTGCGGTTGGGTGCTTTACGTTTCGGTGCAGTAGGTCGGGCATTCCTGCCCGACCCCGTCGGCCAAGAATGGCCGACCTACTTGCTGGCATGTCCAGCCCCTTCGGCTCAGCCTCGCACGAAACCGCCGCCCCCTGTCGCCAACCGGTCGCCAGTCGCCAACCCATTGCGATTGCGGGGTTGACCCGCTGGCAACACACCCGTTACAGTGTACCTACTATATGAATACCGGGGAAGACACAGCTCCTGCCGCCGACGACACCGACGCTTCGCCGCTCCTGTCGCTCGATCTTGAATTCGCGCCGGCCTGGGCCAAGAAAGCGCCCGAGGTTCATCACCAGCGCTTTGCGGATGATCCGCGCGGCGGTGCCGATGACCGACGCCGCTCCGGCGATCGCGATTCCCGGCGCGGCCCGGACAGCGGCCGCGACCGCCGGCCGCCGCCGCGCGGCGGCCCGGCCCCCGATTTTCGGCGCGACCGGGGCGCCGGCAGCAGCCGTCCCGATCGCGGCGCGCCGCGGCCGGAGCGCAATGCCTTTCATTCCGACCTGCGACGCCCCGATGAGCGCCGCGATTTCCGCCCGGTTCGCGAGGAGCTTCCCCCGCTGCCGCTGGAGATCCGCGTCCTGCCGGACCAGAAGGCGCTCGGCGCCGTGATCCGCAAGATCCAGTCCTCGCACCGCGCCTACCCGTTGCGCGACATCGCCCGCCTCTTTCTCGACAACGACGCCGCCTACCAGATCCGGATCGAGCCGCCCAAGGGCGAGGCCCTGCCGCTCTTCCAGTGCAAGGTTTGCGGCATCCCCGCGCTGAGCGAGGAGGAGATCCGCGCGCACGTGCTGACCACGCATCTCGGAGATTTCTTCGATGTCTTCGAAATCGAGACGGACCCGCCTGCCGGCAATTTTGTGTGCGTCGCCCGCTGCGGCCTCAGCGGCGAACTGCTCGGCCCGCCGAACCACCACAGCTACAGCACCCGCGTGCAGGAGATGCTGCGTACCCGCTATGCCAGCATGGGCGCCGAGGCCTACCGCGCGCGCATCGAGATGGTGCGTGACCCGGAGGCGGTCAACCAGTGGCGCGAATCGTGCCGCAAGAAAACGGTTTATCGCCGCAAGCGCCCGGCCGCCGCCGCCGCGCCCGAGCCGGCGGAGCCCGCGCCCGAAGGTGCCTCTCCCGCTGCAGCCGAAGCGGAAATGCCGCTCGGGCCGGCCATGGAGCGGGCCGCCGCGGAGATGGTCTTCCAGCGGGAGATCCTCCCGGAGCAAATCCTGTGCGTCAAGCACATGGTCTGCCCTGCGGCGGCTGTCCGCCGCACCCCCAGTCCGCGGCTGCTGGAGACCGTGCGCGAGACCATGAATCGCGAGCTCCGCTTCCCCGCGTCGCTCTTCTTTGCCCTGCGCGGCGCCTTCCGCCACCGCGCGCTGCACCTGTTCCGCGCCAGCAGCGAGCGCGGCCCCGAGTTCGTGGTCGTCCGCGCGCCGACCGCGCTGGACGCCAGCCACGTCGTTTCCGAGCTTCGCCAGGTGCTGGATTACATCAATCAGACCCCGGGGTGCACGCGCCAGGAGCTGCTCCATGCGCTGGCCGGCGGCGACGAGGCGCACGTCGCGCACCTTGCCACCCAGCTCAACACGCTGGTCGAGAAGGCGCACGTGATCGAGTTCTACAACGGCGTCCTCAGCCCGCCGCAGGACTACCCGGCCTTCCACTACCTGCCCGGCGAACGGGACGGGGGCCAGAAGCCAGCCGACGGAAAGCGGAAGACGGAAGACAAAGGGCAGAGGCCTGAGGTCAGACGTCAGACGTCAGAGGGCAGTGGGCAGGCGGCAGAGGGCCGAGGTCAGACGTCAGACGTCAGAGGTCAGACGGCAGAGGGCAGAGGGCAGGGGCCAGAGGTCGGAGACAAGCCGGCAGCCGATGTCCAGCCGCCGGCGGAAACCAGCGCTGCGCCTGCCGAAGAAGAGCTAGCCGGGCCAGCCCCCCAGGCTCAGGAACCGGCTGCGGTCGAAACGCCCGGCGCCTGATCTGAAAATCCAGGGTTCAGTCGGGCCGCTGGCGCAAAGCCGCCAAAAGAAACATGCCATGCGAATGGCATTGGAGGGCCGCCCTCCGTGGCGGCCGTGTCCTGAACCCTGAACCCTTTATCCAATCCTCCGACATCGCTCCCCCGCCACCCCATGCCCGACTGCGCCCTCCTCCTGCAGCTCCCCGCCATCGTCAAGATCGCGGTCGTCTTTGCCGGCCTGCTGCTGGCTCTGCGGCTGCGCGTCACCCTCGAACTCGCCCTGCTGAGCGGCGGCGTTCTCCTCGACCTCTGGTCCGGCAGGGGCTGGCTCCAGACGCTCCGGGATTTCGGCGGCGGCTTTGCCGACGCGGAGACCTGGATGCTGATGCTCATGACGCTGCTGATCGTCGAGGTCGCGCGCTTCATGACGGCGAAGGAGAATGCGGACGAGCTGCTCGGCATGACCGTCCGCCTCGGCGGCAGCCACGGCCGCATGGTCTCCATCATGGCGCTGCCGGCCGTGATCGGCCTGGTCCCCATGCCGGCCGGCGCGCGCTTCTCCGCCCCCTTTGTCGAGCAGATGGCCGGCAGCCGCGACCCGGCGTGGAAGACCGTCGTGAATTACTGGTTCCGCCATCTCTGGGAGTACTGGTGGCCGCTCTATCCGGGCGTCATGCTTGCCGCCACGCTCTTCCAGATGGATGTGAGCCGCTTCACGGCCGCCCTGTTTCTCTACACCCCGTGGACGATTCTGGTGGGATACCTGCTGCTGGTGCGGCCGCACCGGCATGAGCTGAAGGTCGACACCTTCGTGCTGCCGCCGTCACGGGGGCGCCAGGTGATCGTGCTGGCGCCGCTGGTGACCGTGCTGGCCGCGGTGTTCCTGCTGCCGCTGCTGCCGGGCCCGTGGCGCAGCCACCCGACCGCCGCCGCCAAGCTGCTGCCCGCCATCCTTGGCCTGGCCCTGGCGCTGGTCATTGTGTTCGCGGACGAGCTGCGCGCCGCGCGTCGCACGGGAACCGCGCGGCTTACGGGAACGGCGCGCTGGGTTCCGCCGGGATTCGGCAGTGCCACCCTCAGCCGGCGTTCGGCCGGCGTGTTTCTGTCGCTCTTCGGCGTCATGCTCTTCAAGCACATGCTGGAGCGCTCGGAACTGCTGGGCGAGGCGGCGCGGCAGCTGAACGCGGCCCACGTCCCCGCCATGCTGGCCGTGATGCTGCTGCCGTTCGTGGCGGGAATGGTCACGGGGCTGGCCGTGGGGTTCATCGGCACGGCCTTCCCGTTTGTGATTGCGCTGATGCACGCGCCCGACTCGGGGCTGACGCCGATGGCCACGCTGTTTCTCGCGTATGGCTGCGGCTACATGGGGCTGCTGCTCTCGCCCGTGCACCTCTGCCTGATTCTGAGCCGCGAGTATTTTCAGGCGCCGCTGCGCGGCGTCTACCGCCTGCTCGCCGCGCC
>JBAWXQ010000050.1:0-15959 GCA_037144015.1 bacterium
CTAGGGGGACAATGGCCCGGATGGTGGTGCCGAACCTGCCGGAGTCGACTTCCAGCCTGCCGTCGAGCATCTGCAAGCGCTCCTTCATTCCTGCGATCCCCACGCCGCCGGTCGGTGAGCCCCGACGGATTGCATCCAGCAGCTCCTTGGCCATCCCCTTGCCGTCGTCAATCACCTCGACCACCACGTGGCTGTCCTGCTGCCGGATGCAGATGCGGGCCGTGTGGCAGCCGGAATGCCGGTGCAGGTTGCCCAGGCTCTCCTGCACCACGCGAAACAGGCTGATCTCGACGTGGTTGGGCAAACGGTTCAGGTCCGGCTGCGCCTCCACGGTCACATCAATGCCGCTGCGTGTGGAGAACCCCTCCAGGTAGTGACGCAGCGCCGAGGCCAGCCCCATCTGGTCGAGCAGCGGCGGGTGCAGCAGGTACGAGATGGTCCGCACCTCCTGCACGCTCTGGTCGATCAGCGTGAAGGTTCCGGTCATCAGCTCCATGAGCCGGAGATCGTGCGCGGGCAGGGCCTCGTGAAGCCGCTCCAGGTTCATCACGACCGCCGCCAGCCGCTGGGCCGTGGAATCGTGCAGCTCGCGCCCGATGCGCCGGCGCTCCTCGTCCTGCGACTGGTGCAGGCGGCGGAACACGTCGTGCAGCACGATCTCCGCCTGCTCGTGCTTCTGCAGCTCCGCCTGCAGGGACTCGTTGGCCGTGCGGAGCTCCGCCGTGCGCTGGTCCACCAGCTTCTCCAGCTTGCCGGAATAGGCGCGGAGGTTGGCGCGGTCCTCGCGCAGCTGCTGGATGATCCCCCCCACCGAGGTGACGATGTCGTTCATGTCCGGGTTTTGCGCCGGCTCCAGCTGCGCGTTCAAATCGCCGCGGGTGATGGCCTCGAGGTTTTCCTTGAGCTTGAGGAACGACTGGAGGATGCCGCGCAGCAGCGCAAACCCCGCGATGGCCAGCAGCAGGTTGAGACACAGGATCAGGACCATGCTTTCGCGCGTGCGAATAAACGGCAGCACGTAAGCGGAAAGAAAATACCCCAGCGTCAGCAGGGGGATGATGGTCATGAGCGCAAAGGCCACCACCAGCTGGTGGGCCCAGCTGGAAGTCGTCAGCGACCAGCTCCTGTGTGCGGTCGTATTTGGCATGTGACAAGCTCCCGGGTCCGGCATGGCCCCCACGTGTACGGTCCGGAGCACTGCGCCCGGCAGTAGCCACCTTACAATGCCCCGGCCGGCGGGTTCAATCGCGAACCGCGGCCGCCTCGCCGGCCGCATCCCGGCGCAGCGGCAGCTCGAACCAGAAGGTGCTCCCCTCGCCCGGCTTGCTGATGACGCCGATTTTGCCGCCATGCGCCTCGATGGCGAGCTTGCAGAACGCGAGACCCAGGCCGGTCGAGGTTTGCTGGTGCTCGCGCTGCAGCTCGGCCTGGCCGAACTTCTCGAAGATCTTCGCATGGTATGGCGCGGGTATGCCCGGGCCGCTGTCCGTCACGCGCAGCACCATGCCGGCGCCTTCCGCGCCAAGCGCCACGCGCACGCGCGTCGTCTCCGGGCTGAACTTGAGCGCGTTGCCCACGAGGTTGGTGATCACGCGGACCATCAGCGCCGCGTCGCACGGGATCACCGGGCTGCTGGCGCCGCCGGCCTCGACAACGCAGCGCACCTGCGCCGTCGGCCCCAGCAGATCAATGCCGTGCCGGACAAGTTCCGCCAGGTTTGCCGGGGCCGGATGCAGCGGCATCTGGTTGTGCTCCAGGCGCGTGATGTCCAGCAGCGTGCTGATCATCTCGGCCAGCTTCCGGCAGGATCCCTGCGACAAGACCAGCCATTTTCGACTTTCCTCCGGCAGGGCCTTCGCCGTGATGTCCAGCAGCTCGAGTCCGCCCTGGAGTCCGTTCAGCGGGGCGCGGAGGTCGTGGACGATCATGTGCACCAGGCTGTCGCGCAGGTGCTCGAGTTCGCGCAGCTGCGCCACCCGATCCTGCAGCTCCTGCCGCTGCCGTCGGAGCTCGAGGTGTGTCCGCACACGCGCTACCACCTCCTCGCTGTAGAACGGCTTGGGGAGGTAGTCCACGCCGCCGGCGTTGAAGGCCTTGATCTTGTCCAGCGGCTCGGTCAGGGCGCTGATGAAGATGACCGGGATCTCGCGCAGCTGTGCGTTGGCCTTGAACCGGGCGCAGACTTCGTAGCCGTCCATCTCCGGCATGGTGATGTCGAGCAGGATCAGGTCCGGCGGGTCATGCTGCGCCGCCTTGAGCGCCAGTGCGCCGCTGCGGGCCATGCGGACGTGGTAGCCGTGATCTTTCAGCATTTCCGCGAGGACCTGGAGGTTGGCGGGCGTGTCATCCACGATCAGCACGCCTGGCGCGTGGCCGGGAGCCGGTTTGTCAGGCATGGTGTTCACGTTCCCCTCCTTCGTCCAGCAGCTGCAGCAGGCTGTGGCTGTCGTACCGGTTGGCCAGCTTATGCAGCGCCTGCGCCACCGTGGGGGCGATCTCCGCCACCCGGGCGATCTGCTCCTGCACCTGGTCGAAGTCGCCGCGGACAACGGCGGTGCGGAGGGTGCGGCGCAGCTCGGCGGGCAGCTTCGCCAGCTCTTCCGGCGTCGGCAGCACCACGGCAGGCGGCTCGTCCATCGAGTCGGTCCAGATCCAGGAAATTTCCAGCAGCTCGCCGATCTTCTCGAACATCTCCGTTTCCTGGAACGGCTTCACAAAGAAGGCGTCGGCGCCGGCATCGAGAATCTCCCGGCTCTTGTTCGCCAGCACGCTGGCCGTCACTACGATAATGCGCACGTTGCGGCCGCCGGGGCGCAGCCGGATCTGCCGGAGCGCTTCCATGCCATCCATTTCCGGCATGCGCAGGTCGAGAAGAATGAGCCGGGGGTGCCAGGTCTCGAACTCGTGCAGCGCCTGCCGTCCGTTCGCTGCCTGCCGGGTTTCGAACCCGGCTGGTGCGAGCATCTGCAGCAGAAGCTCGCGGTTGTCTGCGTTGTCGTCGGCCACCAGCAGCCGGACCGGCGGCTGTCCCGGCTGCGGGCCGAGCACGCGGCGCTCGGCTGGCACCGGCTGCACATCCGCATGGTCCACGAGCTCGATGCGCATGTCGAAGCGGAACGTACTCCCCTTGCCAACCTCGCTGGAGAAGGTGATGTCGCCGCCCATCAGGCGGACCAGCTCGCGGCTGATGGCCAGTCCCAGCCCGGAGCCGGTCCCGGATGTGGTTCCGGCGTGCGTCTGCTCAAAGTAGCGGAACACCCGCGACTGGTCCGCGAGCGCAATGCCCGGTCCGGTGTCTTCCACCTGGAACTGCAGATGGGGTCCGTCCGCCGGACGGGTGATCTCCACGCGCAGGCTCACCCGCCCCCGGGCGGTGAACTTGACGGCGTTCCCCAGCAGGTTGATCAGCACCTCGCGAAGCTTGCCCACATCGGCCTTCGCAAAGCGCGGCAGACCCGGGGCCAGCTGCAGGTCGAACTGCAGCTGCTTGGCCAGGAGGCGCGGCTGGAACATCCGCGCCACGTCCGTCAGCAGCGCGGCGCAGTCGAACGCCACCGTGTTGAGCTCCATGCGGCCGGCCTCGATCCGGGTCATGGTCAGCACATCCTCGACCAGCGCTAGGAGGTGTTCGCCACTGCGGTTGATCGTCTCGATCTGCTGGCGCTGGCGAATCGTGATCACCGGGTCGCGCAGCAGCAGCTGCGCAAAGCCGAGGATGGCGTTCAGCGGCGTGCGGATCTCGTGCGACATGTGGGCCAGGAAGGTGCTCTTGGCGCGGCTGGCCGCATCCGCGGCTTCCTTGGACAGGCGCAGCGCCTCGGCCTGCTTGCGCTCGGTGATGTCGATGTGGGTGCCGAACATCAGCAGCGGCTTGCCGTCCGGGGTCCGGGTGGCGATTTGTCCGCGGTCGAGGATCGGGATCCAGCGGCCGTCCTTGTGTTTCATCCGGATTTCGTACTCGTAGTACGCGAACTCCCCGGCAGAATGACGCGCGAGCAGAGCCCTCGAGTTCTGCAGATCGTCCGGGTGCGTCAATTTATTCCACGTGTCGATGCTGACCGGCGCCAGCTCTTCCAGGGAATAGCCCAAAATTTGCGCCCAGCGCTCGTTGCACACGGTCGCGCCGGTCTGCACGTTCCACTCCCACGTGCCGGCGCGGGTGCCTTCCAGGATGTTCTCCAGCCGCTGGCGCTCGTGCTGCTGCTGCTCGGCCAGCAGCTGGTTGTCCTCGATGGCGCCCAGGAGCGCCAGGCGGGACTGATCTGAGGTTGCCAGCAGGCGGTTGGCTTCCTCCCGGGCGGCGTGTGTCTGGTTCTCCAGCTGCTTCCGGCTGGTGATGTCATCCAAGGCGACGATGACATGCTTGCGGTTGTCGAGCAGGAGCGGCGCCATTCCCACGCGCAGCCAGACCTGGCTGGGCAGACCGTGGCGGTAGAGATTCATGCTGATCTCGGCCCCGAACAGGGCGGTGTTGCTGCCGATCACCGTGAGCAGACCGCGGCGCAGCGGGCAGAGCGGGCACTCGCGACCGAGGCCGCACCCCCGCGGATCGTCGGCCGTGTGCAGGCAGTGCAGCGCATGGCCCGGGCGCTGCCCCTGCATGTTTTCAGCCGCTGATGCATCCGCCAGGGCAATGGCTGCCGTGTTGGCCCAGACGATATTGGCCTGCTCGTTGATCACCAGCATGGCCACCGGCGCGCACTCGAAGACCGTGACCAGCTTCTCCATCTCCGCCTGGATCCGGGCCTCGGCGGCGCGGGCAGCGGACTGGTCGTGGAGCACCAACACCATGCCCATCGGATTGCCGCTGCGGTCGTGGATGGGCGCGCAGGTGCCGGTGACCGGACGCGCCGTTCCATCGCGGGCAACGAGGAGCGCATGGCTGAACTTCTCCCCGGGGTTGCCGGCGCGCCGCAAGCCGGCGGACAGGTCAATGAGGTCGCGAGTGCCTTCGTCGATGATGCGGTAGACTTCGTGCAGCGGTCTGCCCAGCGACTCGGTTTCGGTGCAGCCGGTGAATTGCTCGGCCATGGGGTTCATCTGCGTGATGAGGCTGCCGACATCCGTGGCCACGACGACATCGCCAATGCCATACAGCGTGGCGCGGAGCAGCTCGTGGCTTTGATGCACCTGGCGCTCGTTGCTGCGGCGCAGCGCGTCGATCCGGCTCAGCGCCCGGGCGCTCCACCAGAGCAGTCCCAGCGTCACGATCGTCATGGCCAGCATCGTGAGTGCCCCGCCAAAGATGCTTTCGTAAAAGCCCATCCGGTGCCCGGTCGCGCCCAGCCAGCCGATCATCAGCGGTACCAGCACCACGAACGGCAGCATCCGCCGCAGCAGCCACGCGCCGAGGTTGTCGGAGAGGACAAACCGCACGAAGCCTTCCCGATGGGTCTGGAACAGCAGCCCCAGGCCGAGAAAGAGGAAGGAGATGGCCGAAAGGACGGACATCCGGGTGTAGAGGCCCATGTCGTACACGTGGTTCGCGCCGTAGATGTAACCCAGCAGCGGGAGCCACGCCAGCAGCATCGCGGCCAGCATCAGACCTTGGGCGATTCGGGCGCGGCGCAGGGCGGAGGACAGCAGCAGCGCGCTGCCGGTCAGCAGCAGGTTGAGCGCGGTGGTCGGCAGCATGCGCCCCGGAGCCAGCGTCTCCGGCGTCCCGGCGGGTTGCCGGAACAGGAACTGGTCGATGCCGAGGTCCACGCCGAGGAAATATTCCGCCAGCGTGCAGAGCCCGAGCACGGCCACCGCGGCGGCGCAGGTTTGCGTAATGCGCAGCAGCAGCCTGGAGGTCTCGGCGCAGGCCAGCGCGGCCAGGGCCAGCCCTGCGAGCATCAGCCCGGCGGCCGTGTTGGGCATCATGCTGACGTGTCCGGGAAGGCCGCCCTTCAGCGTGT
Source organism: bacterium (assembly GCA_037144015.1). Lineage (GTDB taxonomy): Bacteria > Verrucomicrobiota > Kiritimatiellia > RFP12 > CAIWXQ01 > CAIWXQ01. Next base: position 5,901 of record JBAWXQ010000050.1, read on the forward strand.
CCCAGTCAAGGAACCACCCGATCAGCACCAGTCCGCCGGAGAAGACAACCATGCCGGAAGCCAGGAGGGTCTCCTTTTTTGCGCTGCGCGTCATCCCGTCGGAAACGGGCGCTTCCTCGTCGGCGGCATCGAGCGTGGCGCGCTGCGCCTCCCGGAGCAGATTGGCCTGCCCGAAGTAGAACAGGACGGCCAGCGTGGCCAGAATCAACAGGATGACGAGGCATGCGAAGATCAGGATGACCTGCCCGCGGTAGTTGACCTCGGCCATGATCTCCTGCGTGTTGACCTTGGCCACCATGAACCAGGCGGTGCCGGGGATCGGCAAGAGGTCGGCTTTAACCGGCTCGCCGCGATAATCTTTTCCGGAAACCAGGCCTGTTTTTCCCAGGACAGCCTGAACCTCGGTCACCTCCGTGTCTGAAAGCGGAAGCCGCAGGGTCAGGGCCGGCGCCTGGCTGTGGCGCAGCCGGTTCAGGAGGAGGGCGTGGCTGCCGTCCTGGCGCACGAGGAGCGTCTCGGCGCTTCGGCTCGGCAGGGGCCAGGACTGGATGAGCGGGTACAGGTGCTCCTCCGGGTTGGTCCGCAGGATCAGCACGGCTGCCGGTTGCAGTGCCGGGTCGAGGAGCGGCACGGCCACATCCAGGAAGATCTCCCGGCACTCCGTGCAGCGGAAGAAGTCGCCGAATACGGCCGTGCGCGTGGCAGCCGCCCGCAGGGCCAACTGCTTCGCAGCCGGGTCCGCGGGTGGCGTGCAGGGTGCCAGCGAGAGCAGGATCCGGCCGTCTGGCGCGGTCAGGAGCAGATTTGGATAGCCCTCAATCCTGGCCACCTGCTGCAGGCGTTCCCGCATGGCTGCCTGCAGGGCCGGGCCGTTGGTCAGCCATGCCAGGGCGAGCGGGCCGATGTTTTGCGATGCGTACAGGCGCGCGTCCGACAGGCGCTCAACCCGCCAGGAGACGATCTGCGCAGCCTTCATCTGCGCAATGGCATGCAGTTCGTTGTAGCGATCAGCCTGAATGATCTGCCGTTGCTTCAGGAAGTACCAGCAGCCGGTTCCGCCTACGCCCAGGGAGGCGAGGAGAACAAGCGGCAGCCACTGGCTGACCCGGAAGCCGGTGCGCGGCGATTTTCTTTTTGTGGCTGGCGCGGACATGCTTCTTTCTCCAAGTTGCACGCGTGCGGGGCTAAGCCTTCACCGCGCTGCCATAGCGGGCCGGTTCGCCCAGCCGGGAGAGCAGCGCATTGATTTCTCGCTTCAGCTCCATGACGCGCTGCTCGCGGCCGAGCATCACGGTCTGCCAGCGCTGCAGCTCCTGGAGCTGCCGGTAGATCAGCTCCTCGTTCTGCTTGCGCGCGGAGATGTCGGTATGCGTGCCGGCCATGCGTATGATCTCGTTGTGCAGGCCGCGCGCCAGCACGCGGCCGTGGACCAACACCCAGTGCCAGTCGCCAGACTTGGTGCGGTAGCGCACTTCGAGGTGGTATTCGTCGCGGCGGCCATCCATGCACTGCTGCAGCATGGCGACCGCGGCCGGCTGGTCGTCCGGGTGCAGGAGGGTCTCCCAGGTTGTAACCGAGGGGGAGAATTCATCCGGCGCATATCCCAGCATGCTGAACAGGCGCGGGCTCCAGTACAGGCGGTTGTGCGCCGGGGTCCAGTCCCAGATGGCGTCCTCGATGGCGATCAGGGCCAGTTGCAGGCGCTCCTTGCTTTGCCGGATCAGGTTCTCGCCCTGGTGGCGGTCCGTGATGTCGAGCACGATGCCGGCCATGCGCACCGGATGGCCCTTGTCGTCCCACACATGGCGGCCGCGGACCCAGATCCAGCGCAGCGCGCCGTCGCGGCGCACGATCTGGCACTCGAAGTCCAGATCGCGCCCGAGCCGGATGGCATCGCGAACCGTCAGCTTCATGCGCTCGCGATCCTCGGCTATAACATGGTTCTGGAAGATTTCGAGCGACCAGGGCGGCAGGGGCGGCTCGTGGCCGAAGATGCGGCCGTGCTGCTCCGAGCGCCGGGCCGCCAGCGTGGCCAGGTTGAACTCCCACTCGCCGACGCCGACGGTTTCAAGCGCAAAGCGGAGGCGCGTTTCCTGCTGCCGCAGCAGCTCCTCCGCCTGCCGGCGATCACTGATGTCCTCGTAGATCCCCAGCACGCCATAGACCCGGCCATCCTTGTCCACGAGCGGCAGCTTGGTGGCGTCGACCCAGATGTGCTCGCCGTCGGCGCACTGCACGTGCTCGATGACGTGGCGCTTGGGCCGGCTGTCATGCATGACGACGCGGTCGTCCGCGCAGTAGGCCTCGGCCTCCTCGCGCGACGGGATCAGGTCGAAATCGGTCTTGCCCACGACCTCCTGCGGCGACTCGAGGCCGAAGGCCCTGGCAAACGGCTGGTTGCAGCCGAGGTAGGCGCTGTTGACATCCTTCCAGAAGACGCACTGTGGCACGGTATCGAGGATGCGCGCGAGCATGTCGCGGCTCTGGCGCAGCGCCTCCTCGCTGGCTTCCAGCAGGCGGCGCGCCTCGATGGCATCCTGGGCCAGGTTGATGGCCGCTTCGCGCTGGTGACGCATCTCGGCGGTGGTGCGGCGGGCGAGATTTTCGTGCTGCCGTTCGCCCAGGCGCTCCTGGGCGATCTTGGCTGCCAGGCTGGCGCAGCTGGTGAGGAATCGGAGCTGCGGCTCGAGCTTCTCGCGGGGCACCACGGGGACACGGGCGAGCGCAGCCAGGTAGGCGGTTTCGTCATAGTTGAACTCGGCGGCCTGGCTCCGGAAGAAGGCGGTGTCCGGCGGTTCCAGGAAGAACTGGCTGAGGAAGAAATGGCCCAGCGGGCGGTTTTCGACGAGAATCGGCGCGGCCGCCATGGTCAGGCCGTTGCGGCAGGTGAAGAGCGTGTTGCTCTTGCCGTTCGTGAGCTTCGCGGCGAGATCCGTGTCGCTCTCGACGCAGCGCGCCCAGGTGCGCTCGTGGATGCGATGGAAGGCGGTGCAGATCGGCTGCCAGTTGGCGCCCACCAGGATATTCCCGCGCAGGTCGACAATCGAGGCGGAAATGCCCGCGGCCGCGCTGAAGCTTTCGAGGAGCTCCTGCATCTGCCGGCGGTCGAGCAGATCCTGGAGTGCGGGTTCCGGCAGCGGCGCCGTCGGTTCGCCGGCCGGACCGTCAGGGGCTGCCGGGGTGTTTTTGCCGCTGGAAAAGTCTGCGGTGACGACATGGCTGGGCGGCCGTCCCAGCTCCTGCAGCAGGCGGTTGATCTCCTGCTTGAGCTCAATCATGCGCTCTTCCCGCTCCGTGGTGAGCTGGTTGAAGCGCTCGGTTTCGGCCAGGCGCACGCGCAGGGCCGATTCGTTGCGCTTGCGCTCGGTGATGTCGCTGACAAAGATGCAGATGCGGTTGGCGTTGGGCAGGTGCTGCGCGCTGATGGCCACGTCCACGGGGCGGCCGTCCTTGCAGCGGTGGCGCGTCTCGAACTGGTCGCGGCCGGCGAGCGCGATGCGCTGGAAATGCGCGGTCAGCGCCGTGGGCGTTTCATTCAGGTCGAGGTCGGCGATGCGCCGGGCGAACAGTTCGGCGCGCGTGTATCCAACCAGGCGGCAGTAGGCGTTGTTGACATCGAGCAGGCGCCCGGTCTGCATGCTGGCAACAAAGAAGCCGTCCATGGCCGTCTGGATGATGGCGGTGTATTCCTCCTCGTGCTGCATGCGGTCGGAGATGTCCACGCTCGCCCCGGCCAGGGAGATAGGCGCGCCGTTGTGGTCGCGGTTGACATGGCCGACCTCGTGCCACCAGACGTACAAGCCGTCCACGCGCTGGATGCGGTAGGTTACGTCGTAGGGCGCGTTCGCCTCGAAGTTGCGGCGGATGGCGTCCTGGACGCCGGGTAGATCGTCCGGATGGAGGCGGGTCTCCCACGCGCGGTAGCTGCGGGGAAAACCGTGGGGCGAAAACCCGAGCATGTCGTCCACCAGGCTCGACCACTCACGGGTGCCGGCGGCGATGTTCCACTCCCAGAGCGCCACCTTGCCAGCCACGAGCGCATGCTGCAGGCGCTGAGAGGCGAGGTCCAGCGCATCGCGGTCGCGCTGGATGGTCTTGAAGATTCCGCTGGTCAGCAGCATGCCGCCGAGCATGAGCAGCGAGGTCAGCAGCCCGAGGCTTTCAACGGCTAGGCTGGCGTCCGCAACCGGGTAGCCCGCCAGCAGCAGGCAGAGCGGTATGATGCGGCGCGCCGTCATGCAGGTCAGGGCGGTGGCGATCAGCGACCACGCCAGCGGCCGGCCGGTGATGCGGATCAGCCGGATGGCTGCCACGGCCGCAGCCAGCTGCGCCCCGCTGGCCAGCGACAGGACGATTGTTAGGATGACGACCTCGCCGTTCATGCCAGACCCTTGCTCCATGACGGGCAAACGGTGCGCTATTGCAGCAACACCATGTAAGCATTTTACACCTGTCCTGTAGGAATAGCGACGAGGAAAGTTTTCCTGTGAAGCCATCGCCAGGCGCTGAATAGCAGTGTAATACGCAACCAAAAGAGCAGTCGGAACAATTATTCTGGCTGTACTTGCGTTTTCGTAACCCGCTGACGGCGGGTTGCTCAACCAGGAGACTGTCGGCAGAAGGCACGGGACCGATCCGAGACCTAAGTCCGACAGTCTTCTGGTGGACCGCGCCTAAGAGCTATCGTTAGCACGGATATGTCCGCCGGCGTGATTCCGGGGATCCTCGAGGCCAGACCCAGGTTGCCCGGACGCTGTGCGTGCAGTTTTTCGCGCGCCTCGTAGCGCAAGGCTGGCACACGCCAGTAATCAAGCCAGTTGGGAAGCCGCACGTGTTCGTCAGCCCGCGCCCGCTGCGCAGCCCGCTTCTCCTGCTCAATATACCCGCGATAGCGCACCTGGATTTCAATCTGCTCGCGAACTTCAGCCGGAAGATCGAGTCTGGCATCCGGCAAGTCGTGGTATCGAACCTGCGGGCGTGACAGATGAGTGGACAGGGAAACGCCGTCAAAATGTGCATTGTCTAGCCTAAGTAGTTCTTCAGCAACAAGTTCTGAATAATTACGTGTCTCCTGTATGAAGTCCTGCGCCGCGATGCCAAGGTGTACGGCAGGCTCCAATAGACGAAATCTGGCATTGTCCTGACGCAAGATCAGCCGCCGCTCCGCACGGGATGTAAACATGCGGTACGGTTCGTTGGTGCCAACAGTAACCAGATCATCAATCAGAATACCAATATAGGCTTCCTGCCGGCTGAGCGTGAAAGGCGCTCGCGCCAGAACCTGCAAGGCTGCATTCACACCTGCCACAAACCCTTGCGCCGCGGCTTCCTCGTACCCGGTCGTGCGGTTGATCTGCCCGGCAAAGAACAGACCGTGGACGCGCCTGGATTCCAGTGTGGGAACTAGCTCAAGGGTGTCAATGCAGTCGTATTCAATGGCGTAGGCGTATTCCAGAAACTTCGCCTGCTCAAGTCCGGGTATGGAGTGCACCAGCTCAGCCTGTACATCGCGATCCAGACTATTGGAGATGCCGTTGGGGTAGATGGTGTGGGTCGCCATGCCTTCCGGTTCTAGGAAGACATGATGGCTAGCCTTATCCGGAAATTTTACGATTTTATCTTCCACGGACGGGCAGTACCGAACTCCGGCACCGGTAATTGAGCCGTTAAAGAGCGCGCTACGGTTCAGGTTCTGGCGGATGATCCGATGAGTCTCCGTCGTGGTATGGGTCAACCAACATGGGATCTGTCCATCTGGACCTGAATGTTCCACGTGGAACAAATGAATTTCATTCGGTGAAGCAGCGCCTGAAGATCCATCCTCCGCACGCGCTGCTGCGAGATGTTCCACGTGGAACATCTGGCGAATGTTTTGGCCAATATTCCAACTGTCCTGCGCACGTTGACGGCGATAATTCCACGAAAAGAGCGGCGGAGGTTCGTCTCCAGACTGGATTTCTGTCTGTGACCAGTCGATGAATCGACCATCAAGTCTGGGTGGCGTGCCGGTCTTGAATCTTTTAAGCTCGAAACCTGCCGTGCGAAGACTAGCGGACAGCGATTCTGCAGCAGGACGGCCGTCACCGCCTCCTGGGAACACCTCCGTGCCGACATGAATCCGTCCGGCAAGAGCAGTCCCTGTGGCAAAGACCACGCTCCGCGACCGTATCTCGCCGGTGCGCGCGGTGCGGATCCCTCGCAACAGGTCTCTACCTTCAATCCAAATGGCAGTGACCTCATCCTCCAGCACCGTCAGGTTTTGCTGCTCGATCACCTTCTGTCGCATGCGTGCTGAGTAGCGCTGTTTGTCGCACTGGGCCCGGTTGGATTGCACCGCTGGACCGCGACTGGCATTAAGAGTTCGGAACTGAATGCCGGTGGCATCTGTCGTGCACGCCATCTCACCACCGAGGGCATCCAGCTCAAACACCAGGTGCGATTTGGCAATCCCGCCGATGGATGGGTTGCACGGCATGCGCGCCATCGCTGGGCGCAGTTGCGTCACCAGCAATGTATGGCATCCCAGGCGAGCAGACGCGAGGGCAGCCTCCACGCCGGCGTGTCCTGCACCCACCACAACGACATCAAAATCATTCGGATTCTGGATCAAGACAGACATCGTTTTCCTTGTCCAAGTATCTTAACATCCTACGGTGTCTGGCAACAAGAGGCACAGACTCATGGTGCAAAATGATGACTCTCTTTTCAACTTGCTCAACAGGTAAAAAAGGAAAAAGGTCGAATGAAACAAAAACTCGGCGAAAAACTCGTAACGTGCTTGTCTTCAGTAGTTTATATGAAAAACGATTGGTTTATTATTAGCTTGTTCAGCCAAAAGGTTCGCTTTTTTGAACGCTTTATCAACAACCGGTGAACAGACGTGTCGGAGCTGCAAAAAGGCCTGAAAAATAACTGATTTTCGGTTATTTATCGCGCTACTTCCCCAGGCAGAACCTGGAGAAAATCTGGTCCAGCAGGTCGAATGTGTAGCATCGGCCATTGATCCGGCCCAGTGCTTCGGTTGCTTTGCGCAGTTCGCCTGCCACCAGCACCAGATGCGCTTCATCGTCAGCCAGCAGGGCTCGTCCCTGGAGCATGGCCTGCTCTGCCCGCACGAGTTCGGATCGATGCCGTTCCGTTACGAGCGCATGCACAGGAGCCTGGCGTTCCACGCCCAGCTGCTCAATCAGCGCCTGCTTGAGCTCTGGCAACCCTGCGCCAGTCTTGAGCGAAAGCTTGAGCACATCGGGTGGAAGATCATGCTCGCCTGCTGCTTGACTGCCGATCCCGTGTTCGACACCCTGCCACGCCTGCATGATTTCTCCCTCCTGCACCACTACCGGAAGGTCCATCTTATTCATGACCAACAAGATTTGCGCGGTATTCCGCGCAAATCCCGTGGTCTGCTCTGCCAGCGGCCGTGAGGCATCGATCAAGTAAATAACCAAATCAGCCTGTTCCAATGCCTGGCGCGCTCTGACCACGCCTTCCTGTTCCACGTGTGCTGTCGTCTCGCGCAAGCCGGCTGTATCCACCAGGCGCAAGGGGATGCCATCCAGAACCACCCCCTCCTCGATCGTGTCGCGCGTGGTGCCAGCCGTAGAGCTAACGATAGCTCTATTCTCTCCCAGCAGCGCATTCAACAGAGACGACTTTCCCGCATTCGGGCACCCGCCGATCACCACCAGCGCACCGGATCGCAGCAGTCGCCCTTCACGGCTGGTGGCCAGCAAGCGCCGCACATCTGTGATTACCTGATCCAGCCGCGCCGCCGCTTCGTCCAGCACCCGCGCCGGCAAATCGCCAGCCTCAAAATCGAGCTGCGCCTCCACGTCTGCACACAGCGCGGTCAGGCGCCTATATAAGGAATCAATCTCCTGTCCCAGCAGGCCGGCAAGCTGTGCACGCGCCGCCAACGCCGCGCGCTCCGACCGCGCATGCACCAGATCCATCACCGCTTCAGCCTGGGTCAGGTCCAACCGCCCGCTCAGAAAAGCCCGGCGTGTGAACTCACCCGGCTCGGCCAGCCGGGCCCCGGCCGAAAGCACGGCTCGCAGCACGGCGCGCGGCAGCGCCACCCCGCCGTGCCCCTGAAGTTCGACCACGTCCTCGCCCGTGAAGCTCGCGGGGGCGCGAAAGAGCAGCACAATGCCGTCGTCAATGATCGCGCCGTCAGCCGGATTAACAAAGTACCCGTGCAGGAACCGCCCGCTGCCGCGATCCGCCAAACGCAACCCCTTGCAGCGCACCACGCGCTCCGCCACCTGCCACGATTCGGCCCCGGAAATCCGCACCATGGCCACCCCGGCCGCCCCTTCCGCCGTGGCAATGGCCGCTATCGTGTCGCTGGAAAGAAGTGGGTTCATGGGGTTTTGAAGGGCGATGGGGAAGGGGGCGAGTGAACGTGTCGAGGGCAAGGCAACCGTCACCCCGCAACCCAATCGGACGTATGCGTCAAGGACACCGAGGTCACAGAGAAGGAAAGAGAGCACAAAGAGAATTTCTTTCGGCTGCGGCCGGTACGCCGGCTGCAGGCAGGCATTTCTCTGTGGTCTCTGTTCCTCTCTGTGCTCTCGGTGTCCTTGATTCGTTCATTCATTGGGTTGCGGGCTGACGCCCGCCTTACGAAGCCTTGAAATATGCCATGCTGCGTGTGAGCCGGATGCGGGGGTGGGGGAGCATGGGCACGGAGCGGCCAAGAAAATCGCTGGCCGTGCCGACAAGAAACGGCACCGACACCTGCTGCGGATCGCCGTCGGTCCATCCGACCAGCAGGGACGGCTTGTCCGTGTGCGCGAATTCCAGCACAAAGTCGCGTTTGGGATCGCCAACCCGCACGCGGCGCACCAAACGCCCACCTTCGAGCTGGTCCACAAGCGTGCGGATCGCCGTGGACAGTGTCTGCCGTTCGGGGACGGCCGTGGCCGCGTCCATGCCGATGGTCACGCGGTCAGCCACGCCCGAGCAGAGCGCCAGCACACTCCGGCGCACCACGCTCCCGGCGATCCGCTCCGCTGCCGCCGCATCGCATCCGGCCTGCGGCGGCGGAAACACAACCTGCACCCGGCCTCCGGCCACGCCCGGCCGCACGGCCAGGCCGCCGGCCAGGGTCAGCTGCCGCAGAAACAGGTGGTCACGCGCCACGCTTCCCAGCGCCTGCCATGCCGGCGCCAGCAGGGTCATGCCATCCCACGCCGCACCAGCAGGGAGCAGTTTTCGCAGCGCCGTAACAAGCGCCGGTGTTTCGACCTGTTCCACTCCCGGTGCCAGCAGGGCCACGCCCGGATAGTCGTGGCGCAGGCGCGGCACATGTGCGCACAGCGCGGCCGCTCCGTGGGACCCTCGGCGCTCCCGCACAAACGCTTCGATTCCGTCCCCCAGCTGCGCGCAGTCCAACTGCCAGCCGACCTGCGAGAGGATCCAATGGCAGAACTGATGCCAGGCCTCCGGCGCCGCGCCGGCGCCGCGCCGCAGGCCCAGCACGGCCGCAACCCGCAAATCCTCCTGGCGCAGGTGCTGGATGGCAGCCAGCGTCCGGGCCTGCTGCGCGTCCGACGCCTCCGGCTCGATCGGCAGCACCACCTGCCGCACGCCCAGATGGCGCAGCCAGGCAAGTTCATCCGGCACACTCGCGGGCATCGTCCGGTAGCCGATCGCCACAAAGCGCGTCAGCCGCACCGGCTCCTGGAACAGGCGGCCGCGCCACTGCTCCGCGGCCCGCAGCAGCGGCAGCCGCCCGGCCCGGAATGCGGCCAGAGCCAGGGGGAGGGCGCTCAGCCACGGCCAGCGCGGCGCCTCGGCGTCCTCCAAATCCGCGCTCGCAGCCAGCCGCCCGCCCAGCGGGATCCAGTCCCGCGACATGCGCGACCGCCGCGGCGGCACGCTCTCGCGCGACCGCCGGTCCAGATCCAGCAACGTTCCCTTGTACCCGCTCTTCATCCGCAGAAACCCTCGCACATGTTTCTTAACGCAAAGGAGCGTGAATGACAAGCGGGACGTAGTCGCCAAATCCTCGCCTAAGACGGAACTTCATCCCGTTGGCGAACCACGAAACGCACG
>JBAWXQ010000051.1:0-15910 GCA_037144015.1 bacterium
GCGAAGTAGTTCGGCGTGCCGGCAGGCGGCGCGGGGCCATCCAGGTCTGCCGGCAACATGCCGCCATAGTTCTGATCCACGCCATACAGGTCAAAATACTGGTAATCGGCCGTAGGGTCGCCGGCCAGCATCTTGACCCGGTTAAACACGAAAACACCCGCACCGGCCCAATTGTTGCCGGAGAACTGGTTGTCGGTCATGTAGTAGCCATCCGGCCAGACGCCGAAATGAGGGTAGTCATTCATCTTGGTGTTCGGCATCGTGAAGTCGTACAGCCACCAGGCCCCGGTGGGGTCGCCGGTCTTGGAGATGGCGATGACTTCGTGGCACGGATTGACGTTGACAATAAACTGGCTGATGAACCAGCGGTCTGCCAGGTGGTCATACAACACGATGGGGTCGCCATTGTCGATGGTCCCGGCCGGAGCGCCGAACCCGCCAGCGGCAAAGAGCTGGCTCAGCTTCATCGGCGTGATCAGGTTGGTGCCGGTCACCTTGTCATACACGCAAAAATGCATGTTGACCATTTCAACGTAATGATTAGGCCCCACGTCGCCGTTCGAATCCGGCGGCGCAACGCCATCGACATTATACAGGCCATCAAAGCTGGTCAGGGGGGACGGCATGGAGAGCTTGGGATGACTGGACTGCACCACGGGATCCGCAACGGACAGCGCCCGGAGCGATGTGGTTGTGTGCGGGATCGACCGCCGCGGGATTTCCACCAGGGTGGCGCCCGCGGATGTCAGCGGCACCGGCTGTGATTGGTTCAGCGTGCGCAGGGGCGGGGTTTCGCCGCGCCGGACCGCGGTGCCGACGACCGCCTGAAGCGGCGCGCCCGCAACATCGCTGCCCCAGCCCTGCCGGGCCACGCCCGCGATCATCGCCAGCGCTGCCAGCCGGCCAACGATCCGACCGATCTGTGCCTGCTTCATGAGCATCCCCGCCTTGGCTGCCTGCTGTCGAGTTCTACCGCTGTGTATAACTGATTAAATGATTACACCTTTCAGGGGGCCCGGCGAGATTTTTGTCAGCCGGCCGGCTGCCCCGTCTTCGCCTGGATGATCGCGATGCCTTTGCGCACGGCGGCAAAAAATATGAAGACCGCCAGGGCCATGAGCACCAGAGACAGGATTGTCAGGACATAGTTCTTATGGGGAAGGTAGTTGGTCGTGACATTTAGCGTCCCCGCCCACAGCGTGATGCCGAACATCAGCAAGCCCGGCACCGCAGTGATGAACGCGTACAGGCTTTTCCCGGTCTTCAGGATAATCACGGTTCCCAGCGTCAGCGCCGTGGCGGCGAGCAGCTGGTTGCTCATGCCAAAGATGGGCCAGATGGTTGAGATCTCGCCAGTAACGACAAGGTAGGACCAGAAAGAGGTGAAGACAAGGCCGGCCAGGAGCATTCTCGCAACCGACCTCCGCTTCCCCGGCTCCGGCCTGATTCGTCCCGCCATTTCCTGCAGGAGAAACCGTCCCGCCCGCGTGCCGGTGTCCAGCGCGGTCAGGATGAACAGCGCCTCGAACATGATGGCATAGTGATACCAGTAGGAAAGCATGTGCTTCATGAAGGGAATGCCCGTCAGGACATGCGCCATGCCCACGGCCAGCGAGACGGCTCCGCCGGTGCGTCCCGCCAGGTTTTCGCCCACCGCAGCTGACAGCGCCGGCAGATCAACCGTCGTCAGACCCAGCGAAGCAAACACCGCCGGCGTCGCGTTGATGGCAAAGTAGTCGCCCGGGGCGAGCAGGCAGGCCGAGATCAGCGCGACAATCGCCACAAACCCTTCCAGCACCATGGCGCCGTAGCCGATAAAGGGAATGTCGTTTTCGCTCGCGATCATCTTCGGTGTTGTTCCCGAAGCGATGGTCGAGTGAAAGCCTGACAGCGCGCCGCAGGCGATCGTGATAAAGACAAAGGGGATGACCGACCCCGGGATGACCGGGCCGCCGCCGTGAATGAATTTCGTCAGGTGGGGCATCTGCATCGACGGGTGCAGGTAGATCAGGCAGATGGCGAGCAGGGCGATTGTGCCAACCTTCAGATAGGAGGAAAGATAGTCCCGCGGGCACAGCAGGATCCAGACCGGCAGCACCGAGGCCGCAAAGCCGTAAATCGAGAGAAAGCCGCAAATCTCGTTCTTGGAGAGTGTAAACATCCGTTTCCAGAAAGGATGCGCCGCCACATGCGGCCCGGCAAGTATCGCCAGAAAGAGAAGCGCCAGCCCGATGAGCGTCGCGCCCAGCACATCGCCCTCGCGGATCTTGAACGTGTAGATGCCCATGATCACGGCGATCGGCATGGTGGAAAAGACCATGAAGGCGCCCCACGGGCTCCCCCAGAGCGCGTTCACGACGGCGATCGAAAACCCGGCCAGGGTCAGCACCAGGATAAAAAGAACGGCAGCCGAAGCCGCAATCCCGGCCGTCGGGCCCAGCTCATGATCGACGATCTGCGCCAGGCTCCGGCCCTGGTGGCGGACCGAGGCGAACAGCACAACCATGTCGTGCACGCCTCCGGCCAGCACAGCGCCGAACAGGATCCAGAGCGCCCCGGGGAGATAGCCGAACTGGGCGGCCAGAACAGGGCCCATGAGCGGCCCGCCCCCGGCAATGGCGGCAAAATGGTGGCCGAAGAGCGTGTACCGGCTGGTTTTGTAGTAGTCGTGGCCGTCGGCGTGCACGACGGCCGGCGTCGCCATCCGCGGGTCGATCCGCAGGACTTTCCGGGCGATAAACAAGGCATAGAAGCGATAGCCCAGGGTAAACACGCACAGCGCGGCGATGATGAGCACAAGGGAATTCATGTCACACGCGGCTCCTCATGCGAGTCAAAGTTGGCGTGCTTGGTTTCCTTGGAGACCCAAAGCGCGATGAAGGTTAATACTGAAAGCGCCGACAGGTACAGGCCGACAGAGCCGACGCCATGATTTTTGGCAAGCCAGACCGCGGCAAAGGGAGTCAGGGCGGCGCCGAGTATTGACGAGACATTGTAGGCGATGCCCGAGCCGGTGTAGCGGACATTGGTCGGGAACAGCTCCGGGAGGATGGCCGACATGGGGCCGAACGTCAGCCCCATCAGCGTCATGCCGATGCAGAGAAAGAGGAGCAGGAGCCCCATGTTCGCGTGCTCGCCCGTGCCCATGATCCGTGGACTGAGGAAGAGCTTGAACGTCAGCCCGAAGAGGATGATGGCCGCGGTCACGACCAGCAGGACGCTGCGCCGGCCATAGATGTCCGCAAGGCGTCCGGACACCGGGACCATCGCGGCAAAGAAGAGCACCGCCACGAGCTGCAGCACCAGAAAATTGCGGTAGCCGATTCCGAGAAAGCCGAGCTCGGTCCTGCCGATGGCATAGGAGAGCATCCAGGTGGTCATGAGGTAGAAGAGCACATACGTGGCCAGCATGATGAAGGTGCCGAGGATGAGCTCTTTCGGGTTGTTCCGGAACACAACGCCGAGCGGCAGCTTGAGCTTCTCGCCCCGGGCCATCGCCCGGGCGAAGACCGGAGTCTCATCCAGCTTGAGACGCACATACAGCCCCACCGCCACCAGGAGAATCGACACAAGGAACGGGAGGCGCCAGCCCCACGTCAGGAAGCCGTGGGTCATCTGAGCCTGCGCCGAGTTGTAATGGAACAGGACCGTCAGCAGCAGGAATGAGCCATTGGCAAGAATGAAGCCAAATGGCGCGCCGAGCTGGGGCCACATGGCAGCCCAGGCGCGCTGACCCTTCGTGGCGGTTTCGGTCACCAGGAGCGCCGCCCCCGACCACTCCCCCCCCAGCCCCAACCCCTGACAGAACCGCAGAATAGTCAGCAGGACAGGGGCCAACAATCCGATCTGCAAGATCGTGGGGAGCATGCCAATCAGGAATGTCGCCAGCCCCATGGTGAGAAGCGACCCCACCAGCGTCGCCTTCCGTCCGATCCGGTCGCCGTAGTGCCCGAAGAGCACCGAGCCCACCGGGCGTGCCACGAAGGCGACCCCGAAGGTTGCCATGGACGCCAGCAGGGCGGCACCGGAGTCGCCCTTCGGAAAAAACAGCAGCGGAAAGACCGAAACGGCCGCAGTGGCATAGATGTAGAAGTCGTAGAACTCGATGGTCGTGCCGATCATGCTGGCAAAGACGATGCGGCTGCGCGGCACGCTGAGCGTGTCGCCGGAGCCGGCCGGGTCGGGGGCAGCGCGTGACATAATCTCTCCCGGGGGAATGGTTGTTCTCTGAGCCTGCACTACCAGTAGATGAACCGGGTGAACATGCGCTGGTCGTTGGCAGGCAGCGCGGTCACGTCGGGAATCAGGTAGCGGTTGTCCAGTGCGTCGAGCAGCACCTTGCCGCTGTGGCCGTAGTCTTCCGTGCGATCGCCGCGCCAGGGCATGACGAATTCACGGCGCCCCGTGGACTGGGTCTCGACCTCGAAAAACAGCAGGCCAAATTCATGGCGGATGGCATAAACCCGGGTGATGATGAGCTCGTAGTAGTGCTTGCGCAGGCTGTCGCGAACCAGCGCCTGGGCGGCGGGCGGGAACTGGCTGAGGTCATCCATCACACCGATTTCCCGCTCCTTGTCCCCGGTGTCGACGTAGCGCAGCGAAACCAGGCGGTCGGGGTGGCTGACCGGAAACAGCAGCACGGCAAAAACGCCGCGGTAGAGCGTGTCGCCTTTCACCTGGCAGTGCAGCAGCGAGAAGCTGCCCTCGAAGATCGCCGTGTTTGCCGGCGTCAGCCAGTTGATGCCAAGGCGGGCAAGCCGGTCGTCATCGAACACCGGCGCGGCAGAGGCTGGCAGGTTGTCGGTGGTCATGTCACACCTCCAGGCGCGTGAGTTCGGTTTGAATGCGCACCAGCTTGGCGTAGGTGCCATTGAGCGCCATCAGGGACTCATGGGAGCCCGACTCGGTGATTCTGCCCTCGTCCACCACATGGATCTGATCAGAATTTTTGAGCGTGGAGAGGCGGTGGGCAATGGCGATCGTCGTGCGTCCCTTGCAGGCCACGGCCAGCGCCCGCTGAATCTCCTGTTCCGACTCCGTGTCCACAGAGGAGGTGGCCTCGTCGAGGATCAGGATCCGCGGATCACAAAGCAGCGCGCGGGCGATGCTGATGCGCTGCCGCTCGCCTCCCGACAGCCCGGCGCCGGACTCGCCGAGCCGCGTGTCATAGCCTGCCGGGCGGCGCGCGATAAAGTCGTGGGCGTTGGCGGCGCGCGCGGCGCTGATGATCGCCCCGGGGGTGGCGTCGGGTCGCCCATAGGCAATGTTCTCGGCGATGGTCGCCCGGAACAGGAAAGGCTCCTGGAGCACCAGGCCGACATTGCGGTGCACGTCCTTCTGGGCGATTTCGCGCACGTCCACGCCATCCAGGAGCACCTGCCCCTCCTGCACGTCGTAGAAGCGGCAGAGCAGGTTGACGAGCGTGGTCTTGCCCGATCCGCTCTTGCCGACGATGCCGACAAACTGTCCGGGCTCAATGGTCAGGGAGACGTTGTTGAGAACCGGACTGTACGGGTCGTAGCCGAAGGTGACGTTGCGGAATTCGATCTGGCCCCGGGGTGCCGGCAGGCGCCTGGGCTGGGCCTGGTCCGTCACGCCGACCTGCGCGTCGAGCACCTCGAACACCCGCTGGCCGCCGGACAAAAACCCCGTAACCCAGTTTGAGAACATGCTGAGTGCGGAAACCGGGCCATAGAACATGCCCATGTAGCCGAAAAAGGCCATCAGGGTGCCCAGCGTGATCCCGTTGGGTTCCATCACCCGCTTGCCGCCAGCCCACCAGATGATCAGGCCGCCCAGGCCGAAGATGAAGCCCATGATGGGGTTGAACGTCGCCATGCTGGTTTCGAGGTTGCGGCGGCTGCGCTGCAGGTAACTTGCGGAGTTGCTGAAGCGCTGCTCCTCGCGCTGCTCCTGCCCGAAGGCCTTGACGAGGCGGATGCCGGTCAGCAGGCCGGAAAGGAGCTGCGCGGTCTTGGACTGGCTGTCCCACACGCGGTAGTGCAGCGGGTAGATGTTGCGCCAGAAAAAGGTGGTGCCGATCACCACGAACGGGATGGGCAGCAGCACGAGCAGCGCAAGGTGCCAGTTCATGTAGAACAGCATCGCGCCGATACCGAAGACCAGCATCAGGTTGAGCAGGAAGCCCTGGGCGACCTGCTGGACGAAGCTCTGAAAATAATCCACGTCATAAAGCACCCGGCTCATCAGGCCGCCGACCGAGTGGCGGTTGTAATAGTCCACAGCGAGGCTCAGCAGTTTCTTCTGGAGCTTCTCCCGCAGGTCACGCGTGATGCGCGTGCCGATGATCGAACTCGTGCGCCCGATGAAGATGTTGAGCAGCATGCGCCCGCCCGAGGCGCCGACCAGGGCGAGGAGAATGACCGGCAGCCAGTCCAGGTGCGTGCGCGGCTGGATGACCTGGTCCACCAGCGTCCGGGTCAGCAGCGGCGGAATCAGGTCCAGCACCACGCCGGCGATCATCATCGCCAGCAGCGCGATGATGTTCACCCAGTAGGCGCTCATCAGCCCCAGCGTGCGCACGAAGATGCCGCGGCCACGCAGGCAGCGCGGGCACCCCGCGCCGCGGCCGGGGAGCGGAAGGTGGCAGGCGGGACAGACCAGCTCGCTGGCCTTTTCCAGATAGCTGTCGGGCAGCGTCTTGCCTTCGATGCGCCGCTGCAAAAAAGTCGCCACGCGGCCAAAGGTCTCGCGGCGGGTGTTGGCATAGCGGGCGATTTCGATGTACAGACCCTCGATGCGCAGCGCGAGATAGGAGTTGCCGACATTCTGACGGGCACGGACTTTCGACACCCGATCCAGGAGGTGCGGGCCGATGATCGTGCCGGCGCTGTTGCCGGAAACGACAAAGGATACGATCTGAACGCTGGAAATGATCGTCCAGACCTCGGCGGCGGCGCCCTGCAGGTCAAGATCGCTGGAAACGCTGAACAGCACGTCATCGTCACGAAAACCGGCCGATTCGGCGGCCGAACGCGCAGCTTCAGGGATGCGGTGCAACAGGAGATCAATGCTCATGGTCAGTCTGTCCGTCGCGACCGGTTGCACGCACCGGTTTCACCGGGCAACGGCGCAGGCATGAAACTCATCATGCGCGACACGGGAGGAGAAGATAGGCGAAAAGGGACGCGACTGCAACTGCGGGAGTTGGCTCGGGGCCTGCTCGCGAAGACTCACGCCGGCGTGGCCGGCGCTTTCTTCTCGCTCTCCGCCTCCGCCAGGTCGCCGGCTGTGTCCCGCGAGAAGTCCGTCGTGAGGTACGCCAGCGAGGTGGGCAGATCCATGCGCAGCCGGCGCAGAATCTGAAGCCGCACCCGGGCATGCCGCGCACGGCACTGCAGCAGATGCCCGCCGAAGGTGCGGTCATCGGAGAGAAAATGCAGGTGAATGCCGGGCACATTCAGCGAGGACATGAAGCTCGGCGTATGAAATCCGATCAGGGAGCCTTCCACGTCGGCACGTTCGAAGGTGGGCTGGTTTCGCGTGATTTCGACCAGCGGACGGTAG
The DNA here is from genome assembly GCA_037144015.1 of bacterium. Classification (GTDB taxonomy): domain Bacteria; phylum Verrucomicrobiota; class Kiritimatiellia; order RFP12; family CAIWXQ01; genus CAIWXQ01. The sequence continues at coordinate 7,528 of JBAWXQ010000051.1, forward strand.
TGCTCCTGGCGCGGCACGGAGCGCGTGCGCACCAGCGAGAAGCAGCCGTCGATGCGCAGGGCATACATCATGTTCTCGGACGGAAACAGCTGCCCGAGCTTCGCGAACAGGTCCTCCACGCTGCTGAAGCCCTCCGCCAGGTCATCGCGGCTCAACTCGCGGAAGAAGGTGGCGATGGCAAAGGGTGAGCAGACATCGTCGGACACCGGATGGACCTCGCCCGTGCCGGTCACCTGGTAGGTGTGGCCGTCCAGCATCACCATCTCACCGTCCAGGTGATTGAACGTCCCCAGCGCGAAATCGCCATGGCGCCGGATCTCACCGAGGCGGGTGTCAGCCTGGAAGATGCCTTCGACAAGGGCGTTGACCGGGGCCGAGATGTAGAGGATATCGGGCTCGACCCGCATGGCGGCGCCGGCAAGGTTGTCTTTCGGTTGACTATCCATATCTGAAAACTCCTGCATGTTCTTCGTCAGCGAATCATCGCGTTACATAAAGTAGCCTACACGAGAAAGCATGGTGGTTCAATGGTATCTGTTGGCTTGTTGCTTACCCTTGCGGCCGGTGCCGGATTGTGCCAATCTGACCCGCAATTCGGAAGGAGCCAGGAAGATGCGGGAAAAGTGTCTGATCACCGGCGGTGCGGGTTTCATCGGGTCGCACCTGGCGCGGCGGCTGCTCGCAGCAGGCCATGAAGTCACGGCCATGGACAACCTGTTCACCGGCGCCAAGGCCAACATCTACGACCTGCTCGACAACCCGCGCTTCACGTTCATGCTGCACGACGTGACCCAGCCGTTCTGGGGGCAGTTCGACGTGATCTTCAACCTCGCCTGTCCGGCATCGCCCATCCATTACCAGCGCAACCCGGTCGAGACCATCAAGACCTCGTTCGTGGGGATGCTCAACGTGCTCGAGCTCGCGCTCAAGACCAAGGCGCGCGTCCTGCACACCTCCACGTCCGAGATCTACGGCGACCCACTCTGCCATCCGCAGCCGGAGACCTACTGGGGCAATGTCAACACCATCGGCGTCCGGAGCTGCTACGACGAGGGGAAGCGCGCCGCCGAGACCCTCAGCACGGATTTCGCGCGCGAATACGGCGTGGACGTGCGCCTGGTGCGCATCTTCAACACCTACGGGCCGAACATGCACCCGCATGACGGCCGCGTGGTCAGCAACTTCATCGTGCAGGCGCTGGCCAGCCAGGACCTGACGCTCTACGGCGACGGCGCGCAGACCCGCAGCTTCCAGTATGTCGATGACCTGCTGAACGGCATCCTCGCGCTGGTCGGGCAGCCCAAGGCCCGCCTGGATGCCTTCTTTGCGCCGCGCGGGTTCCCCCTGCCCGTGCTCAACGTCGGCAACCCGGGCGAATTCACCATCCGCGAGCTGGCCGAAAAGACGCTCGCCCTGATCCCGGAGAGCCGCAGCCGGATCGTGCACAAGCCGCTCCCCAAGGACGACCCGCAGCGGCGCAAGCCCGACATTTCCTGGGCCACCGAGCTGCTCGGCTGGAAGCCCACCATCGATCTCGACACCGGCCTGCGCCGCACGATCGACTACTTCCGCAGCGCGGACCGGAGCTAATCAACCGGACGCCGCTGCCACGTTCAACCCAGCGCGTCCAGTGTCTGCAGCCAGCGCTTCTCGTCCGCCGGGTCTTTCTCCGGCACCACCAGCGACAGCGTCAGGCGCCGCGGCGCGAACAATTCCGCCGCCACCTGCCGCATCTCCTCTGCCGTGACGGCCATCAGGCGCGTGAGCACCTCGTCCGGCTTCACAAAGCGGCCGTAGTTTGACAGCGTGTCGCCGATCCACTGCATCTGGCTGCTGGTCCCCTCCAGCCCGAGCCGGAACTGCCCCTGCAGGTAGTCGCGCGCGCGCCGCAGCTCGCCGGCGCTGACCGGCTTCTCGCGCATGCGCGCCACCTCGCGGGCGATCAGGCGCAGCGCCCCGGCCGCGCGGGCGCGGTCGAGCCCGGCCGACACCACCAGGGCGCCGGTTTCGTCAAACAGCTGGAAGCTCGACTGCACCGCATACGCCAGCCCGTGCTTCTCGCGCACGATCTGAAACAGCCGCGAGCTCATGTTCTCGCCCAGGATGCTGTTGAGCACGCGCAGGGCAAAGCGGCGGGAGTCGTTCCGCCCGAAGCCGCGGAACCCGATGGCCGCGTGCACCTGCTCGATCTCCCGGCGCGCAAGCCGGAAGCGCTCCTGACGCACCGCGCGGTCCACCCGGCGAAAGGCCGTGCGCCGGCCGGCGGGGAGGCGTCCGACCGCATCCCGCACCAGATCCACAACCGCGGCGTGCTCCATGCGCCCGGCCACCGCAAAGACCGTGTTGCCTGGCTGGTAGTGGCGGCGGCGGAAGCCGTCGAGCCCGGCGCGCGTCATGGCGCGCAGGGTCTTCTCGCTGCCCACAAGCGGCCTGCCGAGCGGGTGGGCGCACCAGAGGCCGTCCATGAGCTGCTCCTGCACCACGTGCTGCGGCTGGTCGTGGCACATGCGCAGCTCCTCGATGATCACGCCGCGCTCGCGGTCGATGTCCGCCGGCGCGAGCTTCGGCTCGCAGTACATGTCGGCCAGCACGTCAAAGGCCTCCCCCAGCCGCTCGTGCGGGATGCGCGCGTAGTAGCAGGTGGCGTCCTCCTGCGTGTAGGCGTTGAGGTAGCCGCCGCGCCCCTCGACTGCCTGCGAGATCTCCCGGGCCGTGCGGCGGCGCGTCCCCTTAAAGAGCATGTGCTCGATGAAATGGCTGGCGCCGGCCATGGCCGGCTCCTCGTGTCGGCCGCCCACGCGGACCCAGAAGCCGACGGCGACGCTCTCGGCGTCGGCCTGCGGCGAGGTGATCACGCGGGCGCCGTTGGGGAGCGTGGTGATCCGGACTTGATCGAGCATGGTATGATTTCCTTTGGACACAGGGGCAATGCGGACACAGAGAGCACAGAGATTCAGAGATCTCAGAGGATGAAACGCCGGATTCCGTTTTTGAGCAAACGAACGTTGAAGTTGATGAGCAAGCCCTTGTGAAGTTTGGTGAATCGTAGATAGGACAAGACTTGCGCCTCATGCACCGGCATGATTTCGGCTGCGGTCTTTAACTCTACAACGACCGCATCTTCGACCACAAAATCCATCCGGTAGGCGCTCTCCACAACTTCATTGCGGTAGGTCACGTCAACAACACGTTGTTCTTCAAACCGCAACCCGGCGGCAGCAAATTCAATTGCGAGGCATTTCTGGTAGGCAGATTCCAGCATACCCGGGCCAAGTGTCCTGTGTACTTGCAGCGCACACGCAATGATCCGCCTTGTCAACTCGTCCTTTTCCCCGCCACAAAAACTCTCGGTGTTCTCTGTCTTCGCTCGGTGCTCTCGGTGTCCGCATTCATTCGCCGTCTGCTGCAGCTCCGCCAGCGTGGTCTGGCCGTCGTACAGGGCCTTGCCCACGATGGCGCCGTAGAGGTTGGCGTGCCCGAGCGCCACGAGCGCGCGGACGTGCTCGGGGGCGCTGACGCCGCCCGAGGCGATCACGCGGCAGGACGGCACGGTGCGGCACATTTCGTCCATGGCCGCCACGTTGGTGCCAGCCAGCATGCCGTCCGTGGCCGTGTCGGTGTAGATGATCGTGCCGACGCCCAGGTCTGCGGCGCGGCGCGCCAGGTCCGTGGCGCGCGTGCCGGAAGTCTCGACCCACCCCTTCACCTGCACCAGCCCGTTGCGGGCGTCGATCCCCACGGCCATGCGGTCGCCATGTGCCTGCACGAGGCGCTGCAGCGCGGCCGGGTCGGCCAGCGCGCGCGTGCCGATGATCACGCGCGCCACGCCCGCGTCGAGCGCACGGCGCACGTCGTCGTCCGTGCGCAGGCCGCCACCGAGTTCGACCGGCACGGCGCCCATGGTGGCCACGATCTGCTGCACCACGGGCAGGTGCTTCGGGGCGCCGGCAAAGGCGCCGTCGAGGTCCACCACATGCAGCGCCTGTGCGCCCTGCGCCAGCCACTGCCGCGCCATGGCTGCGGGGTCGGCGGAGTAGATCGTAGCGTCCTCGGCGCGCCCCTGGCGCAGCCGCACGCAGTGGCCGTTCTGGAGATCAATGGCGGGCAGGATGATCATACGAGTGGTTTGGACACAGAGGGCACAGAGATCCTGAGATCACGGAGAATCCCCGTTGCCGGCTGACCGCCAACACGAGCACCAGACAACCACGCCTCTCTGTGCTCTCTGAATCTCTGTGCTCTCTGTGTCCGCATGCTCTTGTTCAGATTTTGCCTTTGCTGGAGGGGATGCCCTTGTCGCGGGGATCGGGCTCGACGGCCATGCGGAAGGCGCGGGCAAACCCCTTGAACACGGACTCGTAGGCGTGGTGGACCTCGTCGCCGTAGAGGTGCTGGATGTGGAGGTTCAGGCGCGCCTGCACGGCCAGGGCGCGGAAGAACTCCTCGATCAGCTTGACGTCGAAGTCGCGGATGCGGCGCGTGCGGTTGGCAATCTGGTAGACCAGGAATGGCCGTCCGCCCAGGTCCACGGCCACCTGGCAGAGCGATTCATCCATGGGGAGCAGGCACCAGCCGTAGCGCCGCACGCCCTTGCGCGCCGTCAGCGCCTGGTCGATGCAGGTGCCGAGGACCAGCCCGAGGTCCTCGACCGTGTGGTGATAGTCCACGGGAAGGTCGCCGCGCGCCTTGACCTGAAGATCGACCAGCGCATGGCGGCCGAAGAGCTCCAGCATGTGGTCGAGGAACGGGATGCCGGTGTCGATCTTGCAGCGGCCGGCTCCGTCGAGGTTGAGCGCAATGGCGATGTCGGTCTCGCGTGTCTGGCGGTGCTGTCTGGCGCGGCGTGCGGTCATGGGCGGCCTCCTTGAAAAGGTGGGCCCATTATGTGCCAAAAGGCGTGCACGGCACAAGGCGGCATCTCCCGCCCTCACACCTTGCCGCCCGCGAGCCGCTGCAGCGAGGCCTCGACGGGCTCGCGGGTGTCGATGAGGTGGTAGTCGCCCATGCAGTCGGCACAGGCGCGGCGGAGCGTTTCGATGTGGTGCGCCACGGCCTGCTCGTAGCGGGCGCGGATGTCGTCCATGTCCACCACCAGCCGGTTCGCCGTCTCGAGTTCGCGCAGCTCCGCGATGCCGCCAAAGCCGGGGTGCCGCTCGCCGCCGTCCATGACGTGCAGCAGGATCAGGTTGTGGCCGTCGTGGTTGAGCCGCTGCATGCCGTTGACCACCTGGTCCGGCGCCTGCAGGAAATCCGACACCACGATCACCAGGCTGCGCGGCGGGGTCTGCTCCGCCACGTCGAACATGGCCTTGCGGATATCCGTTTTTCCGGCCGGCCGCAGCTCCTCCAGCGCCGTGAGCATGGGGCGCATGCTGACCAGCGTGCCGGCCGGCTCAAACGTCCGCTCCACCGCCCCGGCAAACACCGCGAGCGACGCCATGTCGCCCTGCCGCACCAGCGCGTACATCACGCCTGCCACGAGGTGGCAGGCGTAGTCCCACTTGCTCATGGCGCCGGTGTCCCGGAACGCCAGGCTCTCGGAGGAGTCAAGCAGGATGGCCGCGCGCAGGCTGGTCTCCTCGTGGAAGCGGCGCACGCGGTAGCGGTCCGAGCGGGCGTAGACCGACCAGTCGATGCGGCCGGGCGGATCGCCGGGCGTGTAGTCGCGGTACTCGGCAAACTCCACCGAGGCGCCAAAGTCCGGCGAGCGGTGCAGCCCCTCGCCGCGGCCACGCACCGGCCGGCGCACGCGGATCCCCAGCCGGTGCACAGACTCGGCCAGCGAGGCGGGCAGGTACTTGAAGCTGGAGGTTCGGGGTGGCATGCGGGAGGACAGGTGACAGGGGTTAGGGGTTAGGCGTTATCATGGAAGGACACAGAGGCCACAGAAAAAGCCGCACCGAGAGAAATTCATGCTGCGGCGGCCGGCTCGCCGGCCGCCGATCGTTTTCGTGCCGGTTTTCGCAGCGCGAAAACCGGCACGAAAACTAAACCGTGGCGATGCACTCGATCTCGACGCGGGCATCCTTGGGGAGGCGCTTCACTTCAATCGTCGAACGCGCGGGCTTGTGGGTGCCGAAGGCCTTCTCATACTCGGCATTCATGACGGCAAAGTCGTTCATGTCCGCCAGGAACACAGTCGTCTTCACCACCTGCCGCAGGCCGCTGCCGGCAGCCTCGAGCACGGCCGACAGGTTGCGCAGCACCTGTTGCACCTGCCCGGCGACATCCGGGGCCGCAAAGGCGCCCGTGGCGGGATCCAGCCCGAGCTGCCCGGAGCAGAAGACAAAACCGCCGGCCACGATCGCCTGCGAGTAGGGGCCGATAGCCCGGGGTGCGGCGGGAGAAGAAATGGCGTTCATGATGCCTCGCAGAGTGATGGGAAATGAACAGTGATCGGTAATCCGTGATCCGTAAACTCCGAATGTCGAACACGCCCCCAATGACCAATGACTGCTGACCCATGCCCTCTTCTACACGATCAGCGGAAGATTCCGCCACTTGTGCAGCGCCTTGGTGAAGGCGCCATTGTCACCGGGGAGTCGCACCAGCGCATGCCAGAACTTCTTGTTCGGCAGCAGCTCGAAGAAGACGATCGTGGCGGGGAGCTTCTGCTCGGCGAAGCGGGCGGCCAGCCGGCGCTGCATTTCGGCACCCACGCCGCCCTGCAGCACGCGCCCCTCGAGGAACCAGAGGTCGGGCGTGACGCGCGCGGCGCGCCAGACCGTCTCGTTCCCGCCGTCATCGACCCGGCCGCCCTTGACCAAATCGAACACCTGGTCATCCAGCCGCACCGCATCGCCCAGTCGCTGCGCCTGCGTGGCAGGCGTGAAGACCGGCAGCCGGTTGACGCCCAGGCGCAGCGCCGCGCGCTCCAGTTCGCGCAGGGTGGCAGGCGGATTAACGTCCATCAGCCCGGCCAGCCACGAAAAGAGGTGCCGGCAGCCGTCGGCATCGATCACGTGCATGCGGCTGCCCATGGCCGCCAGCAGGCGCTCGGCATCCGTGGCCCAGCGGTTCGGGCGCAGCGCCACGCAGACCGGCCAGAGCCCGTCCAGCGCCACCAGCGGCGCAGGCGGCCCGGGGTCGCGCTGCTCGTCGCGCGCCCGGCAGTCGAACACATAGAGCCGGCCGCGGCGGTTCACAATCAGATCCAGCACGGTCTCCAGGTGCTTCGGCCCGGTCTGCACCACCTTCAGGTTCACGCGCACATTGCGCACGCCCATGGCTAGCAGCGTGGCCGCCACAAAGTCCTCGAAGGCAAACTCCTCCAGCCGTCCGGGCCGGTTCAGGGCCACGGCGTACATCCGGCTCCAGTCCCAGTTGCACTTGCCTCCGGACATGACCAGCCGGCTGATCTCCTCCGGCGTCAGCGGCTCCGGGGCGCGGCTCTCGCGGAAGCGGATCTCGGCCACGTCGCCGGCCAGAAGCTCGACCAGCTCGGTCACCGGGAGCGCATCGGTCGCATCTGCCGGAATGGGCGCGGCCATGGCCGTCGTTTCGAGCTGTCCCGTGCCTGCCGGGCGCAGCGCAAGCCAGGAGCCGTCGGCTTCGCGGTAGATGGCCTCGAACGCCTTGTCAGCAGCCAGGACCCGGGCCACGCCGCCGAGCATGGCGCGCGTGGCGCCGGTGGCGTCAATCACCCAGCGTGTCACATCCGGGCGGAACCGCCGCCAGTCGCCGACGCGCTCCGCCACCTTGGCGGCGCTGGCTGCGCCCGGCTCGCCGGGGAGCACCACGCGCAGGGTCGGCCAGCGCCGCGAGCAGAAGCGCCGCAGCCGCTCGGCAGGCACGGCGGAATGGCGGTCCGTGGTCTGGTAAATGAACACGCCGTCCAGGCGCTCCCGCTCCTGGAAGTGCGCGATGCTCTGCAGAGAGCTCCAGAGATCCTCGCTGGAAAACACCACCAGGGCGGTGTGAGCCGCAGCCTTTTTTTCAATGTCAGCCATGCGCGCCATTATCCCAACATCCGCGCAGGAGGCAAGGCTGAACGTGATGCGGAAGCATGGAAGAATGGGAACCTCTACAAAAAACAAGTTGTTTTGAACAGGAGGCAACAGAGTAAGAATTCCTCTGCTATCTCTGTTGCCTCCTGTTCAAGTTGATTGGGTTGTGGGCGTGGCCCACTTTGGTACGTTCCGGCTGAAGGGGAAGGTCATCAGTCTTCCAATCTTCCAGTCTTCCACCCGTTGTAATCCTTTACAAGCGCGCGGCCCTGCGGGTATGGTTACGTTGGCAATGAGTTGCCGGAACAATCTTTCTAGGAGACTGTCGGACTTAGGCCTCGGATCGGTCCAGGGCTTTCTGCCGACAGTCTCCTAGTTGTGTAACCCGCTGCCCGCGGGTTGCGAAAACTCAATTACAGACAGAAAAATTGTTCCGG
>JBAWXQ010000052.1:0-15909 GCA_037144015.1 bacterium
GGTATATTAATCATGTTACTGCGAATCATGGATCGTATCGGCCTTCAAAATTCAATGCTTGGGCTGAAAGGGAAACGGGTATGAGCAAGTCTGGAGCCGCTGCAGGGGGAAATGTCAGGCCGGTGCTGGATCCGACAACCATGAAGGACTGGCAGATTGCTGACGCGGCGCGGGCGGGCATGAAGCCGTTCATGACCCTGGGCCGGGAGCTGGGGCTGCTGGACGATGAGCTGATCCAGATGGGGCAGCGCGTGGGCAAGGTGGACTTTGTCAAGGCCATGGCGCGCCTGCGCAACCGGCCGCAGGGGAAGTACGTCGACGTCACCGCCATCACCCCCACCCCCCTGGGCGAAGGCAAGACCACCACCACCATCGGCCTGGTGCAGGGGCTGGCCAAAATTGGCAAGAAGTCTGTGGGCGCGATCCGGCAGCCGAGTGGCGGCCCGACGTTCAACGTCAAGGGCTCCGCGGCCGGCGGCGGGCTGGCCCAGGTTCTGCCGCTGACCGAGCTGTCCCTCGGCCTGACCGGCGACATCGATGCCATTACCAACGCCCACAACCTCGCGATGGTGGCGCTGACCTCGCGCATGCAGCATGAGGCCAACTACGACGACGCCAAGCTGGCCGCCACCAAGATGCGCCGGCTGGACATCGACCCGGACCGGGTGCAGATGAAGTGGGCGATCGACTTCTGCGCGCAGGCGCTGCGCAACATCACCATCGGCCAGGGCGGCAAGATGGACGGCTTCGAGATGAAGTCCGGTTTCCAGATCACGGTTTCCAGCGAGGTCATGGCCATCCTGGCCGTGGCCAAGGACCTGAAGGACTTCCGCCAGCGGATTGCGCGCATCGTGGTGGCGTATGACAAGGCCGGGCGCGATGTGACAACCAAGGACCTCGAGGTCGACGGCGCCATGACCGCCTGGATGGTCCGGGCCCTGAACCCGAACCTCCTGCAGACCATCGAGGGGCAGCCGGTGTTCGTGCATGCCGGTCCGTTTGCCAACATCGCCATCGGCCAGAACTCCGTGATTGCCGACGAGCTGGGCACCCGGCTGGGCGAATACCTGGTGACGGAAAGCGGCTTTGCCGCTGACATCGGCTTCGAGAAGTTCTGGAACCTGAAGTGCCGCGCCTCGGGCCTCAAGCCCAATGCCGTGGTGGTGGTGGCCACGATCCGCGCGCTCAAAATGCACGGCGGCGGTCCCAAGGTGCGCCCCGGCGTGGCGCTGGACGACGCCTACACCAAGGAAAATCTCGCGCTGGTGGAAGCCGGCTGCCAGAACCTGGTGGCCCACATCGAGACCGTGAAGAAGAGCGGCGTCACGCCGGTGGTCTGCATCAACCACTTCTACACGGACACCGAGGCTGAAATCCGCCTGGTCCGGAAGATGGCGGAGCAGGCCGGCGCCATGTGCGCCCTTTCCAAGCACTGGCTCAAGGGCGGCGAGGGGGCGATCGAACTGGCCGAGGCCGTGGTGGCCGCCTGCGACAAGCCCAACAACTTCCACTATTTGTACGAATTGAGCACGCCGCTGCGCACCCGCATCGAGCTGATCGCCCGGGAGATCTACGGCGCGGACGGCGTTTCCTACACCGACACGGCGCTGGCCAAGATCAAGCTCTACGAACAGGACCCCTCCACGCGCGACATGGGCACCTGCATGGTCAAGACCCACCTGAGCCTCTCGCACGATCCGGACCTGAAGAACCGCCCCAAGGGGTGGACGCTGCCGATCAGCGACGTCCTGATCTACCGCGGCGCCGGCTTCCTCGTGCCCGTGGCAGGAGCCATCAAGCTGATGCCCGGCACCGCCTCCATGCCGTCGTTCCGGAACATCGACGTGAATGTGGAGACCGGGGAAGTGACGGGGCTATTCTAGCCTTCCAAAGTCTGCCAAAGAACACGCCAAGGACACAGAGGGCACAGAGATGAGAAGAGGTCGCCGAGGATTCTCTTGCCGCGGCCGGAAACCCAGCCGAGACAGCCGAATTTCCACTCGGTGTTCTCTATTCTTCTCTGCGAACTCTGTGTCCTAAATTAGTTGTACGAAAGAGAGCGACCCCCATGCTTCGCGAAGCTTTTCATCAGGGCGAATTCACCATCACCTGCGAGTTTGTCCCCGCGCGCGGCAAGAGCGGTCCGGGCGTGGAGGCGGCCATCGAGTTTGCCAAAGCCGCGGCCGCCTCGGGCACGAAGATCCACGCCGTCAGCCTGACCGACAACCCCGGCGGCAACTCGGCCATGACCCCGGATGCGCTGGCGCCGGAGGTGCAGAAGCAGGGGGTTGATGCGCTGGTGCACTTCTCCTGCCGCGACCTGAACCGCAACGCCGCCGAATCGCGCGTGATGGCGCTGGCCCGGGCCGGCATCGACAACCTCCTGGTTGTGACCGGCGACTACCCGGCCAGCGGCTTTGAGGGGAACGCGGCCGGCGTGTTCGACCTGGATTCCGTCCAGGCCATCAAGTACCTGAAGGCCATGAATGCCGGGCTGGAGATTCCCGGCATGAAGAAGGGGACCACAACCCGTCTGCCGCAGACGAATTTCTTCCTTGCCGCGGCCGTCTCCCCCTTCAAGCTCAAGGAGGAAGAGCTGCTGCCGCAGTTCTTCAAGCTGGAGAAGAAGATCGCCGCAGGGGCCGATTTTGTCATTCCCCAGCTCGGCTACGACATGCGCAAGTTCCTGGAAGTGAAGCGCTACATGGCCAGCCGGAAGCTGAACGTGCCGCTGGTGGGCAACGTCTACACCCTGAGCTACGGCGCAGCCAAGACCATGAACGCCGGCCTCGTGCCCGGGTGCGTGGTCACGGACGAGCTGCTGGCGGTCCTGGAAGCCGAGTCCAAGGAGGCGGACAAGGGGAAGAAGAAGCGCCTGGAGCGCGCGGCAAAAATGGTGGCCATGTTCAAGGGAATGGGGTTTGCCGGCGTCCACATCGGCGGCTTCGGCCTCAAGACCGAGGACTTCCTGTTCATCATCAACCACGCCGCGGCAATCGGCGCACAGTGGGAGTCGTTTATCCCGGAGGTCTCATTCGGCCGCAAGGACGAGTTCTACGCCTTCCCGCCGCCGAAGTCGTACCGCCCCGGAGCAGAGGTGGACGAGGATCCGGTGGCGAAGCTCCCCCAAGGACGCGGCGGGTTCGCCTATGGCCTGACCCTGGTCATGCACAGCCTGGTGTTCAAGCGCGGCAGCCCCGGGTGCCGGCTCATGACCGGCTGGCACAAGCTGATCGGCGGGCGCTCCCTGCTGGCCGGACTCAGCCACTGCGGCGAGGCCAGCATCAAGGCGCTCTGCTTCAAATGCCGCGACTGCGGCGACTGCGCCCTGCCGGACATGGCCTACTGCTGCCCCCAGGGGCGGTGCGCCAAGCAGCAGCGCAACGGCCCCTGCGGCGGCAGCACGCGCGGCATGTGCGAGGTGTATCCCGACGAAAAGCCATGCGTCTGGACCCGCGTCTATCCCCGCCTGAAGGGCACCCGCAAGCTGGATTCGATGCGCACCGCGTATGTCCCGCCGCGCCGGATGGAGCTGGCCTACACCTCCGGCTGGGCCAACTATTTCCTGGGGCGCGACCACGCCGCAGCGGTGTCCAAATCGGACGTATAAAGGACACTGAGGGCACAGAGAGATGCAGAGAACACAGAGTTCAATTATTGCTGCAACTGGAATTCCGGTTGCAGTCGGAAATATCTCTGTGTTCTCTGCGCTGCCTCTGTGCTCTCTGTGTCCTTGACCTGTGCATACCAAGGCCGAGATCAGTATGAAACTCGCAATCACAGGCAAAGGCGGAGTTGGCAAGACGACCACGTGCGCCTTGCTGGCGAGCGCCTTGCAGGTTTCCGGCCATGAAGTCGTGGCGATTGACTGCGATCCCGACTCCAACCTTGCAGCCTGCCTGGGGTATCCGCAGGCGGATCAACTTCAGCCGCTGGTGGGGATCAAGGACCTGATCGAGGAGAAGATGGGCGTCCAGCCGGGCACGACCGGCGGCATGTTCCGGCTCAACCCGTTTGTCGAGGACATCCCGGAGCGGTACGCCGTCAACATCGACGGCATCCGCGTACTGGTGGCCGGCGCCGTGAAAAAAGGGGGCGCCGGCTGCTACTGCCCCGAGAACTCGCTGATCCGGGCGCTGATCGCCCACCTGCTGACAGACGGCAAGTCCGACCTGATCCTGGACATGGAGGCCGGCGTGGAGCACCTGAGCCGCGGCACGGTCCGCAACGTGGACGCCCTGCTGGTGGTCGCGGACCCTTCGCTGCGGGCCGTGGAGACCGCGCTGCGGATCCGCGAGCTGGCCGGTCAGCTTGGCCTGCGCAAGGTTTTCGGCGTCGGCAACAAGATCCGCTCGGAGAAGGACCGGCTCTTTCTGGCCGACTCCCTCCCCGGCCTGGCTTTTGCGGGGTTTCTGCCGTATGATGAGGCCCTGCGGGATGCGGAGATGGGCGGACGCTCCGTGGCAGCGGGTGCAAGTTGGGAGACCGTGACGGCTGTGGCGGGGATCACGGAGTTTCTGGCGGTACAAGTGGGACGACTGCCGCAATCTTGAAAATCCTGTTAATCCTGTCAAAAGCTGAAGCTGACTGAACCATGGGCTGCTTTTACACGAGGTAATGAGTATGAAAAAAGACATGCAGGTTGACGAACGGACCGCCGATCCCGTGGCTCAGGAGGTCCTGCGGAAAGCCAACGACGCCGGGATTGAGACCGCGCACACCCGCCACCTGGAGCAGGGCACGCGCTGCCCCTTCGGCGAGAAGGGCGTCTGCTGCAAGATCTGCGAGATGGGCCCCTGCCGCATCAGCCTGCGCGAGACCGGCGCCAAACGGGGCGTCTGCGGCGCCACGGCCGAGACCATTGCCGCGCGGCAGCTCATCCGGCAGGTGGCGGCGGGCTCAGCCGCCCACTCGGACCACGGGCACGACATTGTCAAGACGCTCAAGCTCGCCGCCAAAGGCGAGGCCCAGGGATACTCGATCAAGGACCCGCAGCGGCTGCTGGCCCTGGCGCGCGAATGGGGCGTGAAGACCGAGAACCGCAAGATCGAGGAGATCGCCGTGGAGATGGCGGACCTGGCCCTCGGCCAGTTCAACCAGCAGGAGGGCGAGATCCGCTACCCGGCCCTGCGCGCCCCCGAGGCCACGCTGCAGAACTGGCGCAAGCTCGGGCTCATCCCCGTGGGCGTCGAGCATGAGATCGTCGAGACGCTGCACCGCACGCACGAGGGCGTGGATGCCGACTACATCAACCTGATCATGTTCGGCCTGCGGACCTCCATGGGCGACGGCTGGGCCGGGGCCATGCTGGCCACCGACTTCAGCGACATCCTGTTCGGCTCGCCCCAGCCGGTGCGCAGCCAGGTGAACCTCGGCGTGCTGCGCAAGGACCACGTCAACATCGTGGTGCACGGCCACGAGCCCACGCTCTCCGAGATGGTCGTGGCGGCCAGCCGCGACCCGGAGCTGCTGAAGTATGCCAAGGAAAAAGGCGCGAATGGCATCCTGGTCGGCGGCATCTGCTGCACCGCCAACGAAATCCTCATGCGCCAGGGCGCGCCCGTGGTGGGCAACTTCCTGCACCAGGAGCTGGCGCTGGCCACCGGCGCCGTGGACATGATGCTCGTGGACGTGCAGTGCATCATGCCCGCCCTGGTCGAGCACGCCGCCAGGTTCCACACCCAGGTCGTCACCACCAGCAAGAAGGCGCGGATCCCCGGCGCCCGGCACATCGCGTTCGACGAGGAGCACGCCTACGACATCGCCCGGCAGATCGTGCGCACCGCGATCGAGAACTTCCCCAACCGCCGCGCCGTGGACATCCCCGCCGGCAAGACCGACCTGGTGGCCGGCTTCACAGTGCAGAACACCTTCACGCACCTGGGCGGGCGCTACCGCGCCTCGTTCCGGCCGCTCAACGACGGCATCATCTCCGGCCGCCTGCGCGGCGTCGCCGCCGTGATCGGCTGCAACACGGTCCTGAAGACGCAGGACGACAGCCACATCAAGATGGTGAAAGAGCTCATCGCCAACGACGTGCTCGTGGTCATGACCGGCTGCGCCGCCACGGCCTGCGCCAAGGTCGGCCTGCTCCAGCCCGAGGCCGCCGCCTTGTATGCCGGCAAGGGGCTGCAGGAGATCTGCGAAGCCGTGGGCATCCCGCCGGTGCTCCACCTCGGCTCCTGCGTGGACAACAGCCGCATCCTGGTCGCGCTCTGCGAGATGATCAAGGAGGGCGGCCTCGGCGACAAGCTCTCCGACCTCCCCATCGCCGGCGCCGCGCCCGAGGCCATGTGCGAAAAGGCCATTGCCATCGGCTTCTACTGCGTGGCCTCCGGCGCCTACGTGAACTTCAGCCCGGCCATGCGCGTGCTGGGCAGCCCCGTGCTGACCAAGTTCCTCACCGAGGACATCGAGCAGCTCGTCGGCGGCAAGTTCAACTTCGAGGCCGACCCCGTGAAGGCCGCACAGCTGATGATGGCGCACATGGACAAGAAGCGCGCCGCCCTGAAGTTGCAGCCGCTGATGTACGCCAGAAGCTTTCTGCCCGGGAACGAAGCGGCCGCCGCCGCCGCGCCGGCGGCGCCGGCTGGCGGACACGGGTCAGTCCCGGTCAAGATGGGGTGCCAGGGGCACCCGGTTGCGGTGAATGCCGTCCCGGGTGGCCATTGCGAGGATTGCAACAAGTGATCAGCCTGGAAAGCAGAGGGCGTAGATGTTCTGCCCAAGGAGGGCATCGGCCCGCAACCCAAAGAATGAACAAATCAAGGACACCGAGAGCACAGAGAGAAAGAAAACGACCACAGAGAAATGCCTGACTGCGGCCGGTGAGCCGGCCGCAGCATGTTTTTCTCTGTGCTCTCTTTCTTTTTCTGTGACCTCTGTGTCCGCCCACTTGAATGCTCCAACATACACACAAAAACGTGTTTGTTGACCGGAAAGATGCCAACCGCCCTCACGGATCAAGGAGAACTCCTGACATGTCAAAAATCATCGCCAGCGCCGCCATTCGCGGGGCACACAAGATCTACGCCGAGGCCGGGGCCTTCTACGCGAAGGCGCTGCAGGAAAAGGGCGGAGCGACGCCGGTCGCCTTTCCCGACACGGCCTACTACCTCCCCATGTCCCACGCCCTCATGGGGCTGAAGATCGAAACCCTGGACCAGATGAAGCCGGTGCTGGAGCACGCCCGGGAGCTGCTCGGCCCCGAGCCCAGTCCGAACCTCTGGTTCCCCTACCTGGGCACGGCGCTGGATGCCGGCGTGGCCACGCTGCTCTGCGAGGAGATCATCATGGCGCTGCGCTACCTGTATGCGCAGGAGCCGCAGAAGGACTGCAACGGCTTCTTCACCGACACCATCCTGCGCACGCTGGGGATCCAGCTGGTCGACGGGCGCATGCCCGGCTTTGCCGCCATCCTGGGCGCGGCGCCGGACAGCAAGACCGCGGTCCGGATCGTGCGCGAGTTCCAGAAGCGCAGCATCATGGTGTTCGTGGGCTCCTCCTCCAACGGCGTCAGCATCATCGACCAGCTGATCGAGGAGAAGGTGCAGATGGGGTGGGACTCCTACATCGTCCCCTACGGCCGCGACACCATCAGCGCCATCTACCCCCTGAGCTGGGCCATCCGCGGCGCGCTGACCTTCGGCGGCATCAAGCCGGGCAACCCGCGCGCCTGCCTCGAGTACTGCAAGAACCGCGTCTTCGCCTTCGGCGTCACCCTGGGCGAGGTGGACGACATCAAGTACGCCACCGGCGCCGGCGCCATCAACATGGGGTTCCCGATCATCGCCGACACGGAGATCCCGGAAATCCTCCCCACCGGCATCTGCACCTACGAGCACGTCGTGCGCGAGCTGAACCACGAGCGCCTCGTGCCGCGCTGCATCGAGGTGCGCGGCGTCAAGGTGTCGGTCGCGCAGATCGACATCCCCGTCTCCTACGCCGCCGCCTTCGAGGGTGAGCGCGTGCGGCGCGAGGACACGCACGTGGAGTTCGGCGGCAAGTACTCCACGGCCTTCGAGCATGTGCGCATGCGCCCCATGGACCAGCTGGAGGACGGCCGGATCGAGCTGATCGGCCCGGACGTCGACACCGCCGCGGTGGGCTCGGCCATGCCGCTGGGCATCGTGGTGGAGATCGGCGGACGCGCCATGCAGGCCGACTTCGAGCCGCTGATCGAGCGCAAGATCCACGACTTCCTGAACTACGCCATGGGCGTCTTCCACATGAGCCAGCGCGACATCATCTGGGTGCGCATCAGCAAGGATGCCTACGCCAGCGGCTTCCGGCTGAAGCACTTCGGCACCATGATCCACGCGCAGATCCACAACCTGTACAGCAAGATCGTGGACAAGGTCCAGGTGAAGATCATCACCGACCCGGCCGCGCTCGAGGCCGCGCTCAAGGAGGCCCGCAAGTCCTATGCGCAGCGCGACGAGCGCATCCTCGGCATGACCGACGAGGCCGTGGACGTGTTTTACTCCTGCTCGCTCTGCCAGTCGTTCGCGCCGAACCACATCTGCGTCATCAGCCCGGAGCGCCTCGGCCTCTGCGGCGCCGTGAGCTGGCTCGACGGCAAGGTCGGCTACGAGATCGACCCCACCGGCGGCAACCAGCCCATCAAGAAGGCCAGCGTCATCGACACCGGCAAGGGGCAGTGGCAGGAGGTCAATGACTTCGTCTACCGCAGCTCCAACCGCACCATCGAGAAGGTCAGCCTCTACTCGCTCATGGAGGACCCCATGACCTCGTGCGGCTGCTTCGAGTGCATCCTGGCGCTGATCCCGGAGGCCAACGGGTTCATGATCGTCAACCGCGAGTACAGCGGCATGACCCCCTGCGGCATGAAGTTCTCCACCCTGGCCGGCTCGGTCGGCGGCGGCAACCAGACGCCCGGGTTCCTGGGCGTGGGGCGCCTCTACGTGCTGAGCAAAAAGTTCATCGCCGCCGACGGCGGGCTCAGGCGCCTGCTCTGGATGCCCAAGGAGCTCAAGGAGTTTTACCGCGACCGCTTCAGCGCCCGCGCCAGGGAAGTCGGCGTGCCCGACCTGCTGGACAAAATCGCCGACGAGACCGTGGCCACCACCGGCGAGGAGCTGGTGGAGTTCCTGACAAAGGCCGGGCACCCGGCGCTGGAGATGCCGGCGCTGCTGTGAGGTGACGCGTGGGATCGCGCTGCGGGGCAGCGCTCCTACGATTGACGCGAGGGCGGATGATTGTAGGAGCGCTGCCCCGCAGCGCGAAAAGTTCCTCTACTTGTTAGTTGTTGCAACCGAACAAAGGCGAGATACAACAGGAGACACACGATGGCCCTGAAAGCACTGGATATCTTCAAGCTGCTCCCCAAGACCAACTGCAAGAAATGCGGCTGCCCGACGTGCCTGGCATTTGCCATGAAGCTGGCGCAGAAGCAGGCCAGCCTGGACCAGTGCCCGGACGTGAGCGAGGCCTCCAAGGCCGAGCTGGCCGGCGCCTCGGCGCCGCCCATCCGCCTGATCACGATCGGCGCGGGGCCGGGCAAGCTCGAGATCGGCAACGAGACCGTCATGTTCCGCCATGAGGAATCGTTCTACCATACGCCGGGCATCGGCGTCCTGGTCTCCGACGCGCTGGACGCCGGCGCGCTGCAGGCGCGGGTCGAGCGCATCCGCAAGCTGCAGTTCGTGCGCGTGGGGATCGAGCTGCACGCCAACGTGGTGGCCGTGGTGAACGCCAGCGGCAAGTCCGAGCCGTTTGTCCGCGCGGTGCAGGCCGTGGCCGCGCTGAACCTCCCGCTGGTGCTGATGTCGGCGCAGGCCGCCCACCTGGACGCCGCCCTGGCCACGTGCGCGGACAAGAAGCCGCTGATCCACGCGGCCACAGCCGAGACCATCGACGCGTTTGTCACCCTGGCCCGGAAGCACAACTGCCCCCTGGCCGTGAGCGCGCCGGACCCGGATGCGGCGGTTCCGCTGATCGAGAAGATCCGCGCCGCCGGCATCCAGGACCTGGTCCTGGACGTCACCGGCCCGGGCGTGGCCGTCACCCTGCAGTCCCTGACCGCGGTGCGCCGCCTGGCGCTCAAGAAGAACCTGCGCGTGCTGGGCTACCCCTGCCTGGTGACCAACCGCACGGCCGACCCGCAGCTCAACGTCTCCGAGTGCTGCATGTACGTGGCCAAGTACGCGGCCATCGTGCTCACGGAGCTCGACCAGCCGGAGCAGCTGATGCCGGTCATGACCGTGGCCCAGAACCTCTACACGGATCCGCGCAAGCCGATCCAGGTGGAGGCCAAGCTGAACGCCATCGGCGCGGTCACGCCGGATTCGCCGCTGCTGATCACCACCAACTTCTCGCTGACGTACTACACCGTGGCCGGCGAGGTCGAGGCCAGCCGCGTGCCGGCCTACATCGGCGTGCTGGACACCGAGGGGACCTCCGTGCTGACGGCCTTCTCGTCCGACAAGCTCACCTCCGAGAAGATCGCCGCCTTCCTCAACTCCGACGAGGTCAGGAGCAAGATCGCACACAAGAAGGTCATCATCCCCGGGTACATCGCCGTGATGAGCGGCGGGCTCAAGGATGACTCCGGCTGGACCGTGCTCGTGGGCCCGCGCGAGGCCAGCGGCATCTCGAAGTTCCTGAAGACCACCTGGGCGAATGCTTGAAGACCCACTCCATAACGTTCCTGCCTGAGAATATCACGGTCAAGGCCGCGTCCGGGAAAAGCGTCCTGGATGCGGCCGCGGCCGCCGGCATTGCGGTCAACAGCGTCTGCGGCGGCGACGGCGTCTGCGGCAAGTGCCGCGTGATCATCAAGTCCGGCAAGGTCACGGCCAAGCCCAACATGTTCCTGGACCGCCGCGAGATCCAGCGCGGCATGGCCCTGGCCTGCCAGACGTTCATCGACGGCGACGTGACCATCGAGGTGCCGTTCGAGTCCCGCGTGGGCGGCGTGCCGCAGCTGGCCACGGAGGATGCGGTCCGGTACGGCTCCATCTCCGACTGGGTCGGCGAGGGCGCCCTCTTCCCGCGCAACCCCCTGTTCCAGAAGATTTATCTCGAGATCCCCAGGCCGACCATCTCCGACTGCATCTGCGACCAGGAGCGCCTCTTCCGCGAAATCCGGCGGCACCGCGAGATCCCGATCATGCAGACCGGCCTGGCCGTGCTGCAGCGCCTGCCGGACATCCTGCGCCAGAGCGACTGGAAGGTCACCGCGCTGCTGGGGTGCCGCGGCGGCACCGTGGAGGTGGTGGACGTCGAGCCGGGAGACACCTCGGCCACCAACCTCGGCGTGGCCCTGGACCTCGGCACCACCACGGTCGTGGCCCACCTCGTGGACCTCGGCACCTCCCGGACCCTGGCGACCAAGGCCAAGTACAACTCCCAGATCTCCTTTGGCGACGACGTCATCTCGCGCATCATGTTCGGCTCCACGCCCGAGCGGCGCGCGCAGCTGCGCGAGGTGATCGTCAACGACATCAACGACCTCGTCGCCGCGCTGGTGGTCGATGCGAAGGTGAAGCTGAACGACGTCTGCATGGTGACGTGCGCCGGCAACACGACCATGATCCACCTGCTCTGCGCGCTGAACCCCGGCAACATCCGCAAGGATCCCTACATCCCGGCCGCCTGCTCCCCGCCGACCATCCGCGCCGCCGAGGTCGGGATCAAGATCAACTCCCGCGGCCTGCTGGTCATGCTCCCCTCGGTCGCCAGCTATGTGGGCGGCGACGTGGTCGCCGATGTCCTGGTCAGCGGCATGATGCGCTCCCCCGAGCTTTCGCTGCTGATCGACCTCGGCACCAACGGCGAGCTGGTGCTGGGCAATGCGGACTGGCTGGTCTGCTGCTCGGCCTCGGCCGGGCCTTCGTTCGAGGGCGGCGGCATCACCTGCGGCATGCGCGCCACCAACGGCGCCATCGAGCGCATCCAGCTCGGGCCCAACGGCGAGGTCACGCAGTGCAGCGTGGTCGGCGGCGGCAAGCCGCTGGGACTGTGCGGCTCCGGCCTGATCGATGCCGTGGGCGAGCTGCTCAAGACCGGGTGCATCGACCGCCGGGGGCGCTTCGACCCGGCCATCTGCGGCGCGCGGCTGCGGGAGGGCGAATCCGGCGACAAGGAGTTTGTCCTCTTCCCCGGCAGCCACACCGCGCTGGGGCGCGACCTGGTGCTGACCGAGGCCGACATCAACAACCTGATCCACAGCAAGGGGTCGATCTACATGGCCACCGAGTGCCTGCTCGACCACGTGGGCATGACGTTCGACGACCTCCAGCACATCTACATCGCCGGCGGGTTCGGCAACTACCTGAAGGTCGAGCAGGGCATCCGCATCGGGCTGCTCCCGGACCTGGACCCTGCGCGGTTCAAGTACATCGGCAACGGCTCGGTCCAGGGCGCCAAGATGGCGCTCCTCTCACAGGAGGCCCTGCGCTATCTCCAGGAGCAGATCGCCGGGGCCATGACCTACCTCGAGCTCAGCTCCAGCCACAAGTACATGAACGAGTACAGCTCGTGCCTGTTCCTCCCCCACACCAACATCGAGAAGTTCCCCTCGCTCCTCTCGCCTGCTCACGTGACCCGGGAGGCCGGAACATGAGCTTGCGCATCGCACTGGCCGGCAAGGGAGGCACCGGCAAGACCACCATCGCCGGCCTGCTCTGCCGCAGCCTGCTGGCGCGAGGCATCCGCCCCCTCCTGGCCGTGGATGCGGACCCCAACAGCTGCCTAGCGGAAAAGCTCGGGCTGCGCGTGGAGCGCACCATCGGCATGATGCGCGAGGAGCTCCGCGCCCGGCCGGATGCCAAGCCCGCCGGGATCTCCAAGAACGAATGGATCGAGCGCCAGATCAACGAGTCGCTGGTCGAATCCACGGGGCTGGACCTGCTGACCATGGGGCGCCAGGAAGGGCCGGACTGCTATTGCTTCATCAACAACCTGCTGCGCGAATACCTCGGCCGCATCGGGAAGCAGTATGCCGCCGTGGTGATCGACAACGAGGCCGGCATGGAGCACCTGAGCCGGCGCACGGACGGCCGCGTGGACGTGATGCTGGTGGTCTGCCCGCCGACCGTCATCGGTGCCCGCACCGCCCTGCGCATCATGGAGCTGGTGCGGGCGCTGCACCTCGAAATCGGTGCCTGCCACCTGGTCCTGAACCCGTGCAGCGGGCCGCTGTCGCCGGAGCTGGCAGACCTGTTTCAGCAGACCGGACTTGAACGGCTGGCGATGATCCCGGCAGATCCGACCGTCGCCAGCTACGATGTGCAGGGGCGGGCAGTAACGGATCTGCCGGCAGATTCCGCGGCCGTGGCGGCTGTGGATGCGCTGGCAGCGAAGCTTTTGGAAAGGAGCAAGGCATGAGTATCATGGTCGATGCGAAGGAAAAATGGGCCGGGACAATCAACGAGGTAACCATCGGGGCCGCCAAGGCCGACGGTGGCAGCCGCACGTCGGTGGTCACGGTGGGCGGCGCGAGCGCGCTGCCGTTCATGCATTTCGAGGGGGCCACCCCGCGGAAGCCCGTGGTGGCCATGGAAATCTGGGACCGCGAGCCGGATGACTGGGCGCAGCCCCTGGTGGACGCGTTTGGCACGGCGCTGAAGTCGCCAGCCGACTGGGCGCGCAAGTGCGTCGAGGAGTACGGCGCCGAGCTGCTCTGCCTGAAGCTGGCCGGCACCCACCCGGACTTTGGCGACGCCTCGCCGGAACAGGCCGCGGCCGTGGTCAAGGCCGTGCTCAAGGCCGCCGGCGTGCCGCTGATCATCTGGGGAAGCGATCACGACGAAAAGGACAACAACGTCCTGCCGCGCTGCAGCCAGGCGGCCGCAGGCGAGCGCTGCCTGATCGGCGCGGTCAAGGAGGACAACTACAAGACCCTGGTGGCCTCGTGCCTGGCGGACGGACACACCATCATCGGGCTCAGCCCGATCGACATCAACATCGCCAAGCAGGTCAACATCCTGGTCTCCGAGATGGGGCTGCCGCTCAACCGGATCGTCATGTACCCGACCACCGGCGCGCTGGGCTACGGGATCGAGTATGCCCAGTCCATCCAGGAGCGCGGCCGCCTGGCCGCCCTCGGCGGCGACAAGATCATGTCCCTGCCGGTCATCTGCATGGTAGGCTCGGAAGCCTGGCGCACCAAGGAGGCCAAGGGGAGCCTGCAGGAGAACCCGGCCTGGGGCGACGAGAAAACCCGCGGCATCTACTGGGAGATCGGCACAGCCGCCTCCCTGCTGCAGGCCGGCAGCGACATCCTGGTGATGCGCCACCCGGCAGCGGTCACGGCGATTCAGAAAACGATCAGCGAGCTCATGAGTAAGTAGTAGTCAGGAGTCAGAATACAATATTCAGAAGGAATGCAATTCAGAATCCTGAATTCTGAATTCTGAGTTCTAGTCCCCGAACTATCTCAAAAAAGCACAAGAAACGGAGAACGCACCATGTTTGTCATCGGCGAACGCATCAACGGCATGTTCACTTCCATCGGAGATGCCATCCAGGCCAAAGACCCCCAGCCCATCCGCTCCATGGCGGAGGGGCAGATTGCCGCCGGCGCCAACGCGCTGGACATCAACGTCGGCACGCGCGTGCCCAAGAACGAGCGCCCGGCCGTCATGAAGTGGCTGGTCGAGAGCACGCGCGAGGTTACGGATATTTGCCTGGCGATCGACACCCCCAACCTGGAAGTCATGCGCATCGGCCTGGAGGCCGCCTGCAAGAAAGGCCCAGGCATGATCAACTCCACCACCGGGCAGGCGGACAAGCTCGTCCAGTTCATGAATCTCGCCAAGGAGTTCAACGCCAGCATCATCGGCCTGGCCATTGACGAGAACGGCGTGGCCTCGACCGCGGATGCCAAGGTCGAAATCGGCATGCGCGAGCTGGCCGCGGCCATGGAGGCCGGCCTCACGCCGGACCAGGTCTACCTCGACCCGATCACGCTGCCGCTGAACTGCGCCCAGCAGGCGCCGGCCATCATGCTCGAGACCATCCGCCAGTTCAAGATGCTCTCCGACCCGGCGCCCCACGTGGTCATCGGCCTGAGCAACCTCAGCCAGGGCGCCACCGAGCGCGGCCTGATCAACCGCGCCTTCCTCGTGATGGCTGTCCAGGCCGGCCTCGACGCCAGCATCCACGACCCGCTGGACACGGAGCTGATGGACGCCATGATCACGGCCGAGGTGCTGCTCAACAAGATGATCTACAGCGACTCGTACCTCAAGGCGTACCGGCAGAAGTAATCATGAAAACGCGCGCGGCCAGGCCGCGCGCGTTTTCATCTCCCCGGCGTCGACAGCCTGCAGTCGCTCCTCATGCAAGTGGGTTCAGCAGCCACTTCCAGGCAGGAACAACATCGACGCGTAGACCGTCGACCGTAATCGTCTCTTCGTTGTTGAAGGTGATGATGCGGCTTCGCGTTGCCTTCAGGTGCGCAGCAGACTGGGTGAGCGCCCGGAGCTCGCGCTGCCACACGTCCTGATCCTCCAACGTATAGCACACCTGGTACAGCTCCCTGTCAATGGAACGACCATGCTTTCGCACGGCCACAAAATCCACTTCGTGTCCCTGTTGCGTTCGATAGTATGAAAGTCCGTAGCCCCTTCGTCGCAACTCCAAATAAACAAGGTTCTCAAACTGCCGGGTCGGGTCAACGCCGTCAGCCGGAACGATGGCGTCGGCCAACGCCCAGTCCACCGCGTAAACCTTCCGGTAGTTCTGACTGCGAACCTTCTCTGACGGGGAGAAGTATTCAACCGGAAACAGCATGCAGGCTTCCTGCAGATAGTGCATGTATTTATACAGCGTTTCAGCTGAAAACCTGACACCCTCCTGCCGCAAGAAGATCTCAGGGCAAGCATCGATTCCGCTTGGCCCTTTCGGTTGCGCGTGGTACCTTACTTTATAACTCATGTGTAA
>JBAWXQ010000053.1:0-15695 GCA_037144015.1 bacterium
CTGCCGACCCAGTAGTTGGTTGGCGCCTGCCCCATGGCGCTGCCGCCCGCCAGCAGCACCGCCGCGCCGATTGCCATCATTCCGAACTTGTGCATTACCTTCATCTCTTTTCTCCCGATTCGCCTGCGGTCGCCGCAAGCGGCGACCCTACATTGAAACGTTCATCCGCCATAGTCGACTACACGTGCGATCCTCGCCCTCTCCGCCTCCGTTACCAAGAAAGTCCGGTTAATCGGGTCGGGCAAGGGTATCCGGTTAAGGGTGTCGGCCAAGGGTGTGCCTTGCGCGATCCTACACTTCACCGGAGTCTTAACCGGAGTCTTAACCGGACTCTTAACCGCAACCCTTACTCGCTTACCCTTACTCGTTATCGTTATCCATTCTCGTCGCCCGTTCTCGTCAACCGACTTCCCTTGTAACCCTGAACCCTGTCTACCTTGTCAGCCGCCCTCGCAGAGTTTATACGGGATCATGATTTGCGCGGCGGCCTGGCCCTGCCCGCTCAGGAGCATGGTCATGATGGAGCAGGCCGCATCGACCATGGCCTCGCTGTCTTCCGCAACCATGGGCCATTCCGTGACAAACTGCACCACGAACGACGAATGGCGGCCGCCGAGGACGGTGTTGCCCGGATCCAGGCGCCAGTTTTGCTGTTGCGCCCATTTTCGCACCCCGGGCAGGACCGCCAGGTTCGGCAACACCCAGGCGTCGGGGGGCGACTCGAGAGGCCACGGCGCCGCACCCGGCGTTGCGGCCAGCGTACGCTCCCGCTCGGCAATGATGTACTGCAGCTCGGAATCCATGGGAAGCCCCGCACGCACATGCGCGAGCTGATACCCCATGAGCCAGGAATCGTTATACATCCCGGGCGTGCGGTTGTGGCAAAGGAAGGCGATGCGCCGGAACCCCTTGTCGATCAGGCGCGCGGTTGCCACCCGCCCCATTTCGACCATGTCGCTGGTCACGACCACGCAGTTGGCAGGCAGATTCTGAATGCCGTCCACAGGGTTTCCGATGACGACATGGCGGATGTGCCGGTCGGACAGGCTCTGCAGGATCGCGCGGTTCACAAAGCCATACAGCAGAAGGCCGTCCGACTCATCCGCGATCGTGTGTACGGCTTCCAGGATTGCGGCATCCCCGGGCGCCTGCACCAGGCGCAGCATGAGATCCATGCGGGGATTGGCAGCGGCCCGCGCCAGGGCGATGCCGAACAGGTCATCGGGAACCAGGATACTGGCAGAACTTCGCTGCACGGCGACCAGCGTGATGCGGGCGGCTCCGGCGCGAGTTTTGCGATAGCGAAGTTTGCGGCTCGCTTCGCGAACTTTGCGGCGGGTGGCCTCACTGATGGAGGCATCGCCGGCCAGGGCGCGTGAGACCGTGGCCACGGAAAGCCCGCAGGTCCTGGCAACGTGGTGCTGTCGGGTTTTTGCTGGCAAAGGATGCCTTTCACCGCTTAACAAAACCTACGATAGCAGAACGGCGGAAAAGGAGCACGAAATATTTTATGCAATTTTTGCACCAGCACTAGGAACCTGTCGGACGCAGGTCTTGGATCTGTCCGGTGCCTTCTGCCGACAGGTTCCTAGGTGAGCAACCCGCGATCGCGGGTTGCGAAGGCTCGAAGACAGACAGCATGATTGAGCGACGGGGGCGCAAAAATTACTCGACGATTGTTCTGCATTCGCTCCTCGTGCATTGTTATCGTCGCCGTATTCGTCCCCCGGCAACCCATCGGCGTTGGGGTCGGCATCGGCCTTCGGCCACCACGCCGCTGCCCCCGTCTGAACCGCAGCCACTGCTTGCAAATTGCAATCGCGTCGCCAATTCGTTATGGTTGCCGACATGGCTCAACCCCTGCCCAGACTCCCGCTTGGGATCAGCGACTTCGCGGTGCTCCGCGAAGAGGGCATGAACTATCTCTACGTGGACAAGACGCGCGTGCTGCTTGATCTTCTTCAAGCCGGAAAGTATCTCTTCCTCGCCCGTCCGCGCCGGTTCGGCAAGTCCCTCCTCTGCTCCACCCTCAAATACCTGTATGAAGGCCGCCGCGAACTCTACGCGGGCCTGGCCGTCGAACCCCTCTGGGACTGGAGCAAAACCAATCCGGTCGTGCATCTCAACCTGACGGATATTGGCTCAACCACGCCGGACATCCTGATTAGCGACATCACGTTTGCGCTCTCGGGTGTGGCGAAGTCCTTCGGACTGCCGTTGCAGGGAGCCTCCCCGGCCTCCCAGTTATCGTCCCTCATGGCTGCCATTCATGCCCAGACCGGCCGGCGCGTGGTGGTGATTGTGGACGAATACGAGAAGCCGGTGCATGACCACATCGCCGACCTGCCCATGGCCCGCAAGATGCGCGATGTGCTCTCCTCCTTCTATGGCTCACTCAAGGGCTGCGATGCGCATCTCGAAAAACTCTTCATCACCGGCATCGGCCGCATGGTCCGCACCAGCATCTTCTCCGAACTGAACCAGATGAAGGATGTGACCCTGCACCCGACGGCGGCAG
This sequence comes from bacterium, assembly GCA_037144015.1. Lineage (GTDB taxonomy): Bacteria > Verrucomicrobiota > Kiritimatiellia > RFP12 > CAIWXQ01 > CAIWXQ01. Next base: position 2,519 of record JBAWXQ010000053.1, read on the forward strand.
AACTCTGCGGCTATACCGAAGCGGAATTGCGCCGCGCCTTTGCCCCCTTCATCTCCCGCCTGGCACAGGCCAACGCCATCACGGAATCCAAGGCCTGGGACACCCTGCAGCAACGCTACAATGGGTACTGGTGGGGAAAAGGCGAAAAAGTTTACAACCCCTGGGCCATTCTCAACTGCATGGCCGACAGCGAATTTGGCAGTTACTGGTGGGCCAGCGGCACGCCGGGCATGCTGATCGATCTGGCGGCCACGTTGCAACGCCCGGATGGCGCTCTGGATGGCATCAAGGCCACGGACATGTCCTTGCTCTTTGATCTCGCCCAACCGACGGCCGAACCGCTGCTCTGGCAATCCGGCTATCTCACGGTCAAGTCCTTCAGCGGCCAGGTCTATACCCTGGGCTTTCCCAACGCGGAGGTGCGCGAGGCCTGGTTCGGGATGATGCTGGGACATTTCTGTGGCGCCAACCGGTCCGCCGGACAAACCTCCGCCGCCCTGATGCTGGACGCGCTGCGCACCGGCGACCGCCTGCAATTCGAACAGGCGCTGATCGCCCTTTTTGCCGCCATCCCGTACGACATCCAAGTCAACCGCGAAGCCTACTACCACTCGGTCTTCTTTGCCGCGCTGCAGGCAACCGGCGGGGAAATCATCGCCGAACCCCACTCCGACAAGGGCCGCGCGGATGCCGTGATCAAGACCCCCAACGCCATCTACGTGGTCGAGTTCAAACTCGGCACCGCCTCCGATGCTCTGACCCAAATCAAGGCGCGCCGTTACTACGAGCCCTACCTCGTTGATCCGCGCCCCATCGTCCTGCTCGGCGCGGGCGGATTCGAGGACAAGGCGGTCCAATGCCTATGGGAAGAGGTTGCCCGGGGCGGTTGAGCCGTGAGTCGTGTCAGGTGGTTGCGGCGACCAAGGCGGGCACCATCCCGCAACCCAACTTCAAGTTCTCAATCTGCGTTAATCTGCGGAATCTGCGGACAAACAGAAGTCGTTTCATATTTGTCCGCAGCTTCCGCAGATTGGCGCAGATTTGTTGTTTCCCCTGATGAGGCCAAGACCGGACGTCGGGGATGCGCACCGTCAGCGTATGCCGGTGTGTCAACCGGCAGCAGACCGCGGCATCTCCTTCGCTCCGATGCTCCAGCGCCAGGGGATGGCCATCCAGTTCGACCCGGCCGACCGGAGAGGTCGTGATTGACGAGGTACGCCAGGGAGAACGGCGCCCCGGCCGGCAGGCACCCGTCGTAGATCGCGTAGGTCAGCGTGCCGATTGTCACTGCTAACTGTTCTCCGTGGCACCGCCCGCGCGAACGCACTTACTCGTTACGCCCGAAGACCACAATGTCCGTACACTCCAGCGGCAACGTGACCGACACCGCATCCCCCTGGCGCGTGAGCTTCAGCGCTCCCTGGCGGCTGGACCAGGCCTTGGTGATGCCGCGGCCCTCCGCGAGCGTAACCTCCAACTTTTCGTAGGTCGTGCCGCCCTTCTTGTACATGGCGCGCATGTTGACCAGCGGCACGGCCACGCCCCTGGCACTGACCAACGGCTCGGCAATGACAGCCGGCGCGCTGACCAGCACCGGTCGGGCAACCTTCGCCAACTCCACCGCTGGCTGACAGACAGCCTCCCGGTGCACGGCGTCGAAGTCGGCATACCAGTATAGGTGACCAATCGCGGCCTTGGGATTGGCCCGGTTGAGCGCCACACTGGCCTCGCGCCAGCGTTTGCCTTCATTTTCCTTGAAGCGCACCACCCACCCCTTGCCCACCGGGTGCTGACCAGGCGGAGAGGGAAAGACTGTCATCGGCTCATTGAACTCGTTGCAGGTGGCGGACTCCGGCCCGAGCACGGCCACGCCACCGGCCTCGACCCACTTTTTCAGCGCCTGGGCAGACGCTTCGACGAGGATATGATCGACGACATAGGCCGCCTTGTAGTCCTTGATAAAGCGCTGAAGATCGGCGCCGGCAATAATGTCCACCGGAACCTGCCCCTGCTGCAGCATGCAGTAGATATGCTGCCGTTCGAACTCGTCGTCCTGGGTTTTCCTGGTTTCCATCCAGTAGAAGTTCTCGGTGCTGTAGATGAGGCAGGCCTGCGGCGGCACGGGCATGCCTTCGTAGAGGTACGGTTCGATCTTCTCGCCACCCGTGAGCCTGGCCGTGTCGGCCACGCCGCGGGCGATACCGGCGTGATCGGCCCAGAAGTCCACGGTGCAGTTGAGCGTGGGGCCATAGTTGAAGTAGCTGAACGTCTTGCAACCCTGCTGGAGCAGCAGGCAGACGCGCATCGCCACGGTCACATCAACTTCGGTCGCCTTGGGCGCCCAGCCGCTGCCGACCACATGGAACCCCATGCTCTTGGCATTGAACCCCTGGTAGCGGGAGGCGCCGCGCAGCAGGTCGCCGTAATAGGCGATCTTCTGGTACATGCCGTCGCTCCAGCAGTCGATGCCGGGCGCAAACCAGTCCTCGGACCAGAACATGGTCACGGCCTGGCGGCGGCCGTCCTCAAAGATGTCCATGGCCGAGCCCATCGCGCCCCCCAGCAGACCGGTGGCGTGGTCGGAGATGTTCAGCGTGACCGGGACATCGGGATACTTCTGCCGCAGGATCCGCGTGCTGGACGCCCAGTACTCGCTGCTCATGGCATAGGTGTAGCGGCACGACCAGAACCAGAGGCGGCGCTGTTCGAGCGGCGCAGTCAGGGCCACGGGCTGGCCGCGCGGGATGTGGTGTACCTCCAACCACTCCTTCTTGCCGAAGAATGACGGCGCGACGTTGTTGGTCTTGAGGTAGTCGTGGAACCCCTGCTCGCCGGTCTTGGCCCAGAAATAGGGGAAACCATCGTTGTAGCCGGGTTCGTCGGCAATGCTGATAAACGCGGTCCTGGCCACATCCTCCGGCGGGATCGCGAACTTCACGGCATCGTCCGGCCCCAGCCGGTAAATGCTCTGGAAGAGGTACTGCGCGCCCGCCCATTTGCCGCCGTACGTGTTGAACCCCAGCCGCCGCGTTGTTTCCAGTTCGAAGGCCTCGCTGTTGGTGACGCTCGGATCGCCGCTGATGAGGTGTCCGGAAAAGCTCAACAATTTTGGGCGCTGCTTGTCCGTCACCGCGACGCCATCCGCCACCTTGCGACGGCGCTGAAAATCTTCCGCGAACGATTCGATCAGGTCCGGGTCCTTGAGAATGTTCGGCGGCAGGTTGAACCCGACCCGGCTGCCATTACTGTTCTCAATGATCAAAGTCCGGGCGATGAACTTCTCCTCCGGCCAGCTGGCAACCTGAATCTCAACCTGGCAGGCCGGAAGGGGATCAGCGCCGCGCAGGTCCATGCGGATGTCGCCCCACATCGGCGGGGCCGGCAGCTCCCGCCACGGCGACCAGGTTCCAGGGGCAATGTAGAGGCCGTGGTCGGAGAGCACGCCGGGCAGCGGCAGGCCGCTCCAGCTGCACTCGGCATAGACATGCGAATGCGAAAGCAGCGTGGCGATGGAAGGCGTCTGCGGCGACAGCAGCCGGTAGCGCATGAAACGCTCCTCTGCACGCGCACCGACCGCCAGAAGCAGCAGGGTAGCGAAAAGACCTGTCTGCCAGAAGCGGGTCTGACTTCTGACTTCTGACCTCTGACCTCTGACCTCTGACCTTTGTTCTGCGCTCCTCATTTCGCACCTCCTGTGGCCGTGATTTCAAAAACCTGAATCTGCCAGTTGCCAGCCACAAAGAGGTAATCCTTGCCGTCTCTGGAGGCCGCTGCCAGTCCGGCAAACCCGTTAATGGCCGGCCGCCCATCCGCCGCCTGGCCGCCGATCACGGCCAGTTCCGCGCCGGTTCTGGCATCACGTGCGACAAGTTTTCCGCCCAGGCCCGGCAAAAAGATTACGCGGTCACCCAGAAACGCAACCGGCTGGACATAGGAAAACGCAGGCGACGGCTGCCGCCAGAGAACTTTGCCGGCCGTATCGAGGCAGAGCGCCTCCTTGCCGTCATAAAAATAGACGCGGGTCTTGTCCGGACTGACGCCGAGCAACGTCGCCTTCAACTCCGGCGGCGGAGTCATGAACGGCTTCCAGTTTTTCCAGTCGGCCAGGGTCTCGTGCGTGCCCTGAGTCACTGCCCAATTGTCCTTCGCGCCGAAGCCCATGTAGAGCGTATCGCCAGCTGATGTCAGGCGGGGCAGTCCGCCGGTTTGCCCGGGTCCGCCGGCCTTGCCCACAAGTTCACCCGTGTCCGGCGCCAGCGCGTAGGCGATGCCATTATGCGTGGCGTAAAAGACCGGCGCCTTTGCGCCCGCATACCCCAGGTAGACCGGCCAGCCGTTGACAGGACAACTTGGATAACGCTGACCGTCACCGGATGGGCGCACGCCGCTGGTCCACAAGACCTGGTTGTCCCAGGAGAGTTTCACCCCGCCCTGCACGAGGCCGAGATAGACGTTAAGCTGGTTGTCCACGGCAATGGCACTGGCCTCCAGCGACAGCAGTACCCGGTCATTTTTGAAGGCCTGGCCCGTGGCCGCGAAATGCACCAGCTGGCCCAGGCCGTTGTTCACCCACAGGCCGCCCTGCGCGTCGAGGGTGAAGTCGGCATAGCCGCTGGAAAAGGCAAACACGTCCGGCGCCCATTTGCCGTTGAACTCGCCGCCCCGTCCCAGCGCCACGCCCGTCGGTTTGCCGGCGGCATCATACTGCAGGATCTGATTCACCATCCCACCGGGACCGCCTCCCTGCGCAATGTAGATGTTGCCGCTGCGGGGGTCCACCTGGATCGTCTGGCTGGCGTTGAGCCCTTCGATCAACGGCACGTGCACGGGCTTGCCGTCGGGATCAAGTTCCAGCACCGACTCCGCGGTCAGGACCAGCAGGTTGCCGTTGCGGGCGACCGCCAGGCTGATCGGATCAACCACCATGAGGCGCGCGGCAAACGGTTTCTCAACAGCGGTGGCGCGGTCCAGGCGCCGGATCTCGTTGCCCGCCGTGTCCGCGATAAACAGATACGGCCCGGCCGCCACCAGGGCGGAGGCGCTTTCAATTTTCCGCATCAGCTTTGCGTCGGGTTTGGCTTCGGTCCACGTCACCCCCCACGCGGGATCGATCTTCCCAGAGGTTGTATCCAGTCGGCTCAAATTGAATTCATTGGCGTTTATTCTACAGGCATACAACTGATTGTCTGCCAGGGTTACCGGAATGGTCCGGGCGCCAGCGCCGAATTCGTTTTCCCACGCCACCTTTCCGTCCGCAGTAATCTTCACCAGCGCCAGGGCCGGCCAACCATTCACCACCGCAAAATAGAGATTCCCTTCGGCATCTACAGCCACCTGCCGCAAACCTGTCCCTTTCAGCGGCAGGCCGGCGCTGCCGGACTGGCCGAGCGTCTTGACGTAGGTCACGCCCATGTCGGTCGGCGCAGAAAACAGAGGCCCTGCGCCAAACAGCAGGGACAGCAAACACACATTCCATCGGCTTGTCATTTCTCTTCTCCCAAAAGGCAGGCCTCAGCCCGCAACCCACCGGATGAACAAGTCTAGGACGCCGAGCGCACAGAGATGTACAGAGACCACAGAGAAAGGCCCGACTGCGGCCGGCGAGCCGGCCGCCGCAGCATGAATTTTGCTCTGTGCTCTCTTCATTCCTCTGCGGCCTCAGTGTCCTTTCAGATGACCGATCTATTTTCCCGCCGCGATTTCAAACACCTGGACCTGCCAGTTGCCGGCCACAAAGAGATAATCCCGGCCATCCCTGGAGGCGACGGCCAGGCCGCTGAACCCGGCCAGGGCTGGCCGGCGGCCAATCTTCTGGTCGCCAATCACAGCCAGTTCCGCACCGGTCACGGCATCGCGCGCCACAAGCCTTCCGTCCGCGCCGGCCAGGCAGATCAGGCGGTCGCCCAGAAACGCCACCGGATGCACATAGACGCCGGAGAAGGCGCTTGAAGGCTGACGCCAGAGCAGTTTACCGGCCGTATCGAAGCAGATCGCCTCTTTGCCGTTGTACAGATAGACCCGGGTCTGGTCCGGACTAACACCCAGGAGCACACCCTTCAGCTCTGCCGGCGGCGTGAAGAACGGCTTCCAGTTCTTCCAATCCGCCAGGGTCTCATGCGTGCCCTGGGTCACATTAAAATTGCCTTTCGCACCGAAGCCCATGTAAAGCGTATCGCCGGCTGATGTCAGACGGGGAAGTCCGCCGTTCTGACCAGGTCCGCCGGCCTTGCCCGTGAGTTCACCCGTGTCCGGCGCCAGCGCGTAGGCGATGCCATTATGCAGGGAATAAAAGACCGGCTTTCTCACACCCGCATACCCCAGGTAGACCGGCCAGCCGCTGAGCGGCGAACCGGGAAAACGCTGGGCATCACCGGACGGACGCACACCGCAGGTCCACAAGACTTGATTATCCCAGGAGAGTTTCAGCCCGCCCTGCACAAGGCCGAGATAGACGTTGAGCTGGTTGTCCACGGCGATCGAACTGGCATCCAGCGACAGCAGCACCTGGTCTTGCTTGAAGGCTGGTCCCGCCGCCGCGAAATGCACCAACTGTCCCAGGCCGCTGTTGACCCACAGGCCGCCCTGCGCATCGAGAGCGAAGTCGGCCTGGCCGCTGGAAAATGCAAACGCCTCGGGGGTCCACCTGCCATTGAAGTCCCCTCCACGGCCGAGTTTTACGCCAGTGGGCTTGCCGCTGGCATCGTATTGCCAGATCTGGTTGATCAGCGCGCCCGGGGCTCCGCCTTGGGCGACGTAGATATACCCGCTCCTGGCATCGACTTGCAGCGCCTGGCCGCCGCTGAGCCCTTCCAGGCGCGGACTTGGCATGGCCTTGCCATCCAGATCGATGGCCTGCACGGCATTCGCAGTCAAGACAAGCAGGCACCCCTTTTTAGAAACGGCCAGCCCCATTGGAGCTTTCACTTCGACGCGCGCCGCGAAAGGCTTTTCGGTGGCCGTGGCACGTTCGAAACGCCGGATCTCGTTGGCCGTCGTGTCGGCCACGAACAGATAACTCCCGGCCGCCACCAGGGCCGATGCGCTGGCAATGTTCGTACTGCCGTCGGAAACCGGGCGTTCCTGTGTCCAGGCGTGCCCCCACTCGCTGTCGGGCGTGCCCGAGGGGGCGTCGAAACGGCGCAACTGCGAATAGCCGCTGGCGGTCGCGCAAAGGGCGTAACATTGACCATCCGCCAGGGCCAGGGAGATAGAGGCGGCATATCCTCCGAATTCCGTCTCCCAGATCACCCGTCCATCGGGAGCGATCTTGGCCAGCGAGGTCCAGGGCCAGCCGCGCACCACGGCCAGGTACAGGTTGCCAGCGGCGTCCACGGTCACCTGCCGGTAGCCGGTGCCCTTCAGCGGAACACCGCCCGCACTGGCCTGGCCCAGGGTCTTGACATACGTCACGCCGACGCCGGCCTGCGCACACGCCGCCGAGATCAACAAGGCCGACATGACCTGCACCATTGCCGCGCGCATCCTGAACATTTTCATGAACGTGAATTTGTCATGCAGGGCTGAAACATACAACGGGAAAGGATTGCAAAATACTAGCATCCAGTTTACCGGCCGGGATGGAGCCCGGCCCTCCCGTGCGCGGCACCTGCCGGCGGCAAGGTGGTGACACGTGAACCGCAGATTGACGAATCTCGAACCGCAGAATCATGAAGGCAAATGCGTGAGCACGTGCTAATCCATCAATCGCGTCACGTCCGTCACCTTGCACGGCCGGGTGGTGACCCGCCGGAAGGCCTCGCCGTACTTTGCGCCAATCTGATAGCCGCGCTGCAGTGCGCGCCCTTCCATCAGCTGGAAGATGCCGCCCACCAGTTCAAGTTGCGATCCATACGCCTGCATCGCCGCCACCTTGGCGGCATACGTGTCGCTCACATCCATCACAATGGATGGATCTGTCAGGGGCTGCAGAATCTCACATTCGTACAGCGGCACGTGCTGCCAGATTGGTCCGTCGCGCATCGCGCAGGGAACGGCGGCGTGAAACCAGCCATCCACCACGGTGTCGTGCATGACCTTGTGGTCGTTGTAGTCCGCAAAACTGTGCGTGAAGATCACGTCGGGCCGGAAGTCGCGGATGTGACGGATGACCGTGTGATACCCGGCGTTGCTGACGCGAAAGTCCCAGTCGAGCCAGCGCTCCGTGCAATGATCCTGAATGCCCAGGATCCGGCAGACCGTCGCCACTTCGCCCGCACGCTGCGCCACGATGGTCTTCTCCCCGCCGGGCTGCGTGTACCCCTCGGCGCCCTCGGAGAACGTCACCAGCCGGATGGTTGCGCCGGCATCCGCCAGCTTCCGGATGGTGGCCCCGGCGCCGATGACTTCGTCGTCGGCATGGGCAAAAAACAACAAAGCTCTCATGTTCTCTCCTGATTGTAGTCTCGGACCGCATCGAACATGGACAGCACATTCGCCGCCGGAGTCCGGGCCTGTACGTTATGGATGGCGTTAAATACAAAACCGCCGCCGGGCGCAAAGATCCGGCAGCGCTCCAGCACTTGGGCGCGCACTTCGTCGGGCGTCCCGAACGGCAGTACCCGCTGCGTATCCACACCGCCACCCCAGAAGACGATCTGCTGCCCGAAGCGGCGCTTGAGACCGGCCGCCTCCATGCCGGAGGCGCTGCACTGGACCGGGTTTTCGATGTCCATGCCCGCATCAATGAACAGCGGCATGAATTCGGCAATCGCGCCGCAGGAATGCTTGAAGCACTTCCATGGCGTGTGGGCGTGAATCCATCCGGTGATCTGGCGATAGTACGGCAGCCACAGGGCGCGGAACGTGTCGGGCGCGCAGAACGTTCCGGTTTGCGTGCCGAAATCGGTGCCGCAGACAAAGACCGCATCGATGGCGCCGACCAGCGGCCCGAGTCCCGCGCGTATGCGGTCGAGATTGGCCAGCGCGATCACGGTCTGTTGCGCGAACACGGCGTGTACGTATTCCGGCCGGGCCACCGTCGAGACATACCACTCCTCGATGTCGCGGATACCCTTGGGATGCTTGAGAAACGGCGCTGGCACCAGTGCAATATCGCCGAGGGCCGTGCCGCCGAAGTTGACGACGACGCCGCGGCCGGAGCGCGCGACGCGCTCAACTTCGAGTCTATAGTAGTCGATGACGTCCGCGCCAAGCGGCACGAACTCTTCAAGGTTGTCCTGCGGATTCATGCGGGATTCATCGATGGGCGGCTGGCGCACGATCGTATCCGCAAAGTAGCCGCTGGCCGGAATGCGCCCCGAAGGCGGCGCCTGCCGGTCGCTTTGCGGATAGATCAGAATGTCGCCGTTAGGCTCGGTCGAGGTGACGAAACCGCCCGGCACCAGCACTTCCTGCCCCCAGGGCGCGCGCCACAACTGCCAATCCTTGTTCGTAAAACCAAACAGCGTGGCTGGCGGCGACACACCCGCCACATCGATGCCGAGCGCCACCTTCAAGTCGTCGGCCACCTCGCCGAGCATCTGATAGGGCTCCACCACCTTGACCGGGCCGGGGTTGAGGCCGAGACGCTCACGCAAAGCTGCGACCACGGAGACGTGAATTCCGCTCGTGGGCGTGGCGCCGAAATCCACCGGCACCGGGCCGTCCTGGTGCGCGAGTGCAGTTTGCAAACGGTGACGCGATGACAGCATGGAAGAGCTCTCCTCTGCTTCGTTAGCCCGCAGGTCGTCAGGAGTCTGAATTCTGAATTCTGAATGAATGAAACCCTGAAAAAGTGACTCCTGACTTCTGACTCCTGAATTCTGAATACTGCGCAGCTACTCTGCTGCTTATTATGCGCCCCGGAACTCCCCGCACGCCTCGACATAGGCGAGCACGTTCTCCCACGGCACCTCCGGTTCGAGCATGTGCGTGGGCGTGCACCAGAGGCCGCCGCGGCTGCCGGCGATTTCGAGGTTGCGCCACACGACCCGCTTCACCTCTGCCGGCGTCCCGTGCGGCATGGTGGTCTGGGTGCCGATCGTGCCGCGGAACGACAGTTTGTCGCCGAATTGCCGGTGGATCTCAGCGAAGTCCATGCATTCCGGCTGGACCGGGTTCAGGACGTCCACGCCCACCTCGATCAAATCGGGGATGCCGGGCAGCACGTAGCCGCAGGAATGATAATCGATGATGATGTCCGGCTTCTCCTTCCGCGCCGCATCGATCACCCGCTTCAGCCGCGGCTTGAGCCATTCGCGGTAGAGCGCCGGGCTCATCATGAAGGTGGACTGCATGCCGATGTCATCGCCAATAAACACGTAGTCCACCCCGGCCCGGGCGTAGGAGGCAATCTGCAGGCAGGCGCGGTCCGTCACCTGGTCGAGGATGGTTGTGGCCATGGGGCTGTCGTCCATCATGTCGGCCATCAGGGTCTCCATGCCGCGAAGATACCAAGCCGTCTCCCAGACCGTGCAGGCCATGTAGCCCTCGGCGGAGAACCCCTGTGCCTTGATCGCCTCGGCCTGGCCCCGGATGTGCGAGGTGTCGGCATGGGCGAAGTCCGGCCACGGGTAAGCCAGCACCTGCTCGACGCTGTCGAAAGGCTCCAGCGGATGCCGCATGTGGGTCATGTGGCAGGCGGCTTCGCTCCCCTTCTCGTGGGCAATCCCCCACGTGGAGTCGATGCCGGCGAGGTTGCGCAGCGGCTGCGGATAGAATTTGTGCCAGTCAACCACGCGCGGCGGCAGCTTCGGGCCGCTCACGCCACGTCCGGGGAACTCGAACTGCTCATGAGCCGGCCGCTCGCCGCCGGGGCGGCTCGTCCGGATCTCCTCCAGCGCGGGGCAGAGGCTGAACATCACCGGCGCCCGCTCATGCCCGCCCTGGCGCCGCATCAGACGCAAAAGATTCTCGCGTGGTGTCATGATCATTCTTCCTTGGGGTATTTAGACTTCAGGAGTCAGAGGTCTGAATCACAGTTGAGTCCGCAGGATTCCCCGTCAACTCTACCATGCGCCCCCTGCCGGCACCACGATCCACTCCTCGAACGGCAGCCCCTGCATGGCCAGGGCGTGCTGGGTCATCATGCGGCAGGTGTGGCCGTCGAGCACATGCTGGAGTTCCGGCTGGCGGCGGGCCAGTTCGCGGGCAAAGGCCGCATAGGCCGGGGTCGCCTGCGCATCCTGCCGGTAGATCAGCCCGTACAGTTCAGACTGGGCTTTGGCATACCAGGCGTGGTGCGCGAGAATTTTCCAGGCTGCCACAGTCACGCGATCTTTGCCACGCTGCCCTGCCCGAATCTCGGGCTGGAAGGCCTCCACAACCGCGGCCACACGCGCCCAGTTGCGCAGCGCGCGCTGGCGTTCCGGCCTGTCGCTGCTACGGCCGTCGGCGGGGTTGATCAACTCCTGTGACATCAGGCGGGTTAGCTGCTCCAGGTATCGATGCACCTTTGCCCCGGCGGTGCCAAACAGATCATCGAAGTAGCGCCCCGCCATCGTATCGAACCCCAGGGTGCGGTCCCAGAGCATCCGGCCCTGCACCTCGAGTCCGATGCCCGTGGGGAACGCCACGCGCATCCCGCCGACGCCAATGAACCCGGCCAGGTCCAGGGCAGGCAGCGCCTGCACATCCTGCTGCACAATGCGCGCGGTGCGCATTCCGGCTGGATCATCGTGGTACTGACGCCAAAAATGGTACTCGTAAATAATCCGCTCTCCTGTAAAGGCGCGGCTCCAGCCATTCACTAGCGCGAGGTTGCCGGCAAGCGACGACGGCAGCGCATTGCGGTTGCGACGATAGGGTGCGGCCGGCGCAGGCTTGCGCGCGGCCTGCTCCGCAAAGGAGGAGAGGTAGGACCGGCTGATCGGCGCGAACAGCAGCAGGAACCGCCCGGGGTTCGTGATTCGTTCCCGGACCGGCGCCCAGAGCAGGTCCGTGTAGGCGCAGAACACGAGGCGCTGCTTGAGGCGACGACGCGTCATTTCGGCGTCGATGGCGTTCAGGATGCGCACGTACAGATCGCTCGGGCGGTGCGGCCGGCAGAGCGGGCATTCGCAATGGTTGTTGCCGCCGTCGCCCAGCCAGACGTGCAGGTAAGCCTCATCCGGGTGCCGGTCCGCATGCTCGACCACGGCCTGTACCAGGCGGCGCTGCACGGCGGGGTTGCCGTAGCAAAGCTGCGTGAAGAGCGGTTTCCCGCCGTGGGAATACCCCCGCTCGCCATTCACCTGCGCCAGCAGCGGCCCAACCGCATCGCCGGGAACCTGACCATGTGCGTGCCACTGCGCTTCCGGCAAGCCCAGGACGCGGCAGGTCCAGCCGTGTCCGGCCGTGTGCAGCATCAGGCCGCGGCGGAACGTCTCGCGGTGAATCCTCCGGGTTAGGGCCGCGGCCCGCCTGGCGGAGAACGGCGTGCGGCGCGGCGCGCGGTTGCGCTCGACTCCGTACCAGCGGTCGAAAACCGGGAACGAGTCGAAAAACTGCGGGAAGAATCCGTTGCACCCCCGCTTCGCCGCGTAGTCCATGTAGTCCAGAACATGTTCGATCGAGGCCGACCCCTCGAGGCAGATGCAGCGGTGGCGGGTGGACGGAACTTCCTCCAACTCGACAGAAACCGACAGGGGATCTTTCATCTTAGGCACACGCTCGCCGTCGCGGCCAGGGCGAAGCCAGCGGCACCCCAGCGACTCTAGCCAGCGGTAGGTGGCAAAGAGCACACTGCGCGGGTTGCGGCCAGCGAGCAGCACCCGTCCACCATGCGCCCGCACAAAGATGGCGTCATCCGCCCCGTCCGCAGGTTGCCGGACGGCATCGGGCACGGCGTCGCCACACGCGACACCCAGGCCGAGCCAGATGCCGCGCGCCGCGGGGTCGAAGCGCGCGCGGCGTGACACCGGCACCGTCCGGCCGGTCATGCGCCGCAGATATTGCTGAATTTCGGTGGCGGCAAACGCCACCACCGGATCGTTACCGAGGCGGAAGATGCGCAGCGCAGTTGCCCTTGTTTGCAGCATACGTGATCTCCAGAGCGGTCTATCTTCCCATTATTCGACACTTAGGGTCACTCATTAAAGAGTACGACACTTAGGACACTTAGGGGACACTTAGGGTCAAGTCCCGACAATAGGGGACACTTAGGGGGGACACTTAGGGTCAAGTCCCGACAATCGACAATGGGTCGACACTTAGGGTCAAGTCCCGACAATCGACAATTGGGCTTCCAGCATTCGCACTT
>JBAWXQ010000054.1:0-15651 GCA_037144015.1 bacterium
GTCGGCAGAAAGCCCTGGACCGATCCGAGGCCTAAATCCGACAGTCTCCTAGCACCTTTCCGATCAACATACACGTTTTTGCGTGTATGTTGGAGCGTCCAAGTGGAAGGACACAGAGGTCACAGAGAAAGAAAGAGAGCACAGAGAGAAATTCATGCTGCTGCCGCCGGCTCGCCGGCCGCTGTCAGGCATTTCTCTGTGGTCTCTGTTCCCCTCTGTGCTCTCGGTGTCCTTGATTTTGTTCATTCAATGGGGTTGCGGGCTGACGCCCGCCTTAGGAGTAAGATTACGAGGAGGAGGAGATTTTTTGGGTTATGGATGGCTGCGGATAGCCGACGCATTACTGCAGCGAAACAACCACGTTTTTTTGACCGGATTGACAGGATTGACAGGATTGACGGGATTGACGGGTTTCAACAGGATTGCCCACTGCCCGGCAGGAAAATCCTATCCGATGAAAGCAATTCATCCGAACGCTACTGTCTCCGTAATGTCAATTCCCCAACCAGAAACCAATCCGCGAAAATCCGCGGCCATCCGTAGCTAAAAAGAATTGGGAAGTTGCGTTTCATCGCTACGGATCGCCGCGGATTTCGCGGATTGAACTTCCTGCCAAATAACCACCTCAGCATCTCAATGCCGAACTTTTTAAGTTTACCGTTTTCCCAGGCGTTCGCCGGCGTATTTCTTGGCGCGGATTGGCTGCCACCACCATTCGTTGTCGAGGTACCACTGGATGGTCTGGCGGATGCCGGAATCGAAGTCGTGCTGCGGCGTCCACGCCAGTTCGGTGCGCAGGCGCGTGGCATCGATGGCATAGCGCTGGTCGTGGCCGGGGCGGTCGGGCACGAAGGTGATCAGGCGGCGGCGGGGGCCGGCGGCGGCGGGGCGCAGCTGATCCAGCACGTCGCAGATGCACTGCACGACCTGGAGGTTGGTGCGCTCGTTGTGGCCGCCGACGTTGTAGGTCTGGCCCGGGGCGCCGCGCGTGACGGCCAGCGTGAGCGCGCGGGCGTGGTCCTCGACGTGGAGCCAGTCGCGGATGTTGTCGCCCTTGCCGTACACGGGGAGCGGCTTTTCCTCCAGCGCGTTAAGGATCACCAGCGGGATCAGCTTCTCGGGGAAATGAAACGGGCCGTAGTTGTTGGAGCAGTTGGTGACGAGCGTCGGCATGCCGTAGGTGTGCTGCCAGGCGCGCACGAGGTGGTCGGACGCGGCCTTGCTGGCGGAATAGGGCGAGCGGGGGTCGTAGGGGGTTGCTTCCGTGAACAACCCGGTCGGGCCGAGGCTGCCGTAGACTTCGTCGGTCGAGACGTGCAGGAAGCGGAACGCGGCGCGGCGGCTGGCCGGCAGCGCGAGCCAGTAGGTGCGGGCGACTTCCAGCAGCGTGCAGGTGCCGACCACGTTGGTCTGGATAAAGGCGGCCGGGCCGTCGATCGAGCGGTCCACGTGCGACTCGGCGGCGAGGTGCATGACGGCATCCGGCTGGAACGAGGCAAAGGCTGCGTCGAGGACGGCGCGGTCGCAGATGTCGGCCTGGAGGAATTGATACGCGGGATTATCCGTCACCGCGCGCAGCGACTCCAGGTTGCCGGCATAGGTCAGCTTGTCGACGTTCAGCACGCTGTGCCCGCCCTGGCCGACCAGGTAGCGCACCAGCGCGGAGCCGATGAAGCCAGCGCCGCCTGTGATGAGGATTTTCATAGTTGTGATGTCAGCAATGAATGAATGAATACGGACACCGAGGAGCGCAGAGAAGAGATGAGGGCACAGAGCGAGATTTTTTAGCTACGGATACCGCGGATTTTTGGGGATTTTGTTTGGGGCTGGGGGTGGTTTGCGCCATGCAGGCTTGTCGTTCATGTAGGTTTGCCCGCCAAACCTACATGTGCTTCATGGCGACAGATTGGGGGCTTCCGGCTTTCCAGATGATAAAATCCGCGGCAATCCGCGGCAATCCGTAGCTGCATTTGGAATTGGGAACTCAGGAAATCAGGTTGGTTTTGAATGAATGCGGACACGAAGGGGAGGAAGGGGAGAGGAAGGGCACGAAGGCGGGGAGATTTTTTAGCTACGGATACCGCGGATTTTCGCGGATTTTGTCTGGGGAAGTTGGCAATCGTCATTGCAGGGATCGGATTCGCTGACGAACTTCTTCGGGAAGAAGCGTTTCCAGCGTTGGATGCGCCTCCACCAGCCGCATGACGTCCAGCAGGTCTTTTTGCCGTTTGCTGGGACGTCGGCCGGGGTCTGCATACGCGGCCAGTTTGCCCTGCAGCGTGTCCGCCAGCGAGGCGACACGCATGAGGATGCCCCAGACATCCGCAGCCACGGCGCGTGAGGGGAATGCCCGGTAAAACTCTTCGGTGGAGATCTGGATGCTCAGTTTCGACCTGCCCGCGAGATTGACGGACCCGGGATGGCGCTCGGTTGTAAAACCTTCTGCTGCCAGGGCGGCGATCGCATCCTCGACGCGGTCCAGGGCGATCACGAGATCGACATCCGCCGTCACCACGGGTTCGGCGGCCCAATGGTTGACCGCCAGCCCGCCGATGACACACCAGGGCACATCCAGACGCTCCAGCACCGCGATCAAACGCGTGACATCCCCGCCCCCGCCGGCGGTCTGCCAGTCATAAAATGCTTTTTGTGTCATGAGCGGAGGGCCTAGCAGCCTGTCGGATTTAGCCTTGTATAGACACAAACCGTCTGCCGACCAGGCTGCTAGTTAGTGGGACGCAACCGCCAAGCGCCGGACAACAGTGTCATACGCTACCAAAAGAGCAACCGGAACAATTTTTCTGCCTGTAATTGAGTTTTCGCAACCCGCGGGCAGCGGGTTGCTCAACTAGCAGCCTGGTCGGCAGACAGTTTGTGCCTCCACGAGGCTAAGTCCGACAGGCTGCTAGTACTTCTTGAACCAGGCGATGAACTTCGGGATGCCGACCTCGATTGGCGTGGTGGGTTCGTAGCCGACGGCGGCGCGGAGCTTTTCCACGCTGGCGTAGGTGGCGGGAACATCGCCGTCCTGCATGGGGAGCAGGTGAAGCTTCGGTTCGCCGACGCCGAGTTCGCGGGCCATGAGGCGGATCAGGTCGAGCAGGCGCTCGGGGCGGTGGTTGCCGATGTTGTACACGTCGCAGCGCGGTAGGTTTGCGGTGCGGACGCAGCCGACGACACCTGCCACGATGTCGTCGATGTAGGTGAAATCGCGGGACATGTCGCCATGGTTGAAAACCTGGATGGGCTCGCCCTTGAGCATAGCTTCGGCGAAGAGCCACGTGGCCATGTCCGGCCGGCTCCAGGGGCCGTAGACGGTGAAGAAGCGCAGGCCGATGGTCTGCAGGCCGAACAGGTGGCTGTAGCTGTGGGCCATCAGCTCGTTGGCCTTCTTGGTGGCGGCATAGAGCGACAGCGGCGCATCCACGTTCTGGTCCTCGGTGAACGGCAGGATTTTGCTGCCGCCGTAGACCGAGGAGCTGGAGGCGTAGATCAGGCGCGGGAGCGGCTGCGCGTGGCGGCAGCACTCGAGCACGTTGAGAAAACCCTCCAGGTTGGAGCGCTGGTAGGCCTGGGGATTCAGCAGCGAGTAGCGCACGCCGGCCTGTGCGGCCAGGTGCACGACGCATTCCGGGCGGAAGTCGGCGAACAGCTGGCGCAGGCGAGGCAGGTCGCACAGGTCCAGTTCGTGGCCGTGGTATCCCGGGCGCTGTTCCAGCTGCGCATGGCGGTCGCGCTTAAGCCGGACGCTGTAGTAGGCGTTGAAATTGTCCAGGCCGACAACAGGATACCCCAAGTCCAGCAAGCGCTGCGCCAGGTGGAAGCCGATAAAGCCGGCTGTGCCGGTGACAAGAATCGGGCTCACAGGCAGTCTCCGACCCCGTGGATTATGCGGCTCGCTTTTGCGAACGCATTCCATAACGTTTTGCTATTAAGGAAGTTGTGCAAGACAAATCGGTTCGCGGCCGCGCCACAGGCATGAGCCAATTCTGCAGCCACGAAATATGTTCATAAGATACAACAAAGGATTGCCCGGCGCCATCCCAAATGTAATGGGTTGGCGGGCAGGGGGCGGCAATTCCGCGCGAGGTGCAGAAGAAGGATGGGGGAGCCCATCTCACGATGAGCGGGCACCGGCGGCAGGGCATTCGAGATATGGCTGTCCCGACGAAGTCTGCCGACGAAGCGTAGACGACGAAGCGTGGGACGACGAAAGCGACGAAGTGTGGCGTGGCACGGTTAGGCGATGACAGCTAGTTCCCGCGCGCCGGGGGGCGCGCTTACTTTGTCAATCGACCGTTCGCCAACCCACCCGCCCGTTGCGGTCAGCAGCCACGCCTGCCTTCTCCGCAGTTCCTGCATCTGTTATACTGCCAGCCACCAGCCACCAGCCACCAGCCACCAGCCACCAGCCACCAGCCACCAGCCACCCTATGTCCTCCTGGAACAAACCCGCAAACATTGTTGTGGCCTGCGCGCGCGGGCTGGCGCCGGCGGCTGCCCTGGAGCTGACGCAGCTTGGTTACGCCGTCATCGATGCCGGCGACACCATGGTCACGGTGCGCGGCACGCTGGTCGATGCCATGCGCCTGAACCTCTGGCTGCGCAGCGCGCACCGCGTGCTCTGGCCGTTGATCGCCACACGCGGCCGCAACCTGGATGAACTCTATGCCGTTGTGAAGCAGATTGCCTGGGAGGAGTGGCTGGACCCGGCCGGCTATTTCACGGTCAACACCGCGGTCTGGAACGAGTCGATCCGCGACACGCGCATGCCCTCGCTCCGCGCCAAGGATGCCATTGCCGACCGCATGCGCGAGGCGTGCGGACGCCGGCCGGATGCCGGACCCGAGTTCACGGGCGCGGCCGTGTTCGTCTACTGGCGCGAAAATGAGCTGCGCGTCTACCTCGACACCACGGGCGAGCCGCTCTCCCGGCGCGGCTACCGCAAGCTGCCGGGCAAGGCGCCGATGCAGGAGACGCTCGCGGCGGCGTGCATTCTTTCCACGGGGTGGGACGGCACCACGCCGTTCGTGGTCCCCATGTGCGGCAGCGGCACGCCGGCCATCGAGGCCGCGCTGATCGCGCGCCGCCGCGCGCCGGGGATCTTCCGCGAGCGATTCACGTTCATGGGATTGAATGGGTTTCGGGACACAGAGAGCACAGAGGATGCACAGAGAACACAGAATCATTCGGGCGCGCCACCCTGCGGCGCGGCGAGCTTGTCCTCTGTGGCCTCTGCGTCTTCTCCGCGTCCTCTGTGTCCGCATTCTGCCTGGCTCGCCTTGCGTTCCGACGCGCGGAAGGGCGAACGCTCGGAAGGGCTGCCGCCCATCATCGCCACGGATATCGATCCGCAGGCCGTGGAGATTGCCAAGCAGAATGCCGAGGCTGCCGGTGTGCTGGAGGATCTCGAGTTCGACACCTGCGACTTCGCCTACACGAAGGTACCGGTCAAGCCCGGCGTGGTCTTCCTGAACCCAGAATATGGCGTACGCATGGGCGATGCCGCCACGCTCGAGCTGCTTTATGGACGCATCGGCGATTTCTTCAAGCAGCGCTGCGGCGGGTGGCGCGGCTTTGTCTTCACCGGCAACATGGCCCTTTCGCGCCGGATCGGCCTGCGCAGCGCCAGCCGCAAGATCTTCTTCAACGGCCCCATCGAATGCCGGCTGGTGGGCTTTGAAATGTACGAGGGAACGCGGCGCAAGGAGAAGGCCCCCTCGGACGAAGCCACTGGATCATAAGAGAATCAGGACACACAGAGGGCACAGCGGAAGCCGCAGAGACCGCAGAGAATGCTCGTGAGCCGTATTTCTTCCATTCTCACCTATCCGGATAGGTGAGAAGGGGCACTCAATCACACGTTCGGCTTCGGACGAGCCGTGGCCTTCGTCTTGCGGCCGCGCGGCTTCGCGGCCGGCGCAGCTTCCACGTCAGGCGGAATCGCCGGCTCCGGTGCGGCAGGTGCTGCCATCTCGATACCGAACACGGCGCCGAGATCCGTATCGGCCAGAACCTTCCGGGACTTCCGTTTCGCCTTGGCGAGCAGTTCATCCGCGCGCTGCTGCACCACGCCACCGATCAACTGTTGCGGATCCATCCCGCGCAGGGAAAAGAAAAGAGCCGGATCCTCGTCGAATCGTGCGCCGATGCCATACAGCGCTGCAGCGACGTGTTTGCACATGCTGGCCCAGTCCGGGCAGCTGCAATCGAATGTGATCGCTTTCGGCGCGGGAAACAGTCCGGAACCCTCTGCCGTGAAGAGCGCTTCCAGCGCCTTGGGAAACTGGCCGGCCAGCAGGTCGGACAGCGACCCGATTTGTCCACGGCAGGCCGTCTCCACCTGGGCGCGCGCGGCGGCGGCAAGAGGCGCGACCTTGATGTTGATCTTGTATGGCTGCGCGCGGCTCCCCTGCACCAACGCGGTCACCACGCCCGGAGCGATGCGCAAATCCAGCACCATGCCGCTGCGCACGTAGCTGCGTCCGCGGCCGATGCGGTTTGCGTAGTCGGCATAGCGCTCCAGGTTCTTGCACCAGGCCTTGCCCCACCAGCTAGAGGCTATGGCATGACCGGCAAGCAGCACCGGATGCAGCACGCCCCCTTTTTTCTGCAGCTTTGCGATCTGCTTCGCGGCCTTGACCTTCCGCTCTGCTACCGGCACATACGGCGCAAACCCGCCCCAGCCGCGACTTGAGGAATAGCGATCATACCGATGGCGCATAGAATGGATACCTCCGGATCGGGTGAGAACGTGCTGCGAGCGTACCAAACGTTGCCGGAGTCGGCAACGGCAGCGACACGCCCCGAAATATATCCAGCACCTGTTGATCACACGAGGACCGACCTCGCCGAGCGCGGCGAGACCCTGGCCGACGCGGATCTCCTGATCGCCGCCACGACTCTCACCTGCGGTGGTACGCTCGTGAGCGGCAACCGCACCCCTTTTGCGCGCATCCCGGGGCTGACCGAGCTGGACTGGACGAGATGAGGCCTGCGGCAGGCGAGGCGAAGGGGGCGGGCTTGCGATGTCACGGCCGTGCGAACGATAGCCCGGACGCACCAGCCCTTTGTTTCATGGTTATGCCTCATCAATCTTTGCCTTGAGATCGCCGTCGGGACCAGCAATAGCCGAATCTTCGTGAACGTGTACGTGTACGCGAACACGTACGCCTGCCACCTGGCGCCTGACACCTGGCGCCTGTCCTCACAAAGTGAGCCGGAACATACTGAGCAGCTCCTGGTTGTCCATCGCCGTGAGCGCCGCCTCGGCGCCGCCGGCGGCGACGACGTCGCTGGCCAGTTTCTTCTTCTCCTCCAGCATGACGTCGATGCGCTCCTCGATGGTGCCGCTGACCACGAACTTGTGCACGAGCACGTCGCGCTGCTGCCCGATGCGGAAGGCGCGGTCCGTGGCCTGATTCTCCACGGCCGGATTCCACCAGCGGTCGAAATGCACGACGTGGTTGGCCCGCGTGAGGTTGAGCCCCACGCCGCCGACCTTGACGGTCAACACGAAGAACGGCACATAGTCGTCCCCCTGGAACTGTGCAACCAGCGCGCCGCGCTGCTTGACCGTGATGCCGCCGTGCATGACCAGGCCGGGGCGGCCGAAGACGCCGGACAGGAAGTCGTGCAGCGGCGCAGCCATCTCGCGGAACTGCGTGAAGACCAGCATGCGCTCGCGCTTGGCCTGCACAGTCTCGCAGATTTCGCGCAGACGCTCGAATTTGCCGCTGTCCGCCTCCGCAAACGCGCCGGTGCCGAGGTAGTGGTCCGGGTGGTTGCAGATCTGCTTGCAGCGCAGCAGCGTGGAGAGGACCAGCCCCTTGCGGGCAATGCCGTCCAGCGCCTCGAGCTGGCGCTCCAGATCTTCGAGCACCTGTCGGTACAGCACGGTCTGTTTGCGGCTGAGCGCGGCAAAGGTCTTGGTCTCCACCTTGTCCGGCAGGTCGGAGATGATGGTGCGGTCGGTCTTGAGGCGGCGCAGCACGTAAGGCTTGATCACGTGGCGCAGGCGCACGACGCCCTGCGGCCGGTCGCGCAGCGCGGCGCTGAACTTCGTGAACTGTTCCGCGGTGCCGAGCAGGCCGGGGTTGAGGAAGTCGAAGATGGACCAAAGGTCGCTGAGGCGGTTCTCGACCGGCGTGCCGGTCATGGCAATACGGCGCTCGGCGCGCAGCTTCTTGATGGCGCGGGTCTGGCGCGTGCCGGGGTTCTTGATGGCCTGGGCCTCGTCCAGCACCACCACCTGCCACGCCTGCTCCGCGAACCAGGGGAGCCGCGCCACCAGGGCGTAGGTGGTGATGACAAGGTCCACGTTGCGCAGCGCAGCAGCATCCGGCGTCCTGACCTTGCCGCCTTCCTGTGCCGAGGCGTGGAGCACCCGCACGCGCAGCGAGGGCAGGAAGCGCGCGATCTCCGCCTGCCAGTTGGCCAGCAGCGACGCAGGGATGACCAGCAGCGCAGGCGCATTCGGCGGGGTTGCCAACCCCGCCGAATATTGCGTGCTGAGCAGCGCCAGCAGTTGCACAGTCTTGCCAAGACCCATGTCATCCGCCAGACAGGCGCCAAAGCCGAGTTGCCACAGAAACGCCAGCCAGTTGAGCCCCTGTTGCTGATAGGGACGCAGCTTGGCGCGGAAAGCCGACGCCGGTGAGACGGAGGTGCAGGAGGCCGGGTCCGTGAGTCGCTGGCGGACCTCTGCCAGCCACTGACCCGCCGTGACCTCGGGACGATCATCCGCGCCGGCTTCGCCTGGAGCCCCAGCGTCGAGCGGCAGGCGCATGGCCTCGCGCAGCGACAGGCCGGCGGCGACCTGAACACGCAAACGGTCATAGGCTTCCAGGGTGCGCCGCAGCCGTTCGGGATCAACCGCCACCCAGCGCCCCTTGATCTGCGCCAGACCATCGCTCTCCGCCAGTATGCGGCGGGCGTCTTCCTCGGTGATGGGCACGCCGTCGATCATCAAATCCGGCCGGCAATCGAGGAGCGCCTTCAGGCCAAAACCGGCCGGCGGACTGCCACCCACGGAGAGCGAAAGCTGTACGCCACGCGCCGCAGTTTTCCACCAATCCGGAATCCGACAGAGGATGCCGCTGGCATCGTACAGCGGAATCTCCCGCAGGAAGGCGAAGGCCTCATTCGACTGCCACGCCAGCGGGTGAAAGATTTCGCCGGAGTCGAGCAGCCCCTGCACAAGCGCGCTGTCAGCCGCTGCCCGCTGCACGGTGCCGAGCAGATGCAGCAACGCCTTCTGATCCGCGGCAAACTCAGTCAACGCATGCTTCAGCGGCACATGCCTCACGCGCCCGGTGGCGGAATCGGCGTGCGAATAGGTGGCCAGAAAGGCAAACGGCGAGGCGCTGCCTTTGCGATTCTCCACCAGGTGGAAATAGACGCGGCCCGCCAGGTGGATATCCGGGTTGAGTTGCTGACTGAATGCAGCGACCGAGCCTTGGTGCGCCGCCAATGCCACGCGAATGGCGGACACCAGGCGATCCCAAAGCGCGGTCAGCGTGTCAGCTGTGACATACTCGCCCCCGTCCATGGGCGGCACGGCCGCACAGGCTTCGGCAAGCGCCTCAGCAGGAACCGGACAAACAAATGCCTCACGCTGCGCCTCGATCTCCGGCGTGTGCCGCAGCCAGTCGGCAAACGCACCCAGGAACCCGCGGAGATACTGCAGCCCGGGGGACAAGACGACACTCCGGTCAGCAAACGCCAGGCGCGCCAGCCAGGCGTCGCCTTCGGCAGTGGCGAGCGCCTCCTGCAAACGGCGCGAAGCAATCGCCGGAGCTGTTTCCGCCGCTTGCCACTCCAGCCGCCACGCCCCCTCCGGCGAGCAGCAGGCCGTCAACTCTCGGGTGGCGGCAGCGTCGCTGCCCATTTTGTGCGGTTCAGGCATTGGATGATGTGTCCCGAGGTGGGACTAAACGCGTTTCAGACGTCCGGGCCGATATCCCGGATGTACCGTGCAGGCAAGTAGGCGCCCGACTACGGCGCGGCCCAGAACGTACATAAACTTGAGCGAGTTAGCAAGGCACCCCGACGGACCCAAATCCTCGCCTAAGACCGACCCCTTCGCTTGTAAACATGCCTTTCGCCTGTTGCCCGCTTGGCGTCGCGGAGCTCCGCCCTCCATTTTTCATCATCGATCTCTGCTCTATGACGCATTTTGGAGAGCGGAGCTCCGCGACGCCAAGCAGGCGTACGTTTCGTGGTTCGCCAACGGGATGAAGTTCCGTCTTAGGCGAGGATTTGGGACGGAGCAGCCATACGCGCCCATGGTTTTTCCTGAAGCCAACAAATTCCGATTTACACGAAGACGCGAAGCCGATCAGACACCTGCCGGCGATTTGTAACACCTCGGCAGAATCTCCGCCATTCTCACCTATCCGGATAGGTGAGAAACTGCAGTTCAGTCTCAATTACAGGTCGTAACCGGCCTTACATCTGTTCGGGTGAGCAGTCGCGGACCGCGGCTCGTGGCGGCGGCTACCGAATGCTCCGCGCCTCGATGCCTCCGCAGCCAACCTTGGCTGAGTTCCAGATTGTGGCTGCGGCTACGCCGCACGGGGCACTCGGTGTCTTCCTCTGCGCCTTCTGTGTCCAACCCGGCGCGCTCACCCCTCCACCGGCAAATCAAATCCGAAATAACGCACGGCGTTGCGGTAGCAGATGTCCTGCACGATGTTGCCGATCCAGGGGAGGTCGTTGGGAACCTGGCCGGTGACGATGTCATTGCCGAGCAGGTTGCAGAGGATGCGGCGGAAGTACTCGTGACGCGGGTAGCTCAGGAACGAGCGGCTGTCCGTGAGCATGCCCACGAAGCGGCTGAGGAGCCCGAGCTGCGAGAGCGCCTCCAGCTGGCGCAGCATGCCGTCCTTCTGGTCGTTGAACCACCAGCCGCTGCCGAGCTGGATCTTGCCGGCCACCGGGCCGCGCTGGAAGTTGCCGAGCATGGTGCCCAGGACCTCGTTGTCGCGCGGGTTGAGCGTGTAGAGGACCGTGCGCGGCAGGGCGTCGCGCTGGTCGAGTCGGTCGAAAAGTCGCGACATGGCCTGGGCCACGGGCCAGTCGCCGATGGAGTCGAAGCCGGTGTCCGGCCCGAGCTTCTGGAACATGCGCGTGCTGTTGTTGCGCAGCGCGCCGTAGTGAATCTGCCAGGTCCAGCCGGCGGCCGCGTCCATGCGGCCGCATTCGAAGAGCACGGCGGAGCGGAACTGCGCCACCTCTTCGGGCGAGGCGGCGACGCCTCCGCGGACTTTGGCAAACACCTGCCGCACCTGGGCGTCGGTATATGGCTCGGCGTAAACGGTCTCCATGCCGTAATCCGACAGGCGGCAGCCGAGAGAGGCAAAAAAGTCATGGCGCTTCTGCAGCGCGGCAAGAAGGTCGCCGAAGGTGCGCACGTCGCAGCCGGCGGCGGCGGCAAGCTTGTCGAGCCAGCTGTTCCAAAACTCCGGACGGTCGATGGCGAGCGCCTTGTCCGGCCGCCAGGTGGGGAGCATCTGCACGCCGAAGGGGGCGGCGCGCACGGCCGCGTGGTGCTCCAGCGTATCAGCCGGATCGTCGGTGGTGCAGACGAGCCTGACGTTGCTGCGCGTCATGAAGCTGCGGGCGGAGCAGCCGGGGGCGGCCAGTTGCGCCGCGGCGCGCTCCCAGATGGACTCCGCCGTGGCGGGCGTCAGGAGGTCCGTGATGCCGAAGTAGCGGGCGAGCTCGAGGTGCGACCAGTCGTAGATCGGGTTGCGCAGCAGGCATGGCATGGTCTCGCTGAACTTCTGGAACTTCTCGCGCGCCGGGGCGTCGCCGGTGATGAAGCGCTCGTCGATGCCGTTGGCGCGCATGGCGCGCCACTTGTAGTGGTCGCCGCCGAACCAGACCTGGGCCAGGTTTTGCCAGCGGGTGTCCTGCGCGACCTGCTGCGGCGGCAGGTGGCAGTGGTAGTCGACGACCGGCATCCTGGCGGCGTAGTCGTGATAGAGAGCGCACGCCGGCTTGGACTGCAGCAGGAAGTCGTCATGGATAAAGGGCCTGTCTTTGCGAGCGGGCATGGCGGAATCCTTTCGGGAAATGCGCCATCATGATAGCTTTCCATCGCCTCGCTGGCGAGCCTGACGAGGACAAGGGCGCGGAGAAGACATCCGGCACAGTTAAGGCGGCCTTCAGCCCGCAACCCAATGAATGGACAAATCAAGGACACCGAGAGCACAGAGAGAAACAGAGACCACCGAGAAATGTCTGGCTGCGGCCGGCGAGCCGGCCGCAGCAGCATGAATTTTCCTCTGTGCTCCCTTTCTTTCTCTGTGGCCGAAGCTGGAATTCCGCGCGCGTAACTCCCGCCGTTTCGGGACATCCGCCTTGCCTCGCTGCCGGGTTGATGGTAGCGTCACCGGCATGGCGTTCAAGTGCGGAAAAGGAACATCGGCGAAAAAAAAGGCAGCCGACACTCCGGACGCGAGCTGCACCAAGCGCGAGTTCGTCGTACGGATACGGAAGGCGCTTGCCTGTTCTCAGGCCGAGCTGGCGCGCATCCTGGGAGTCTCAGGCAAGGCTATCCAGAGCTACGAGCAGGGCTGGCGGACAGTTCCCACGCACGTGCTCAGCCATCTCCTGATTCTGCTGGATGACTTTCAGCGCCGCTCGCTTCCGGAGCGCAAACCATGCTGGGCCATCAACCGCTGCCGGCGCGAGACCGTGAACAAATGCCCGGTGGGCCGCCTCAGCACCGGCCGCCGCTGCTGGGCCATCGCCAACAGCCGCTGCCGGGTGCTCGGCTGCAGGCAGAAGGACGCGGGCTTTCCGTTCCACAGCTGCCAGGTCATGGCCGAGCTTTGCGCCAGGCTCTAGCAGCCTGTCGGAATTAGCCTTGTGGAGGCACAAACCGTCTGCCGACCAGGCTGCTAGGGTTTTCCGCTCCGGAAAACCTATTCTGCCAGCACGTGCCCCGCCCGGGAGCAAGCCGGTGCTTCACCCACGGTTTTGATGGCGTACGTCCCGCCCTGCGGGCAGACAGGCATGCCACCCTTGATATAGATCGCGATATCCTTGGCGGTTGGCGTGTCCGCCTCCGTCTTTCGATTTGCGAGCGCCCACTGCTGCTTGGCATGGTCGATCAGGCGCAGGTTGTTGCGGCAGAGCGGTTGCCTGGGCTGCTCATTCGTCCGGTAGCTCGCAGCAGAAACCTGCCGGACTTTCATAAAAGCAGGGATGGCGACTGCGGCCATCACGGCCGCGGGAGCCACAGTCATGCCCAGCAGGATCTGCCGTCCGCTCTGGGAAGTGGTGCCGCGCATGGAAATGCCGTCCTTCTCGTTGACAAAGACAATCGCGATCTGCCCGGGCTGCTGGCGCTGAAACAACTGCTGCATCGCCATTCCATTCATCCCGCCGCTGCCGGCAGACTGCTTCAGAAAATACGTCTGGACCTTTGCCAGGGTGTCGGAAAACCGCCGGTCAACATAGGCGATCCCGTTGTTCTGCTTCGGCAGCCCCTCAAACGCCTTCTGAATGCCGGCCGGCAGTTGCGCACCGCCCGGCTTCTCGGCCGTCGCAATGGCGTTCTGGACCACCTCGGCCGTCGAGCCGAACAAAAACATGCCGCGATGCACGGCAAATGTCGGTGCAAACGGAACCGGCATCATGGGCATGGGGGGATTGATGGTGTAGAGCGTCGTGGCGCCATTGGTGCTGATGATGACGGGAACGCGCTCCCGCCGCAGCTTCTGCTGGATCACCGACATCAAGGTGGCATCCCGCACCGCGCACCCGACGAGCAGGGAGGGCGCGGGGATGGAAAGCGCCTCCGTGCCGCCGTCCGCACCGGCCGCAGGCAACTCGATGGTCTGCGTGGCGGAGAGCTGCATCGAGAAGAACTGCTCGGAATCCAGAGAGGCGATTACGTTGCTGAGGTTCGTGCCGAGGCTCCTGCCGGCCTCGGCCAGCACACCATCGAAGGCCCTGGCTGCATCCGGACCGCCCACCTGCCGCACCGCCTCGCCGATGAACTTCCAGAGCTGGCGCGGATCAGCCGTGCCGGCTCGGACCATCACCGTGTCTGAAGGCAGATAGTCCAGCGTGGCCAGGCGTTTCGGCGCGCCGCCGACCACGCCCTGCCAGAAGGGGAGTTGTGCTGCTGCCGGGTCGCGGTAGACAAACGTTTTTACATCGCTTCGGCCGTCGGCCCGCGGCACCACGCTCATGCCGAAGCCGTCCACCGCATACAGGCCGCTGGATGTAAGGAACGCCGGCAAGCGCTCGAGCGCCTGGACAAAGGAGTTGCCGGCAGACGGCCCCTGGGGCACGAACTGCGCAAAGCCGCGCACCATTTCAACCAAATCCTCAAGGATGCCGTCGGTGTTGGCCACAACCATCAGGTTGCCGCCCGGGTCCAGGTGCGACACGATCGCGTTGTACTCGGCGCGCACAGCCGCGGGATCAACGGCTGCGCCGCCTGCCGGCACAGCCGCCGGAACAACAACCGGCGCAGCCGGCTGCGGCGTTTGTGCAAACACGCACGTGGAAACGAGGGCGATCATAAGGACCGAGCCGAGGACGCGAAGTTCTTTCATGACAATTCCTTTTTCTTTCAAGACAACCATACCAGCGCTGCCGGCCGAACGGAAGGCTGTTCCGGTCAGGCAGTTCCGGCTTTCCGTCCGGTCTGGCAATATTTCCGGACGGGGCATGCCTCGCAGCGCGGGCGCGCGGGCAGGCACTGTGTCTGACCAAAGGCGACCAGATACGAATTCCAGGTCTTCCAGAAACGCGGCGGCAGGATCTGCCGTAGCGTCATTTCGGTCTCGAGCGGCGTGCGCGTGCAGAGGAGGCCCAGCCGGTTGCAGATGCGATGGACGTGCACATCCACGCAGATGCCGGGCTGATCGAAGCCCAGCACCACCACGAGGTTGGCGGTTTTGCGCCCCACGCCCGGCAGTTCGCAGAGTTCCTCAACTGTCTGCGGAATGCGGCCGTTGAACTTTTTCTCCAGCACGTCCGGCAGCTGTTTCAAATGCCTGGCCTTGGTGTGGAAAAAGCCAACCGGAAAGATCAGGCGCTCCAGTTCCGTCAATGGCACCTGCCGCAGCGCCGCGGCGGTCTGTACGCGCGCAAACAGGCGGGCGCAGGCCGCGGCCGTGGTCTGGTCCTTGGTGCGTGCGCTCAGGATCGTGCCGACCAGCACCTTGAACGGATCATGCGTCTGCGCAGCGACGAGGTCGATCACCGGCGCGCGCACCCGCCCGAAAGCGCGGGCCAGGGCGCGGTGGACGGCGGGAATGTCGGCGATTTTCATGCCGGGATGGTACGGCGGCTGGATGGCGGCGGCAAGGGCGCAAAAATGTCCGAAATCGTGTACGATGGTACGGTTCAGTTTTGCGACCGGTTCATTGAAAAACGGTCGCGCACTCATGATCAGATGGTACAGGCTGCGCGCAGCGGCCGGCAAAATATTGCAGAAGGGAGCCAAGCCAGCGGCACCTCCAAGAAGTTCGAACTGAAGCTGGTGGGGGTGGCGCGCGCAAGCCTGGAAGAGCTGCTGCTGGACTATCTGGACTATTTGCGCCAGCGCGGCCTGCCGCTCTGGAACAAAGACCATCCGCTCGCGCAGACAGTCCGGTCGCTGGCTTATTTGGAAAATAGGTCCTA
>JBAWXQ010000055.1:0-15598 GCA_037144015.1 bacterium
GAGAGAGAACCGCAAAACCGCAGAACCGCAGAGTGTTGATTTTTGAAGGGGGGAGGCGGCGGGAAGGTGAGACGCTGCCTTCTACACTCTGCGGTTGGGTGTTTTACATTTTGCGGTTGGCTCCGGGGTCGGGTGGCGAGAAGGGACGGGTTGGGGAGAGAGAGAACCGCAAAACCGCAGAACCGCAGAGTGTTGATTTTTGAAGGGGGGAGGCGGCGGGAAGGTGAGACGCTGCCTTCTACACTCTGCGGTTGGGTGTTTTACATTTTGCGGTTGGCTCCGGGGTCGGGTGGCGAGAAGGGACGGGTTGGGGAGAGAGAGAACCGCAAAACCGCAGAACCGCAGATTTTTGATTTTTGAAGGGGTAAATTTTGCGCAGCGAAATTTACGGCTTGGGCAGGCCGTCGATGCACTTCAGCGACTCGGCCAGCTCGGCGTCCGGGAGGTGGTAGTCGGAGAGCTTGCCGTCGAAGTAGGCCTGGTAGCCGCTCAGGTCCATCAGCCCGTGGCCGGACCAGTTCATGACGATGACCTTCTGCTTGCCCTCTTCCTTGGCGCGGTTGGCTTCGCGGATGGTCTGCGCGATGGCGTGCGACGTTTCCGGCGCCGGGATGAACCCCTCGGTCTGCGCAAAGAGCACGGCGGCCTGGTAGCACTCAAGCTGCGGGATGGCGGTGGCTTCGATCAGCCCCTCGCGCACGGCGTGGCTGACCATCGGCGCCATGCCGTGGTAGCGCAGGCCGCCGGCGTGGATCGGCTGCGGCACAAAGGTGTGGCCCAGCGTATGCATGGGGAGCAGCGGCGTCATCATGGCGACGTCGCCCGAGTCGTAGGCGAACGTGCCGCGCGTAAGGGTTGGGCAGGCGGCGGGCTCGACCGCCACGAGGCGGATGTTCTTGCCGTGAATCTTGTCGCAGGCAAACGGGAAGGTCATGCCGGCAAGGTTCGAGCCGCCGCCGGCGCAGCCGATGACCACATCCGGGTAGAGGCCAAGCTTCTCGAACTGCTTCTTCGTTTCCAGCCCGATGATGGTCTGGTGGAGCATCACGTGGTTCAGCACGCTCCCCAGGCTGTAGCGGGTGTCCTTGGCCGTAACGGCGGCCTCGATGGCTTCGCTGATGGCGATGGCCAGGCTGCCCGGCGTGTCCGGGGTTTTGGCGAGCACGTCGCGCCCGGCGCGCGTCTCGGTGCTGGGGCTGGCCACGCACTCCGCGCCCCAGGTGCGCATCATCATCTTGCGGAACGGCTTCTGGTCAAAGCTGATGCGCACCATGAAGACCTTGCACTCCAGGCCCATGAGCTTGCAGCTCATGGCCATGGCGCTCCCCCACTGGCCGGCGCCGGTCTCGGTGGTCATGCGCTTGATGCCGAAGGCCTTGTTGTAGTAGGCCTGCGCAATGGCGGTGTTGGGCTTGTGGCTGCCGGCCGGCGAGGCACCTTCGTTCTTGTAGAATATCTTGGAGGTCGTGCCGAGCGCGCGCTCCAGGCGCAGGGCGCGCTGCAGCGGCGAGGGGCGCCAGATGCGCAGCACTTCCAGCACCGGCTCGGGGATGTCGATCCAGCGCTGCGTGCTGACTTCCTGCTCGATCAGGTTCATCGGAAACACGGGCGCCAGCGCCTCGGGGCCGATGGGCTTGCCGTCCGGCCCGACCGGCGGCGGCATCGGGCGCCTGAAGTCCGCATTGAGGTTGTACCACTGACGAGGCATCTCCTTCTCGTCCAGAACCACGCGCACCTGCTCGCTCATGAAAAGCTCCTCCACAAAAAGGTGTTTCTATGCGACGCAACAGCAGCAACGTAAACCATCCCCGTCCCAGCGTCAATTACCAAAGCGCCCGTCAATTCGCCGTTGACGCTCGGGGGGCATTTCTCCATAATCCTGAATTCCTTTTTTGGGGGTTGGCGGAAGTGCGTGACAGGCACGATCTTCGTGCGGTCCAGGCATGCCCGGGCAGCCCCGTAGCCAGCACAACCACACGGAGAGATCAGTGAGCAAAATTCAGCGCCTGCTTCTGTCGATGTTAACGTTCTGCGCGACGGCCGGGCTTGCCCGGGCCGGCGAAGCCGACCTCAAGCTCCCGGACCTTCGCTCCGTCCTCTTCTCCGGCATGGGCGGTCTCAACGGGCGCGACATCCTGCTGATCGGCATCGCCATCTGCGTCTTCGGCCTGCTCTTCGGCGCGGTCCAGTTCGTGCAGCTGCGCAAGATGAAGGTTCACCGCAGCATGAAGGACATCTCGGACCTCATCTATGAGACCTGCAAAACCTACCTGATCACGCAGGGCAAGTTCATCATGGTCCTGTGGGCCCTGGTGGCCATCATCATGGGCGTCTACTTCGGCTACCTGCGCGGCTTCTCCCTTGGCAAGGTCTCCCTGATCCTGATCTGCAGCCTGATCGGCATCGCCGGCAGCTACGCCGTGGCCTGGTTCGGCATGCGCGTCAACACCTTTGCCAACTCGCGCTCGGCGTTTGCCAGCCTGGGCGGCAAGCCCTACCCCACCTACGCCATTCCGCTCAAGGCCGGCATGAGCATCGGCATGCTGCTGATCAGCATCGAGCTGCTGGTGATGCTCTGCATCCTGCTCTTCGTGGATGTTGCCAGCGCCGGCGCCTGCTTCATCGGCTTCGCCATCGGCGAGTCGCTGGGCGCCTCGGTGCTGCGCATCGCCGGCGGCATCTTCACCAAGATCGCGGATGTCGGCTCCGACCTGATGAAGATCGTCTTCAACATCAAGGAGGATGATGCGCGCAACCCCGGCGTGATCGCGGACTGCGCCGGCGACAACGCCGGCGACTCGGTCGGCCCGACGGCCGACGGCTTCGAGACCTACGGCGTCACCGGCGTGGCGCTGATCTCCTTCATCCTGCTGGCCATCCTGCCGGACGCGGAGCTCCAGAAGGTGCTGCCCGGCGCCAGCAAGGAGACCATCCAGGTCCAGCTGCTCGTCTGGCTCTTTGTCATGCGCCTGGTGATGCTGATCGCCAGCGCCGCCTCCTACTGGCTGAACGAGGTGTTTGCCAGGATCCGCTTCAGCGAGGCCAGGGAGATGGACTTCGAGGTGCCGCTGACCTCGCTGGTGTGGATCACCTCCATCGTGTCGATCGCCCTCACCTTCCTGGCCTCCTGGATGCTGATCCCGAGCATGGCCGGCAACACCACCCTCTGGTGGAAGCTCGCGGCCATCGTCTCGTGCGGCACGATCGCCGGCGCCGTGATCCCCGAGCTGGTCAAGGTCTTCACCTCGACCAACTCGGCCTTCGTCAAGAACATCCTCAACTCCTCGCGCAGCGGCGGGGCCTCGCTGAACATCCTGGCCGGCTTCGTGACCGGCAACTTCAGCGCCTACACGATGGGGCTGGTCATCGCCGGCCTGATGGGCGGCGCCTATTTCATCAGCGGCCTGGGGCTGGGCGCCATCATGCTCGCACCCGCGGTCTTCGCCTTCGGCCTGGTGGCCTTCGGCTTCCTGAGCATGGGGCCGGTGACCATCGCCGTGGACTCCTACGGCCCGGTGGCGGACAACGCGCAGTCGGTCTACGAGCTCTCGCTGATCGAAAGCGTGCCGAACATCAGCCAGGACATCAAGCAGACCTTCGGCTTCACGCCGGACTTTGAGAACGGCAAGCGCTTCCTCGAGCAGAACGACGGCGCCGGCAACACCTTCAAGGCCACGGCCAAGCCGGTGCTGATCGGCACGGCCGTCGTGGGCGCCACCACCATGATCTTCTCGATCATCATGATCCTCACCCAGAGCCTGACGACCAACATGGACCAGCTCTCGATCCTGAACCCGCCCTTCCTGCTCGGCCTGATGGCCGGCGGCGCGATCATCTACTGGTTCACCGGCGCCTCCACGCATGCCGTGGCCTGCGGCGCACACCACGCGGTCGAGTTCATCAAGGAGAACATCAAGCTCGACGGCACCTCGGAGCGCGCCTCCACCAAGGACAGCAAGCGCGTCGTGGAAATCTGCACGATCTTCGCGCAGCGGGGCATGATCAACCTCTTCCTGGCGGTCTTCTTCAGCACGCTGGCCGCGGCCTGCATCGACTCCTTCTTCTTCATCGGCTACCTGGTCTCGACCGCGCTCTTCGGCCTGTTCCAGGCCATCTTCATGGCCAATGCCGGCGGCGCCTGGGACAACACCAAGAAGGTCGTGGAAGTCGATCTGAAGCAGAAGGGCACGCCCCTGCACGCGGCCTCGGTGGTTGGCGACACGGTCGGCGACCCCTTCAAGGACACGTCGTCGGTGGCCCTGAACCCGATCATCAAGTTCACCACGCTCTTCGGCCTGCTGGCCCTGGAGATGGCAATCGAACCGGGAATGGCCGGCATCCGCAGTTACCTGGCGATCGCGTTCTTCGCCGTCTCGCTGATCTTCGTCTGGCGGTCGTTCTACTCGATCCGCATCCGCGACGAGGAAGTGCACCTCGCGAGCTAGCAGCCTGTCGGACTTAGCCTCATGGAGGCACAAACTGTCTGCCGACCAGGCTGCTAGTTGAGCAACCCGCTGCCAGCGGGTTGCGAAAACTCAATTACAGGCAGAAAAACGTTCCGGTTGCTCTTTTGGTAGCGTCTGGAACTGTTGTCCGGCGCTTGGTGGTTGCGTCCCTCAAACTAGCAGCCTGGTCGGCACAAAGTTTGTGAAGGTACAGTGCTAGATCCGACAAGCTGCTAGTTCACCAGCCTGCGCTCGATCACGCGCAGCGTGTCCGGACCCAGCACAAAGACCACGTCGTGGCCGCGCAGCAGCGCGTAGCGGCCGCCATCCGCCGTGGCCCGCCCGATCAGCAGCACCTTGCGCAGGGCGTCGGCGGAGAGCAGGTCCACGTTGATTTCCACGGCCGGCGCGGCCAGGCCGTAGGCCTCCAGCTCGCGCGCGTCGGCGCCCAGCCGCTCGATGCGCGCCGCCGGCAGGCTGGTCAGGAGCAAGAGCCACGCCTGCAGCGCCTCGGTTGCCACGGCGGCGCCGGCGGGAGTCCCGGACACCTGCCACAGGTCGCTGTCCGGCAAGCGCTCGACCGCCTCGGTCGCCGTGTCGCGGCGCACGGTCAGGCGGCGCGCGGCCGTCGTGGCCACGGCCAGAATGATCCGGTCGCGCAGCCCGAACGCGGCCGCCGGCGCGAGCACGGCGGGCGGCAGGTTGCTGGCTGCCACCACGTAGCGCGTGGCGGCATTGGTGAACACCACATCCATCTGTCCGGCTGCGTCGCCCGGCGCCACGGCGAAACGGATCGCATGCTCAGCCGTGGCAAGTTCCACCACGCAGACCGGATGGGACGGCGTGCCGGACTCCGGCGTGGTTCCGGCCGCCGGTTCCACCACCTGTTCTGCCCGGAGCCGCAGCAGACCCACCAGCAGCCGGCCGACCTGCTCCTGGTCGGCGGCGTCCTGCTGCGGCGAAACCAGCGTCCAGCGGTGCTTCTCGTCCCGGCGGCATTCGATCAGCTGGTCCGCAAAGCGGAGCTGCACGCGCGTGATCTCGTCCGGCGACTCGCGAAACAGGCGATGGTCCCGCAGTTCGGACGGTGTTGCCAGCAACGCCGGCAGCAGGGCGTTGGTCACGGCGACCACGCTCTGCTCATCCGCGGTCAGCGCATAGATCCACCCCGGGCAGCCTTCAACCGCCTTGCCGAAGCGGAGGCGCACGCCGGCCGGGCCGCCGGTTTCCCAAAACTGCACCTGCACGGCGGCCTCAGCGTCCAGCCCGTAGATGCCCAGTCGTGAGCGCAGGTTTCCGGAAACCTGGGCATTCGCGTTGGTGCCGGACGGCCAGACAAAGGCCTCGATCCGCGCCTGGTGCAGGCTGGCCAGGATGTGCTCCACCAGGCCCGGATCGGCCGCGGTCGCGTAGGGCTGCGTCATCTGCCAGTCGCTGGCGCCGTGGATCAGCTTGATATAGGGCAGGTTGGCGCGCCGCAGCTCAAGCGCCGTGGCCGCGCGGCCGCTGTCGCGCAGCAGGGCGCGGTCGCGCACGCTTTCCAGCGAGGCGGGAACGGCATCGTGCACGGTGCGCGCGGTGACCTGCACCTGCGCGGCCGCGTCGAGGTAGAAATAGACCTCGCTGCCGCCGGGCGTGCGGTTCCCGAAGCAGAGCTCGATGCGGCGGGACGCGGTGCGCACAATCACCCGCGTCTGCACTGGCGACAGGCCGAAGTCCTTCAGCTGCAGCTCGCGGCGGCGCAGTTCGTCCAGCGAAATGCGCTCCCGCACGGTCATGTCGGACAGCGCATCGAGCATCCGCCGCACCGCCACCTGGTCGACCTCCGCGGCAAACGGCTCCACCTGGGACCAGCGGCCGACCTGCCGCCGCAGGTCCATGCGGAAGGCGCCCTGCTCGACAATCACCGACTCCACCTCGCCCAGGCCGCTCGGAAAGAGCAGCCCGGTTTCGCCGGCGGCGGCGCCGCCGTCCGGGCGCCACTGTTCCAGCGTCCAGAGCAGCAGGCCGCAAACCGCCACGGTGATCGCCATCCCTGCTGTTGTCCGAAGATTCGGCACGTCTGTTCTCCCTCACACACTCGCCCGCCGCACCCAGACAATCAGCATCCCGGCCAGCAGCACAAGGCCCGGGATCCCTGCGGACGCCAGCAGCGTGAAGCGCATCCAGCCGCGCCGGTCGAGTCCGGTCCAGAGTGCCGCGTCGCCGCCACCGGAAATGCCGGTGCCGCTTTCAATGCCGCTCAGCCAGTTGAGCGCGTTGATGAACAGGTCGCGGTTGGCGCTGGAGCGGGTGGCCAGCGTGCCGTTGGCGACAAACTCCCGCTCGCCCACCACCACCAGCCGCGCCGGCTGCAGCGCGATATCCGGGCCTGCTTCGCCCCCCCGCTCCACCGCGGCCGCCACGGCCACGGGGCCGGCCAGGTCCTCGTGCGGATCGAACAGGCGCGGCAGCCCGTCGGCGGCGCGCGCGCCCCACCCGTCGCTGCCGGTCAGCGCCAGGGCCGTGAACCGCATGCGGTCGGTGCCGGCCGCATCCGCCGCGGCAGCCGGCAGGATGCAGCGGCTGCCCAGGAAAACCGTGGCCGAGTTGGTGAGGTTGCGCGTGATCGGATGATTGCCGTAGCTGAGGATCACCGTGTCGTGCCCGGAAAGCGTCTCGCGGCTCATGGCCGTCCACGGCGTGACGCGCACGCCCCAGCGTTCCAGCGCGGGCTCAAGCCCCGAAGCGCGGGCGGGGCTGGCCAGGTAGAACAGGCGGCCGCCGCGCGTGAGGTAGGCCTCGATCCACGCCAGCTCCTCGGCGGACAGGCTGCGCGACGGACCGGCAATCACCAGCGCCTCGGCATCGGCAGGGATCATCTTCGCGCTCCACAGCTCGAGCAGGCGCAGGTCATACCCCTCGTGGCGGATTTCCCGCGCCAGGGTGGTAAATCCGTTCAGCGGGTCATAGTCGGCCGGATCCCCTTCGCCATGCCCCGTCAGCCAGTAGACCACGGCCTGTTCCGGACGGGCCAGGCGCGCAATGGCGGCGGCGCAGACCGTCTCGCCGCGGAACACGGCACGCGACGGCAGGTTGTCGGCCACGAGATCCGTGTCCGGCACCACGATGCGCCGCCCCTGGGCCTCGAACAGGATGGCGTTGGGCGGGACGCCGGCGGAGGTCAGCTTCGCCGCCTCGACCAGGTCGCGGCGCGGGTCCACGTAGCTGATCACGATCGTGGCGCCGCCCTGCGCCGCCACGGCGCGAAACCCGCGCAGAAGGCGCCCCGCGGGGCGGAACGCCGGGTGCTTCTGGTCAAAGAAGCAAACCACGCGCAGCGTCCCCTGGGCGTGCGACAGGATCTCGCGCGTCCGCGCCGAAACCGGCCGCGCCGCGGCAAAGGCCTGTTCGCGCGTCACGTTCAGGCGCAGCGCCAGCAGGTTCACCAGCACGGCCAGCCCCACGGCCAGCAGCACGGCGGCCGTGATGTGCAGTCCGGCCAGCCAGCGCCCGCCGGCCGGAGCGAGCGCCTCCGGCGCCGGTTCGTTATCCGCATCAGCCATTCCGTTACCTCGTCCGCAGATCCCGCGCCTCGACCAGGCGCACGCAGATGAACAGCAGGCACCACGCCACGGAGATGTAGAGCACCAGCGGCGCCAGCGCAAACAGCCCGGTGGCCGCATCCGCAACGTCGCCCAGCGGCGGCCATTGCCAGAGGCTGTGCCGCACCCGCGGCATCCAGGCCATCAGCCCGGCATAGAGCGCATACGGCGCGCCGATGCA
This sequence comes from bacterium, assembly GCA_037144015.1. Lineage (GTDB taxonomy): Bacteria > Verrucomicrobiota > Kiritimatiellia > RFP12 > CAIWXQ01 > CAIWXQ01. The sequence continues at coordinate 8,211 of JBAWXQ010000055.1, forward strand.
CAGCACGGTCAGCACGCCGGCCGCGGCCTGCTGCTTCGCCAGCAGCGAGGCCAGCGTGCCGATGGCGGTCCAGGCCGCGGCCTGCAGCAAGAGCAGCACGGCGGCGGAAATCATGCCGGCGGCGGAGAAATCGCCATCCATGCGCGGCGCCGCCTGGCGCAGCGCATAGACCTGCAGCAGCGCCAGGAGGATGCCCGCGCCGACCAGCGACAGCGCCGCGGCAAACTTGCCCAGCACGATGTCCTGCGCGCGCACCGGAGCGGTCAGCAGCGTTTCGAGCGTGCCGGCCTGCCGCTCCTCCGCGAACAGCCGCATGGTGGCCGCGGCGGCCAGCGCCGGAAGCCAGGGCGCCACGGCCATCCCCCAGATGGCCTGGGCCGAGGCAAAGCCGCCCTCGTTGCGGCGCAGCAGCTCGGCGAACGACCAGCCGGTCAGCGCCAGAAAGCCGGCCAGCATGCCGTAGCCGGCTGTGCCGTACAGCGCGGCCCGCAGGTCGCGCCACCAGATCAGACGCGCGATGCTGTTCATGCGCCCTCCGCTGCCGCTTCCGGAGCCTCGGCCACGCCGGCGCGCCCGGCCACCAGGTCGGCCAGGCGCGACTCGAGCGTCGGCACCGCCACCTCGACCGAGCGCAGCCGCCACCCCTGCCGCGCCACTTCCGTGGCCACGGCATCGCGCACGGCGCCCGCCTGCCGGGTGGCCCACGAAAGCTGCCACCAGCCATCCGGCTGCAATCGGACCTGCGCCGCCGCGCCACCGGGGAAGATCGCGGCCATGCGCTTCAGGGCGGCGTCGGTTGCGCCGGCCACCTCCGCCACCAGCCGCACGCCGGCGTGGCCGGCCTGCAGGTCGGCGCGCGCGACATCCGCCTCCACATGGCCGGCGCGGAGGACCAGAAACCGGGTGCAGAGCGCGCCGAGCTGCGCGAGCGCGTGGCCGGAAACCAGCACCGTGGCGTGGCGCGCGGCATGGGCCACGCTGGCGGCCATGCGCTCGCATTCGACGGCATCCACGTTGGCGATCGGGTCGTCCAGCAGCAGCAGCCGGGGATCCTGCAGCAGCGCGTCGGCCATGGCCGTGCGGCGGCGGCAGCCGAGCGACAGGTTTCCGATCAGCCGGCCGCGCAGCTCGCCAAGCCCCAGCTGCTCGGCCAGTTCACGGGCCCGTCGCCGGGCCTTCAGGAAGGTCAGCCCCTTGAGGCGGGCGCGGTAGAGCAGGTACTCGCCCACGGTCATGTCGTCGTAGAGCGGGCAGCGCTCCGGGAGATACCCCGTGTGGCGGCGGAACGCCAGCGACTCCCGGAACGAATCCATCCCGTTGAGCCGGATGGCGCCGCGCGTGGGCTGCAGGTAGCAGGCGGCCAGCCGCAGCAGCGTGGTCTTGCCGGCGCCATTGGGCCCCAGAATGCCGACGATGTCGCCGCGCGCAGCCTGGAACGAGACCTGTTCCAGCGCCGCCCGCCGGCCAAAGCAGCGCGTGACTTGGACGACTTCAAGCATGTTGTGTGAGCCACCTGAAAACCGTAGGCATTATGTGCGAGATGCGCCTGCGGAATCAAGGTCTATGGCGAAGACCAGGGCAGATGCGTTGTTGGTTAGCGGCAGGGGGCGGCCGTTCCGCGCGAGGAACATGCGTGAACAAGAAACACGTGAAGATGCATCCTGGAGGGCGGAGCTCCGCGACGCCAAGCGGGCGTTGTGATCAAGGCAGGTTCGCGAAAAGGCCGGGCGTCCAGTCCAGCCGGCGGATGGAAACCGGCATGGACGTACGGGTCTGCTCACCGGCGCGGCCTCTCCCGCAGGAATACCCGCACATATCTCACACTCGACAGGATCAGGGCCAGCCCCATGCCGGCATAGAGCACCGCCAGGCAGGGCCGCGGCAGGCCGGTGCGCCGCAGCAGAAACCCTGCGGCAATCATGACCGGTATCAGCAGGTAGCTCTTCCACGGAAAAAAGGAGAAGAAACATCGCTTCTCCCCGGCGGCATGGAGCCGCGAAAGATTCCGGTCCACAATCCGCAGGAGGACAAGATGGTGCATCAGCAGCGCCAGCACGACCCCGGCGCCCAGGAGCAGCCCGCACGCCAGGCGCGTCTCCCCCGCCAGCCAGGCGACGGCCCGCCACAGAAGCACGGCGCCGACACTCACCCAAACCATCCCCGCGACAAAGATCAGCACGCGCGGCGAAACAGCAGGCGTGTGTTTACGATCCTTACTCACGAACTGTGTTCCCCTGGCGCCGCGCGGTTCCGGGCTGATCCATGTGCGGAAGAGTAGAACCGGGCAAGGCCATCGTCAACGAGTATCGTACCCGCCGCTTGCCTCCCTGCCGCAGGACAGGTATCCTTTGCGCCATGAATTCATTCGATGTCCTCGTCATCGGCGCCGGCCCGGGCGGCTATCCCGCCGCCATCCGCGCCGCACAGCTCGGCAAGCGCGTGGCAATCGTGGAGCAGGAGGCCTTTGGCGGCACCTGCCTCAACTGGGGGTGCATCCCCACCAAGACGCTGCTGGCCTCCAGCGACCTCTTTCACCGCGCCGGCCACGCCGCAGCCATGGGCGTCCACGCGGCGGGCGTCACGTTCGACTACGCCCGCATGGTCGCACGCAAGGGCGAAATCGTCGCCCGCCTGACCCAGGGCGTGCAAATGCTGCTGCAGGCCAATGGCGTCACGCTGATCCGCGGCCGGGCGCGATTCGAGGACAGCCGCCGCATCTCGGTGCACGCCGCCGACGGCTCGGTCCAGTGGCTCGCGGCAAAACACATCATCCTTGCCACCGGCAGCGTCTCAGCCATGCCCGGCTTCCTGCCCAAGCATCCGCGCGTGCTCGAAAGCCGCGCCTTTCTCGACCGCACCGAGCTCCCCGCCAGCCTCGTGATCCTCGGCGGCGGCGTCATCGGCTGCGAGTTCGCCTGCCTCGCCGCGCAGCTCGGCGTGCGCGTGACCGTGGTCGAGATGCTGGAGGACATCCTGACCGTCCTCGACCGCGATGTGCGCCGCGTGCTGAAGCGGCGCATGGAGGCGCTGGGGATCACGCTGCTGACCGGCGCACCGCTGACGGATGTCACGGCGGATGACCGCCAGGTCACGGGCAAGTACAAGGACCAGAGTGTCAGCGGCGAGCTCCTGCTCGTGGCGGTCGGCCGCAAGCCCAACACCGCCGGGCTGGAAATCGAGCGCGCGGGCGTGAAGCTCAACGAACGCGGCCAGATTCCGGTGGATGCCCACTGCCGCACAGCCGTGGCCCCGGTCTTCGCCATCGGCGATGTGACAGCGGGTAGCACACAATTGGCTCATGCGGCGACTGCACAAGGAATTGTGGCCGCCGAAAACACCTGCGGGATGCCTGCCTCCTGTTCGGCCACAATTCCGGCCTGCATCTTCACCGCGCCCGAGGTCGGCACGGTGGGGATGAGCGAAGCGCAGGCGCAGGCCGCGGGTCGCGCCGTCAAGACCGGCATGTTCCCCTTTGCCGCCCTGGGAAAAGCCATGGCCTCAGGCGAGACCGACGGCTTTGTGAAGTGGGTGGCGGATGCCGCCACCGACCAGCTGCTCGGCGCGCAGGCCGTGGGCGCACACGCCACCGAGCTGATCGCCGAGGCCGCGCTGGCCGTGCGCAGCGAGCTCACGGCGGAGGAACTCGGCCGCACCATCCACGCCCACCCCACCCTGTCCGAGGCCTGGATGGAAGCCGCGCACATGGTGCACGGGGCATGCCTGCATCTTCCGCCCAAGAGGAAATAGCGCGTCCGCGCCGCTTCCTGCTGGTGCCCGGCCGGCACCGAAACGGCAGCGAAACCGCAAAGCAAAGGCCGGAAGCATTCCGCGGCGGCGAATCGCCGCCGCCCCTGTTGATGCCACGCCCATCCGTCAACGCAGCACCCGCCTGCCTGAATCTTAATTCCACACGTTTGAACGTGTGGAATTGCTGTTCCCGCTATCCCTCCCACGGCCTGTCCGCCGCCACGCGCCTCGGGCCGCGCATGACATCTCCTTTACAATCTATTTGCTCGCGCCTGACACGTCCCTTCGCCTCCTGTGTTGCAATGAAACCGTGACGAGGGGCCCGTGGCCCCGCAACCATCGTCACATCCGGAGGCCACCATGAAACATTCCCTGTCCCTGCTCCTCGGCGTGCTGACCCTGGCAACCTGCGGGTGCGCGTCGCCTGCGCGGGCCGCCCCCACGGCCCGCGTCACCTGCACGATCGAGCTCGACCGCGCGCTGCTCCCGGCCGAGGCCGTGCAGCGCACCGTGATGAAAATCGCGCTGCGCACGCCGGAACTCGCGTCGCCTGCGGAGCGCCCGCCCGTCAACCTCGCGGTGGTGCTCGACCGCTCCGGGTCCATGGGCGGCGACAAGATCGAGCGCGCCAAGGAGGCCGCCATCGAGGCGCTCCACCGGCTGGGGTCGCGCGACCTCTTCTCGCTCGTGATCTACGACCATGAGGTCGAGACCGTGGTGCCGCCGCAGTCGGCCGCCAACACCGAGTGGATCGAGGGTCGCATCCGCAAAATCCAGTCCCGCGGCAACACCGCGCTCTTCGCAGGCGTCAGCCAGGGCGCGGCCGAGATCCGCAAGAACATCGAAAACCGCAAGTACGTGCCGCGCGTGCTGCTCCTCTCCGACGGCCAGGCCAATGTCGGCCCGAGCACGCCGACCGACCTCGGCCGCCTCGGCACGGCGCTCATGAAGGAGGGGATCGCCGTCACCACCGTGGGCGTGGGCGCGGACTATAACGAGGACCTGATGACGCGCCTCTCGCAGGCCAGCGACGGCAATGCCTACTTTGCAGCCAGCAGCTCCGAGCTGACGCGCATTTTCGCCGCGGAACTGGGCGGCGTGCTGAAGGTTGCCGCGCGGCAGGTGGTTCTCGAGGTCACCTGCACCGGCGGCGTGAAGCCGCTGCGGATCATCGGTCGCGAAGGGCGCATCCGCGGCGAAACGGTCGAGATCACGCTCAACCAGCTCTACGGCGGGCAGGAGAAGTTCGTGCTGGTCGAGGTCGAGATCCCGGCGGCGCGCGCCGAGGAGGTCAAGGACATCGCCGTGGCCTCCTGCCGCTATGCGGACGCCATCACGCAGAGCGAGGACAAGGCCTCCACGCGCGCCACGGTGCGGTTCACGCGCGACGACAAGGCCGTGGCCGGGTCGGTCAACGTCGCGGTGCAGAAGGACATCGCCATCAATGCGGCCGCGATCGCCAGCGACCGGGCGATCTCGATGAACGACGCCGGCGACAACCGGCTGGCGGCTGCGCTCCTGAAGAAAGAAAGCGACCGTCTCAGTAAAGTCGCCAGTGAATACAACCTGCCGGAGGTGGCGCAGCAGGCGGTAGAACTGGAGGCCAAATCCAAGGTCCTGGAAAGCCGGGCGCTCAATGCCAACGAGCGCAAGACCATGCGCACCGACAGCTACCAGCAGCGGAACCAGCAGCTGGAAAAATAACCATTCGCGCTTTTTCCTGCGCTTTCACACGTCACACCACAGGAGACATCACACCATGAAACATATCCTCACGCTCACCCTGGCGGCGCTTGCCGCCGCCACACTCCACGCCGAGTCGCCCACGCCGTTTCGCTCGCTGGCGCGCATGCCGGTACAGGAGGTAACGGTGTTCAAGGACGGCCATGCCTTCGTGCTCCATGCCGGAAAAATGCCCGTCGATGAAAGCGGCCATGTCGCCATGGACTACCTCCCCTGCCCTGTGATCGGCACCTTCTGGCCGTACTCAGCCGACAAGAAGGCCCGCCTGACATCGGTCACAGCCAGTCAGCGCAAGGTCTCCGTGGAACGCACGGCGCTGAACCTGAGGGAACTGATCGAGGCGAATGTGGGGGCGGAGGTGCTTGTCTCAGAGGCCACAAACTACGCGGCCACCATTCTGGGGTTCCCCGCGCAGAACGGCAGCGAACTGGAACTGCTCGACCCTTCCGGCAGCGGCGAGAAGCTGACCAAAAAAGGGAACGTGGTCCTGCTCAAAACCGCGGCCGGCATCAAGGTGGTGAACCTGGACCGCATCCAGGACATCAGCTTTGTGGGTGATTACAAGCGCGTGCTGCCGCAGGAGGAGTTCCGCAACCTGCTGACGCTGAAGCTCGACTGGGGGGGCAGCAAGCCGCAGAAAGAGGCGGACGTCGGCCTGCTCTACCTGCAGCGCGGCATCCGCTGGATCCCCAACTACAAGGTCGTGATCGACGGCAAGGGACAGGCCAACGTTACGCTACAGGCCACCCTGATCAACGAACTTACAGACCTGAACGACGTCAGCCTGAACCTGGTCGTCGGCGTGCCGACCTTCGAGTTCAAGGATACGGTTGATCCGATGTCGCTGCAGCAATCCGTGGCGCAGCTGTCACAGTACTTCCGGCAAGATGCCCAGACCGCCTATGGATTCGCCAATGCCATCATGTCGCAGTCGGCACGCATGCCGGACTACCGCCGCCCCGCGCCGGAGGCGGCTGCACCCGGCATGGACCTTGGCCCGGAGATCGCCGGGGCGGGCAAGAACGAGGACCAGTTCATCTACACGGTCAAGCATGTCACGCTGCGCAAGGGGCAGCGCATGGTGCTGCCGATCGGCGAGTTCACGCTGAAATATCGCGACGTCTTCGCGCTAGAAATCCCGTATGCGCCGCCGCCGGAGGTCTGGCGCAATTTCGACAACAACCGCCAGGCCGAACTGGCACGACTGGTCGGCGCACCGAAGGTCCTGCACAAGATCCGCCTCGCCAACAGCAGCGGCATGCCGCTCACCACGGCGCCGGCACTGATCCTGCGGGATGACCGTGTGCTGGCGCAGGGGCTGATGACCTACGCGTCGCCGGGGGCAGAAACCGACCTCGACATCACCACATCCGTGGATATCCGGGTGAAGAAGACCGACAACGAAACCAGGCGCACGCCCAACGCCACGTCCTGGCAGGGCGATCCGTACGGTCGCATCGACCTCAAGGGGAGCATCTCGCTGACCAACTTCCGCAAGGATGCCATCGAGGTGGAGGTGGTCCGCCACGTGCTCGGCAACGTGGACGCCGCCGAGGGCGGCGTGGTGGAAATGGTCAACATCTTCGAGGACAACTCGTTCGCCCGCGCACCAGGTGCCGCCCCCTCCTGGTGGGGATGGTACTCGTGGCCGTGGTGGTGGAACCACTTTAACGGCGTAGGCCGGATCACCTGGACGGTGAAGCTCGAGCCGAACAAGCCGCTGGATCTGTCGTATACGTGGAACTACTACTGGCGGTGATTGGCTTGCGCCAATCACCTGTTGTGCCGCGATAGCGGCACTTGGAGAGATCGCCTCACATGAAAATGACGGGAACCAATCTTGGAACTGTGATGTGCCGCTTTTGCCTGGCCGCCGTCGTTTTTGTGTGGGCGTGGCG
>JBAWXQ010000056.1:0-15431 GCA_037144015.1 bacterium
AGTGAGGGGCTCCCCAATCGTTGGACAGCGAAACGGCTCTGCTAAGAGGTAAAACCGGCCCTGCTTTTTGCACTGTGTGCGGGGCCGTAGCCGCATTTACATTGGCAAGACTCTATCCGAGGCGTCCTCGTAATGCAACGAAGTTCCGTATTTGCATCCCCCCAAAAAAGGGGCCGGGGCAGACGAAGTTGTAGGCTTGCTTGCAAGGCAGTCCGGAGGCGGTGAAAACGGGTGCGCGGTGCGACACCCGCCACCGGCCCCTCGGCCTTCCTTTTCAAAGCGGGAACGTCCAGAGGACGCGGATGAGCGGTTTCCCGCTCCGCTCCACTTTGCGCGCGGCCAGGCGGTCAAAGGCGGTGCGGAGTTCGTCGAGATCCACGGGTTCGGTCTCGGTTTTGACGATGAACCAGGCCACAGGATTGAGGTCTACGCCGATGACCTTGCATCCCAGGCGCAGGGCTTCGACTATGGTGGTGCCACCGCCCATGAACGGATCGAGGACAATCTTGCCGTTGGTGTCAGGATCATGGGTGTGGTCCTTGTAGAACTCATCCATGATGACCTGCGCGCCAGATTTGAGCGGTTTTCGCCCGTCAACGTTACTTCTGCTGGAGAAACGGTGATAATTTCAACAATATCTTCGAAAGTGTATCCCTCTCCCAGTAATGACATATCGCAGTATGGTCCTGTGCGATCATCATTCACGTAAAAAGCAGGTAACCATCCCCTTTCTTTGCACCTATTTCTGAAATAGAGTATATTTACTGCGTATAGAAGCAGATTATGAACGGGGTTGCGTTCCGGAGCCGGATGTTAGACCCGGGCTGTTTCCACGCGGCAACAGCGGAAACAGCCTGCGCTTCCACGAATTCATCGCGTCCCTCTGACATCCATAATCTCCATGACCCCACACCTGCCAGCCTTCGGCATCTGCGGTTACAGCGGCTCCGGGAAAACCACCGTGATCCTGGAGCTGGTGCGGCTGCTTGCCGCAAAAGGGCTGCGCATCGGCGTGATCAAGCACGACGTGCACGGGCTGGACGTGGACCGCGAGGGCAAGGACTCGGACCGTTTTTTTCGCGCCGGCGCCGACGTGCTGATGCGGAGCCAGGATGAGCTCTTTCTGCGTGCCCACCGGTCAGGCGATGCCGGCCTGCAGGAGACCCTCGGGCTGCTGGCCCCCTATTACGATCTCCTGCTGCTGGAGGGGCACAAGACCACGCCGCTGGCGGACAAGGTCTGGCTGCAGAAGGACAACGGCGAAACGTGCCCGCCGGAAACCATCAACATCCGGCGCGTGCTGCGGCGCGACGAGGACCGGGCCGGCATCCTCCTGGACCTGCTGATCCCGTGGCTGCACGAGAAGTGTCTGGCCACGCCGCTGTGCGCCGGAATCCTGATCGGCGGCAGCAGCCGCCGCATGGGGCGCCCCAAGCAGCTCATCGCGGCGCCGGACGGTCGGACGTGGCTTGAGCGCATCGCGGCGCGCCTGCCCCCGGGCGTGAAACAGGTGGTCCTGCTCGGCAGCGCCAGCGTCCCCTCCCCGCTCGCGCATCTTCCCCTGCTCCCGGACGTTGCGGACAGGGAGGGGCCGCTGGCCGGCATGCTGGCAGCCATGCGCTGGCAGCCCGGCGCGTCCTGGCTGTTCCTGTCGTGCGACATGCCGCTGCTCACTGCGGAGAGCCTGCAGTGGGTGCTCAGCCACCGCGCGCCGGGCGTCCGGGGCGTGCTGCCGCGCCGGGCGGAGAATGAAGGCGTCGAGCCGCTGCCGGGGTGGTATGATTTCCGGGTGCGCCAGCTGTTGGAACAATGCCGCGGGCCCTCGGCGCTGGCCGGTTATGAGAAGATCGTCACCCCGCAAATTCCTGCGGAATTTGCGACTGCGTGGGCGAATGTGAATACGCAAGCAGACTTGGAGGCACTCGCAACCAAGACCGCGAGAAAAGATTGCACATGAACCTCACGTTCGCCTATTCACCGTGCCCGAACGACACGTTCACGTTTTGCGGCATTGCCTCGAAGCGCGTGACGCTCGAGGGGCCTTCCATCTCCGTGGTTCACCACGATATCGAGACGTTGAACCAGCTGGCCCTGCGCGGCAGGCATGAGATCACCAAGCTCTCGTTCCACGCCTGGCTGCTCCTGGGAGACCGCTACCGCCTGCTCCAGGCCGGCAATGCGCTGGGCCACGGCTGCGGTCCGGTGCTGGTGTCGCGCCGGCCGGTTCAGCGCGAAGAGCTCTCCGGCCTGCGCGTGGTCCTGCCCGGCGAGCACACCACGGCGCATCTTCTGCTCCGGCTCTATTGTCCCGAGGCCGCCCGCCGGAGCTTTACCACGTATGACCGGATCTTCAGCGAGATCCTCGCGGACCGCGCCGATTGTGGCGTCGTCATTCATGAAAGCCGATTCCTGTATGAACAGGCCGGGCTCCACAAGGTCTGCGACCTGGGCCAGTGGTGGGAGGAGACCACCCGCTCGCCAATCCCGCTCGGAGCCATTGCCGTGCGGGCCGATGTGCCGCCAGCTCTGGACGCAGCGCTGGAACAGCTGATCCGCCGGAGCCTGCTGCTGGCACGGAGCGACCCGGCGGCGACCAGCCCCTATGTCCGCCAGATGGCCTGTGAGCTGGATGACGGGGTGATCGGAAAACAGATCGACCGGTTCGTCAATGATTTTACCGTGGACCTGGGCGAGCAGGGCATGCGCGCGGTGAACCAGCTCCGGAAGCTGGCAACCGCCGCGGGGGTTGTGCCGTGATCGGCCTCATCCTTGCCACCGGCCGTGAGGCGGCGCCATTCCTGGCGCGCGCCGGAATCCAGCAGGGCGGGCAGGCAGGTGAGCCGCCGGCTCCGGCATGTTACGATCTGCGGCCGGCGCGGGCGATGGTCATTTGCATCTGCGGCATGGGGCCGGCCCGGGCGCGGGCCGGGGCGGAGCTGCTGCTGCAGAAATACGGCGCCGCTGTCGTGGTCAACGCGGGCGTGGCAGGGGCAGTTTCGGAAAGGCTCGGCGTGGCGGCGATCTGCCGGGTTTCCGCGGCCTGCCTGTGGCCGGCTGAAAAAATTATGCATGCCTGTGGCGTCGACCGGTGGACCGAATTGCCGGGCGCCGTCCTGGCCACGGTGGAGCAGCCGGTATTTGATCCGGTACGACGAGCGGCCATCGCGCGCCATGCGGACATCGTGGACATGGAGGGTGCGGCCATCGCACAATGCTGCCAGGCCCGCGGGGTGCCATGCTATGCGGTCAAAGGCGTGACCGACCTGGCTGGGACGAACGGGCGCCAGCGGCTGCTGCAAAATCTGGACACGGTTTCTGAGGCGCTGGCGGAGCGGACATGGGGGGAGTTGGAGCTGATGTCAGCCGGGGCACAACCTTTGAAGTGAAAGCATGAACGCAACCGCCCTGCAAACCTTCGCCCGCTTCACCCGGATCGAACACACGATCTTCAGCCTGCCGCTGGTGTTTGCCGGCGCGTATCTGGGCGCGGGCCGCCGCATGCCGGAGCCGGCCACGCTGGGGCTGCTCATTCTGGCCGCCACCGGCGGCCGCATCCTCGGCATGTCCATGAACCGCATTCTGGACCGGAGGATCGATGCGCTCAACGCGCGGACCCGCGGCCGCGAGCTGCCGTCCGGGGCGATGTCGCTGCGCCGGGCGTGGCTGATTGCAGCGGCAGGCCTGGCGCTCTACCTTGGCGCCTGCGCCCTGCTGGGGTGGCGCATCCTGGCGCTTGCGCCGGTGCCGGCCGTGTTCCTGCTCGGCTATTCGCTGCTCAAGCGCTTCACCTGCCTCTGCCACTACGGCATCGGGCTGGTGCTGGGGATGGCGCCGCTCGCCGCGCATGTGGCCGTGCGGGGAGATCTCGCCGTCGGGCCGGACATCCTGCTGCTGTGCGGGTTTGTCTTCTTCTGGATGAGCGGCTACGACATCATTTACGCGCTGCAGGATGAGGCGTTTGACCGCACCCATGGCGTGCACAGCATCCCCGGAAGATTCGGCCGTGCGGTCGCCGGGCGCGTGGCGGGAGCCTCGCACCTGGCCGCACTGTGCCTGCTCATCGCCTTTGCCGTGGCGTGTTCGCGTGGCCTGTGGGTCTGGATGCCGGTTGCGTGCTGTGCAGGCGCGTTGACCGTGTCGCATCTCCCCTGGCTGCCGCTGCCGGCGCGGTTTTTCCCCTTATCGGCGATTGCGGGGATTGCGGGGTCGCTGGTGGTGTATGCATAAACCGGAGCGCTCGAGTGTGCCGGGTGCGGCCGCCGAGAGCCCAGAAATGACCGCGGACACAGAGAAACGGCGCGGCATCTCTGCGTTCAGAAAGCGAACTCAACGCGCCGTGTAGATCAGGTAAAGCCCACCCAGGAGCACCAGCGCGCCGCAAACCCGTTTCACGATCACCGCGCCCCTGAACCTGCCGGTCCAGTGCAGATAGCGCTGAACAACCTCCGTGAATGTGCCTGCCAGCACCCCCTTGCGCTTCATTCCCGGCTGGGCCGCGCCCGGCAAGGGCATCCGGATCGCGTCGAGCAGGAGGAGGCCAACCGTGAAGAAGATCACGGCCACGAAATAGTTCCCGTAGCGCCTCACGTCCCCGAGCATCCGGCCGGCCGCTGCGCAGGCAGGAGACTGTCTGCGGCCTGAAGTTTGGTCCTTGAGTGTATAGCACTCCGTGAGGCAGGAAGGGTTCACGTGACAGTCCGCGATTACTCTTTCTCACCTATCCGGATAGGTGAGAATCACGCAGGTGGCTACAATAAGGTCCGTACAGGTCATTTTCGCAAAATATGACAGGGGCGATTGATGCCGGGCACAGTCGGCACGGCCGAGAGGCGGGATTTTATGGTGTCACGTGCGCACAAATCCGGTATGGTTTTGCCATGAAAACGCACGCTGACGCTAACCTCGTGCTGGCTCTGACCGGTGCGACCGGCGCCGTGGCGGCCCGGATGCTGGTCGAGAAGTCACCGTGGCCGGTCACGCTGATTGCCAGCGCCTGGGGGAAGACCGTCTACGAGAAGGAGTGCGGCGCGTTTGCCGCGCTGGCCGGCAGGGTGGCGCAGGTCTTTGACAACGCGGACCTGGCTGCACCGGTCTCGTCCGGCTCCGTGGCCACGGCCGGGATGGTGATCCTCCCCTGCTCCAGCAACACGCTGGGAGAAATCGCCTCGGGCGTAGCGTCTTCGCTGATCACCCGCGCGGCGCACTGCCACCTGAAGGAGCGCCGCCCCTTTGTGCTCTGCCTGCGCGAGGCGCCGCTCTCGCTGATCGACCTGCGCAATGCCGTGACCGTGAGCGAAGCCGGCGGCATCGTGATGCCGATGAGCCCGCCATACTACATGCTCGACTCCACACACCCGGAGACCGTCACGCTCCAGCAGCTGCTCGATGTCTACATCGACCGCGTGCTGGCGCTTCTCGGCAATGCGGCCGGCCGGACCTGGGAGGACGTGCGATGAGCTTTCCAGACCTGGAAAGCTTTGTCCGCGAACTGGAGCGCCGCGGCCAGCTGGTGCGCGTCCGGGAGGAAGTGGATCCGCACCTGGAGGTCACCCTCATCCAGCACCGCGTGCTGGCACAGCAGGGACCCGCCCTGCTGTTCGAGAACGTCAAGGGAAGCAACCTCCGGCTGATCACCAACCTCTACGGCACCCGCGCGCGCGTGGACCTGGTCTTTGGCCGCCCGCCGGCGGAGATCGGCGAGCTGCTGGCAGGAATGGCCACGGACCTGATCCCGCCCGGCCCGGCAAAGGTCTGGCACGCGCGCCGCAAGATCTTCCGGCTGCTTCAGGCGCGCATGAGGAATGTCTCCCGCGCGCCGGTGCTGGAAGAGATGCACGAGCCGGCCGCACTCGGACGCCTCCCCTGCCTGACCTGCTGGCCGCTGGATGGCGGACCGTTCTTCACGCTGCCGCTGGTGCATACCTGCCACCCGGAGACGGGCGTGGGGAACCTCGGCATCTACCGCATGCAGCGGTTCGATGACGACAGCACCGGCATGCACTGGCAGATCGAAAAGGGCGGCGGCTTTCATTTCCAAAAAGCCTGCGAGCGCAACGAACCGCTCCCCATCAGCGTCATCCTGGGAGGACCGCCGGCGCTGACCTTTGCCGCCATTGCCCCGCTTCCAGAGGGAGTCGACGAGCGCATCCTGGCGTCCCTGATCATGGGGGCGCCGCTGGAGATGGTCACCCGCCGCACCACCGGCCACCGGATCCCGGCGCGCGCGGAGATGGTCATCGAAGGAACCGTGACGCCGGGCGATCTGCGGCGCGAAGGCCCATTTGGCGACCACCTGGGCCACTACTCGCACGCCGCAGACTTCCCGGTCTTCCGCGCGCAGCGGCTGCTCAGCCGGCACCGTCCGCTCTTCCCGGCCACCGTGGTTGGCAAGCCGCCGCAGGAGGATTTCTACATCGGCTGCGCGCTGCAGGAAATGAGCCTGCCGATCCTCAAGCTCATGCACCCCGGCGTGAAGGATCTCTGGGCCTACCCGGAGACCGGCTTCCATCCGCTGGCCGTGGCCTCGGTCACGGAGCGCTACCCGCGCGAAGCGCTCAAACAGGCGTTTGCCATCCTGGGCCAGGGGCAGCTTTCGCTGACCAAGATCCTGATCATCGTCAATGGCGATGTGCCCGACATCCGCGACTTCCGCCAGGTGAGTCGGAGCCTCTGGCAGAACCTGGATGCGGCCGACGGTTTGCACCTGATTGCGCCCACGGCACAGGACACGCTCGACTTCACCGGCCCGGCCATGAACACCGGCAGCCGGCTGATTCTCCTGGCCACGCGGCGCGAGCCGCCGCTTCGGACCGAAGCGCCGCCCCCGCCGCCCCCGCCCGCCGGGGTGCATGCCTCCATCCGCCGGCTGGTGCCGTTTGGCGAAGCGTTCCTGATGGTGCAAGTGGGCGACACGGCCGACCGCGAGGCCGTCATCGCCGCACTGCGGCACCATCCCGCCACCCGGTCGCGGCTCTTTCACGTGCTGGTCTCGGAAGACGTGGCCATGGACGACCCCATGATGCTGCTCTGGGGGTGGTTCACGCGCTTCGATCCGCTGGCCGACCTGCACCCGGCCGGCCGGGTGCAGGATGGCAACCGCCTGATCCTCCAGTTCCCGATCTGCATGGATGCGCGTTGGAAAAGCGGCTATCGCCAGCCTGTGGCGTTCGACCCGGAAACCGTGGCGGCAGTGGAGCAGAAGTGGCGGCGGCTGGGCCTGTAACCCACGCACCATCGAGTCTAGCAGCTTGTCGGACTTAGCCTCAGTTCTTCACAAACTTTGTGCCGACCAAGCTGCTAGAATAATTCCCGTTCGGGTATATCAGCGTGGATGATATGCCATGAGTAGACCTCTCCGGGTATAATAACCACTGTTGACAACATATATTATACCCGTTATGATGCACTCTCAATGAAATACAAGGGGAAAAAGACCACATCGGGTATAGCGACACCTCTCAGCTTTCAAGTCAAGGCGCTGCGCCGGGGCGCAGGGCTGACGCAGGCGCAGATGGCCAGACGGACCGGTGTCGGGCTGCGGTTTGTGCGGGATCTGGAGCAAGGCAAGCCGTCGGTCCGGGTGGACAAGGTGAATCAGGTGCTCGCACTGTTCGGCTACCATGTCGAGGCGGTCAAGGATCATGAGACCTCTGCGTAAAGCCAGCGTGATCTTCAAGGAAATGCCCGCCGGGTCCATCGAGGAGACCGGCGAAGGCTACCGCTTTGCCTACGATCCTGCCTTCCTGACGCAAGGCAACCCCATCGCGGTTGCCTTCCCCCTGCGGGAGCAACCCTACGAGAGCAAGACCCTCTTCCCGTTCTTCAAGGGGCTTCTGCCTGAAGGCTGGTTCCGGGAAATCGTCTGCCGGACGCTCAAGATCGATTCCAGGGATGAGTTTGGTTTGCTCGTCAAGGCCTGCGGGGACTGCATCGGAGCGGTGTGGATCAAGGAATGAAAGACTTCTGCGACATCTGCGGAAAGGCCTCCGGCGATACCGGACGCTATCATCCCGCATGCCTCCGTCGTCTGTTCGGGACTCCGGCGCTGCCGGCCGTCGAACTGACGCACGGCGATGTCCTGATGAAGGCGCAGGAGATGGCGGGCCGGATGTCCATCTCCGGGGTTCAGCCCAAGCTGTCCATGTCACGCCAAGGCTCGCGTCTGGTTCCTGTCACGACCGGCGGACAGTTCATCCTCAAGCCGCAGACGGAGCGGTTCCCGTTGCTGCCGCAGAACGAGAACCTCTGCATGAACATCGCCGGGCTTCTGGAGATCGATACCCCTCCGCATGGGCTGTTCGACCTGCACGACGGTTCGCCGGCCTACCTTGTCCGCCGGTTTGACCGCACCCCGGACGGAAAGAAGCTGCGGTGCGAGGACTTTGCCCAGATTCTCTGTGCGGACGACAAGTACACCGGATCAATGGAGCGGATTGGGAACAAAATCCGCGAGTTGTCGGACGTCCCCGGTTTGGACGTCCAGTTGTTCTTTGAACGGGTACTCCTGAACTTCCTGCTGGGAAATGGCGACGCCCACCTCAAAAACTTCTCCATGCTCGAATCGGCCGGCAGCGGTCTGCGGCTGTCGCCGGCCTACGACATCGTCTGCTCCAAGGTTGTGCTTCCCAGGGAATCGGACTGCGCCCTGACCCTGAACGGCAAGCAAAACAAGATCGGCCGGAAAGACTTCGAACAATTCGCCGGGACGATCAAGATCCCCCCCAAGGTCGCAAGCGGCATCTTCGAGCGGTTCTGTCAGGGTTACTCGCAGATGGTGGGGGAACTTTCACAATCCCGGCTGTCGGCGGACATGCAAGCGAAGATCCGGCGGATCATGGAAGAACGGCACCAACGAATCTTTCGCAGGTAACAGGGGGACACGAAGGGCTTGTCCCGCCACGCATACGGCCATCGAATGCCCTATGCGTTTCGTATCCGCACCACCCCCGTCGGCACCCCAACACCAGCTACTTCGCCGGTGGCGGGGTCTCCCGCACCACGGCGCCGGCGTCGTCACTCATGACCAGCACCGCAAACTTCTCGACGTTGTCGAGGTCGTCCGTGCTGATCGAGGCATAGTCGAACCGCCCGCGCAGGTCGGTGTAGCCGTCCTTGTAGAACTCGACGGCTCCGTCCGTGCGGCGCGCGTAGACCTTCACGTAGACCGCGCTCAGCGGCTTGCCGCTTTTGGCGCTGCGCACCAGCACCTGCCCGTAGGCCTGCACAAAGCGCACGTCGAGCGCATGCGGCGTGAACACCTGCCGCGCCGTGACGCCGCCGGCCTCGACCTCGACCAGCAGGTTGCGGGAGCGGAAGGCATCCGGCAGCCTGATCTCGGTACTGTCCTTGCCGGCCGGAAGCGCCACCTCCTCGACCCGGGCCGGCCTGACCATGGAGAAGCGCCCGGAGACGTCGTCGCGCACAAACGGGCTGCGCGAGTACATCAGCTCGAGGTCCATCGGATAGTACGACACGCGGCACCGGGCCAGGTTGCGGTAGTGCACGTTGAGCGTGGTGTTGTCGAGCGTCAGCTCCAGGCTCGGGGCCGTGGCGGCCAGCTGGTCCTGCGCCTGCTCGCGGCTGTCGCGGTCGGAGATCCTGGCGCCGGCACCGGAGATCTCGTCGGCCTGCGCCGCCACATTCGCAAAGAAGCTGCGCCAGCGCGCCACGGGATATTCCTTGTAGCCGGCAGCAATCCGGCGCGCCTCCTCGGGCGCGCCGCGCGCAAAGGCCAGGTAGGCGCTGAGGTAGTCGAGCTGCATGCCGGTCTCGACATCCGCCGGCTTCACGCGGCCGGCCCACGCCGCCGCCTCGCTCACGCGGTCCTGCAGCAGCATGTACACGCCGACCGCAAGATTTTCGGCAGGCGCGAATGCGGGCCGGTAGCAGAGGTAGTCCATGAAGGCGCGGTACTGCCCCAGCAGCCCGTCGTTCTGGATCGTGCGTTTGGCACCCAGCTGGTAGTAGCGCGCGTTGACCAGCGGCCAGTACTCCTTGTGCTCGTAGGTCCAGCGCTCGGCCGCGTCCACGCGCAGCAGGTCGCTCTCCAGCCAGGGCCCGCAGTTCGCCGCCAGCGCGGACGGCCGCAGGTATTCGCGGACGGCCTTCTCATCGCGGTGCAGAAGACCATAGGACCAGAGCAGGGCGTGGAAGACCTGCCGCTGACGCAGCAGGTCGAGGGTCCTGCCGAACATGGCCTTGTCGCGCATGCGGAAGGCGATTTTGGCCAGGTCCAGCCGCTCGATGTTGCTCCTGCCGAGAAAGGCCAGCACCTGGTCGTCCGTGCCGTTCTGCGAGAGGTAGGGCCACGAAGTCTCGTCCACCTGCGTAAGCCGGGCCACCACGCGGAAGGCGGCGGGCTGGGCAAAGCCGCTCAGCACGCCGTTCGCCGAGGCGTGCACTGGATAGTGCATGAACGCGCCGGGCGTCGGGAAATAGAAGTGGTAGTCGATGGTCTGCGTGGCGTACGGCTCCAGCACCACGTGGCGCGTCCGGGTGTAGAACCCGTTCTGCACCGGCACCGCGCCCTCGGGGATCTGCAGCAGCGCCTCGACCTTGCGGCGCGCGCTGGTCGGGTTGGTCAGCACGATGCGGGCGCCGTAGACGCGGCCGGCCAGGAATTCGCCGGTGACAAACTTGTCGAGCTTCTCGTTCCCCTCGAAGAGGAAGGGATCGTCCAGCGCGAAGAAATTCTGCCCCACGAGCAGCGGCATCGGCCCGGCCGGCAGGCGCGCCGCCTCGGTCTGCAGGTGGAACGCCAGCAGCGGCGCGCCGGCCTTGAGCGTCATGCGTGTTTCCTGGGTCTGGGTCTCGCTGGGGCCTGCCTCGAACGGCAGGTCCAGCACCGCCAGCGCCATCAGCATCTCGGCGAACGATCCGGCCGCGTCCGTGACGTGCGGCGACAGGAACGGCGCCTGGCCGTCGTGCGCCGCATAGTCGGCCCAGAACGCATTCACGGGGATCAGCTCCGGCGTCTGCTCCGCCAGCGGCACGCGGTAATACTGCGTCTCGATCCACTCCTTGGTGCGGTCCGGGCTGCGGTAGCGGGCGCGCACTTCCCTGCGCCGGCTGGCATCCTGCTGCATGCGGCCGTCGTCGGCTTTCTCCATGTCGTTGACCACCATCTTCGCCTCTGCTTTTCTCAGGGCGCGCTTCATATTCTGCGGCGTGGCCGGCGGGGCAAGCTGCGGCGCCATGGCTGCTGCCGGCATGGCAGCCGCTTCGGTCAGGGCCATCTCCCCGCCTTCCATTTGCGCCAGGTCCGCCGCGGCTAACTGATCCATTGACTGACGCGCCTTCTCCCGTGCAAGCCCGGAGG
Organism: bacterium; assembly: GCA_037144015.1. Classification (GTDB taxonomy): domain Bacteria; phylum Verrucomicrobiota; class Kiritimatiellia; order RFP12; family CAIWXQ01; genus CAIWXQ01. The sequence continues at coordinate 11,318 of JBAWXQ010000056.1, forward strand.
CTGCGGCCGGCGGCTGATCCAGGCCGCCGCCCTGCAGCGCGGTCAGGAACCGACGCGCCTCGCCTTCCGGATCCGGCGTGAGCAGCTCGCAGCGCTCGCGGATGTGGCGGGCCACGCCGGCCTGCTGCCCGGCCTGGCGCTGCGCCAGCAGGATTCGCTCCACGGCATTCAGGCGCTGGAAGGCCCATGGATCCAGGTGGCGCGACAGGTCGCGCCCAAGCAGCCATTCATCCACGAGCTGCTTGTCCTTCTTCTGCGCCAGGAACGGCCGCACCACCGTGTTGAAGAAGGCCGCATCCTTCTTGAAGAGGAACAGGTCAAGCTCGTGACAGGCGTACTTGGAGTAGAGCTCCTTCTTTTTGGCATCCGGCAGCCCGGGCCAGTCCACGACAAAGGAGAACTCGCGCAGCGAGGGGTTGTCGTTCAGCGCCTTGAAGAGGCGGTAGACCTTGCCGAGCGAGTCGAAGACCTCGAGGCGCGTGGAGCGGATATCCTCGATGGCGAGCGTCCCCCGGGCAGCCAGCGGCGTCACGATCTTGCGCTCGACCAGGTGCTGGTCCGCCGGGAGCGTGCGCCGCAGAACGCGGTCACGCGGCGCCATCGGCGCGTCCGGCAGCGCCAGCTCGCGCGCCGCCCAGTTCTGGCCGTCGCACAGCACGGCATAGAGCTCCGTGCGATGTCCGAGCCGGGCGCGTTCGACGGTCATAACGCCGTTGGATCCAGGCGCGAGGTTGACCAGCACCAGCGCAGGCGCGGGAAGGAAGTCGAGGCTCTCAACCATGGCGCTGCGGTCGCCGCCGAGGCGGTATGCTTTCAAGGCCCCCGCCCGCCCGCCGCCGGTGCGCCCTGCGGAAAAGACATTCATTTCCGGCTCCTCCGCGGCAACCGCCGCATAGCTCTCGCCCGCCTGGGCCAGCTGCTTGGAGGAGGACGTGTCGCGCACGCTCCACGGCGTGAGCAGCAGGCCCGGGCGATCGAGCATGTTGCCAGCCTGGCGCCGGGCAAAGCGGCGCTCGAGGATGTAGCGGTACTCATCGCCGATGTTGCGGCCCGAAACGTAAAGCGACTGCGGCGGGCCCCAGGCCACAGGCGTGCGCCTGGGCGCGCGCTCGCCCAGCGCCGCGGGGATGCCGTCGGCCCATGACCAGCGCGCCAGCAGGTGAACACGCGTGGCGGGTGTGACGTTGGCCAGCGCGATCTGCACGGTCTTTTCGTCAGCCGAGAAATCGGCGATGCGCGGCGGCCGCGCCGCGGACGGCTCCAGCACCTGCGTGTTGGCCGCCAGCACACCGGCCACAACAGGCGCATCGAAAACCGACACCAGCACCTGGCTACCCGTGTCCTTGAATCGCAGGCGGTACTGGCCGGAAGCCAGGTCCTTGATCGTCAGAACCCGGCCCGCCACCCAGACATTGGACCGCATGTTCTCCGCCGGCGACCCGTCCGGCGCCAGCCGGAACAGCGACGCGGCCGCCGCCGCGTCGCCGGCAAACAGGTCCGTGGCCAGGGGGAGCTCCACGGTTTCGCCCCGGCGCACGGCAAGCTCGCGATCATAGTCCGCGGCCTCGCGCAGCAGCGACCAGGCGGCCTCCGGCTCGCCGGCCGGCTGGGCGGCAAGCGAAACGATCCCGGGCAGCGCCCCGAGCTGGATCTGGCCGCTGTCGTCGGTCTGCAGCGTGACGCGGACCTCCTCGGTGAATTCGCGGTGCGACAGGCGGAGGTTCACAACCTGGCCGGCCCTGGGCTCGCCGGTCTTGCCGCGCACCTCGATGCGCCAGCCATCGGCCAGGTGGCGCAGGTAGCAGGCGCTGGTGCAAGCCGTGGCATCCTGCCCGTTGCAGGCAAAGGTGGCGGACGCGGCCACGTCGTCGTCGCGGGTCATGGTGACGTTGCGCACCCGGCCGCGCAGCGAGGCCTCGACGCGGCGCGTCCCCTCAGGCACGGTGAAGGTGTGGGCGTATTCGCGCAGGTTGTCGAACTTGACGCCCGGCCGGCGCTGCGTGCTGGCCACGCCCTCGGCGTCGATGGCGCGAACCTCCAGCGTGAGCTCGTCGATCAGCGCCAGGTCTGCCGGCCGCCCGGCGCAGAGAAGCGCGGGGCTCACCACCAGCGTAGCCGTACCCCCGGCCACGAGGGACTCGCGGTCCAGCCAGAAATCCGCGCGCAGCGCGTACTTCTCCTGCTCGTGCGCAAAGGATACCGGCTCGGCGAAGTTGCCGAGTCGCACGAGCGCGCCCTTGTTGCGGGCGGCGCCGCCGGGGCGCGGGCCTGGCAGCACGGCGAACGGATCGGTCGGGACGATGTCAGACGCGGCGCCGGTGGTGAACGGAACCAGGACAAACCCGTTTTTGTCCGGCGCGTAGTCCTGGCCGCCGACCCACAGGTGGGCGTCGCAAACCTGCTCGCGCTTCTCGTTCAGGACCGTGAAGACGTGCCCCGCGGCGCCGACGCGCTGCGAGCAGACCAGCCGCCCCTTGCGCACCACGGTGCGGCTGCTGACGCCGTTGCCGATGAGCTCCACCACGAAGACGCCGCGGCCGGAGATCTGGGGCAGGTCAATGGTCTCCTCGTGGCGGCGCAGCGGCGGCTGCTGGAACTCCAGCGTCTTCTCGGTCCCGGGCGAAAGGCCGTCGAGATCAATGGCCGTGGTGAGGGTGGCGTGGTTCTGGTAGTAATTGAACGCATCAATCTCGAACACCTGCACCGTGAGGCGGGACACGTTCTTCACGGCCACGCGGAGCTTCACCGGCTCGTCCACGCCGAAGTACGCGGGGTTCTGCGGCAGGAGCGCCAGGTCAATGCGGTCGCGCAGCGCCTGGTGGCGCGCCGGGGGCATGAGGTTGTACCACTGGTCCGGCTCGCCGACGCCGGCCAGCAGCTTGCTTTCGGCGAACACCTCCTTCACGTACGTGTCCTCCAGGAACTCGCTGAAGGCGCTCCAGTCTTTGGCATCGCCCAGGAACTTGTCGAGGTAGTCGCGCACCAGCGGCTCGTCGTTGCCGACGGGCTTCAGGCCGGTCCAGGCCTCGTAGTTGCGGTTCAGGTCGGCAAAGGCGATGCGCGCGTCGAGGGCCTGCTGGCGGAAGAGCGGCCGGACATAGGCCTGGTTGCGCGGCAGCTTGAGGTAGGCGAGGAAGCGGTCGCGGTCATAGACGTTCTGGGAGCGGTCGAAGTCGAGGCGGTGGAAGAGGATGTGCGCCTTGAGCGAATTTTGCGAGGCCGGGAGCTTCTCGACAAAACCCCACAGGCGCTCGAGGCAGGCGCGCCGGGCAGCCGGGTCCCAGGCCCAGGGCGAGTCGGCGTCCGGGCGCAGGCGGCGGACGCAGGCTTCCACGAAGCGGTCGCCGGAGAGCAGGTCCGGCATCTGCGCGGCGCAGGCAGTGAGCTGCTCCAGGGTCAGGCGGGTGTGGATGCCGAGGCTGCCGAACGCGCCGCTGTCCGGGCGCTTCAGGTCGGCCAGGATCATCTCCACCAGGCCGGCCACATCCGGCTCCGTGAGCCGCTGGAGCAGGAGGCGGCGCTGGTCGGAGTTCAGCGGCTGCGCCGCCAGCCACTCGAGCGCGGCATCCGTGAAGCCCGAGAGCGCGTGGCGGCCGAAGGCGTTCTGGGCGAGCCTGTCGCGCGCGATCAGCTGCGGGTCGAAGCGTGCGGGGAACTGGTTTTTCTGCGCGGTCTGCTCGCGGGCGTGGTTGAAGGCCAGCCCCTCCTCGCGCCGGATGTAGTCGAACGTGGCCTGCGGATTCGTCCGGTAGTCCAGCAGCGCCTGCCGGTTGCGGATCTCGCGGGCGTGCGCGGTTTCACCATGGGTCTTGACCCACTGGGCCAGGAGCGGGGCAACCTTGTCCAGTTGAGCAGCGTTCTGCAGGTTGAGGCAGTTGTAGAAGTAGTAGTCGTCCGTGCCGGGGACGAGCTGCCGGATGGCGGCCTCCCGGTTGGTCGAGAGCGCAAACTCCTCGACAAACCCGATCTCCGCCCCCTGCCCCCGGGCGCAGACGCTGGCGACGCACACCGCTGCACACACCTGCCACATAAAGACCTGCTTCATATAGACCTCCTGCTGGATACCGGGCAGTCTACACCTGCCACGCCAATAGGGCAAACCCCCAAAGCTCCC
>JBAWXQ010000057.1:0-15397 GCA_037144015.1 bacterium
GGACGACGGACGAGGACGATCATACGTCACCGAACTTTCCACCGTGTGTACTTAGACACTCGACACTCGGCACCCGCCCAATTGCAGACCGGAAATTGAAAGCCCGCGCACCCCCGCTCGGTGTGCTCTCTGCGTCAGGAACTGGAATTTCTCGCGCGCAACTCTCGCCGTTCGGGGGCTCACGTCCCCGGCTGGCTACCGGACGAGCTGCCGAACGGCCACCACCGGCTCGACTTCTTTTTCTGTTTTTGCGCCTCGTCCATCATCAGGACCTGCTGCGTCCGCAGGGCTTCCGCCGCATGCTTGTCGACGGTCTGTTCCTGCCCCACCAGCGCCACGCCGCTGGCGGTGGATTTGACCCGCGTCTTGAGATAGACATCCTGGGTGGCGCGGTGCGAAATGGTGGCCAGCCCGTCCGCCGTGACTTCAATGGTTGGCGGCGTGGTCCGCAGCAGCTGCCCCAGCTCCAGGGTGGACCAGGTGCGGTCGCCCGGCGTATCCGTGATCCGCAGGAAGAGGTACTCGGACTGCCGGCGCATGAAATACACCAGCGTCAGTTTGCGTTGGAAGTCGGGGCGGTCGGCAAACAGCTGAATGGCGGTCTTGATCTCCAGCCCGGGAACAATGTCAATGGCGCGGGAAACCGAGTCGTAGCGCCGGTCGTCGCGCCGCACCATGGCCGTCACGATGTAGCTGCCGGGATTCCCCAGGGGGAACCACTCGTCCAGCTCAAAAGCCGAACGGAAGGTTTCGCCGCCCGGCAGAAGCAGGTCGGGAATCATCGGCACGCGCGGCTGCGCGCTCTCCAGCGTGTCGTGCCGGCTGTCCGTGATCTGGAAAAATAGCCCGTTCTGACGGTACCCGCCGGGGCCAACCTGAAACGGCATGGTGGCGTGGTTGACGATGCGCACATCGGCGCGGATGGCCTCGCCCAGGAGGTACACGCTCTGGTTCAGGGTCAGATCCACGGTCATCTGCGCACGAACGGAAGCGGCCAGCAGCAGGACGCCTATGCCAGCCATCCCAAGGGCCGCCCGGTTCATGGTTCCGCTGCCCAGCCTCATAATCCACCGCCTTTTATCCGCCGGCTTCCCGCAGCTACACGTGAGGAAAGGCCAGTTCCACGGCATCCAGCAGCACATGGAGGATCACCTGGTGCGCCTCCTGGATGCGCTCCGTGGCCTGTCCCCGGACAATGATCTCCTGGTCGCCGGTGCCGGCGAGGGCTCCGCCGTCGCGCCCCAGCAGCAGCAGCACGCGCACCTGCCGCGCACGCGCCGCCGTCACCGCCCGCCGCAGGTTCACGGCCGCGCCGCTGGTCGAAAAGAGAACCAGCAGGTCACCGGTCCGGCCGAGCCCCTCGATCTGCCGCGCGAAAACCTCGTCAAAGCCGAAATCGTTGCCAATGCAGGTGAGCGCCGTGCCGTCCGACACCAGGGAGACAGCCGGCAGGCTGCGGCGGTTGGTGCGGAATCGACCGACCAGCTCCTCGGCCATGTGCATGGCCTCTGCGGCGCTGCCGCCGTTGCCGGCAGTCAGCACCTGCCCGCCGGCGCGCAGCGTTTCGACCATCAGCCGCGCCGCCGCCGCGATGCGAACGGCCTGCTCTGCGAGGGCAGCGATGGTCGCAGCAGCGGCCAGCACATGCTCGCGGCATCGCGCCTGCAGATTCGCGTCATCTACGGAAACGTCCATGGGGAGACATTACCACCTGCCGCCGCCGCTGTCACGACGCGAGGTAATGGGTTGGTGACGAGGGACGTCGTGGCGGAAGAATGAACGCACCGCGCCGATGCGGCAGGCTTTCCCCCGTTCCGACATCGGCTTTTCCTGCCCACGAGCCTGACCCGGCGCAAATACTTGAATCCTTGCAGCCATCCCGGCAGCCAACCTTGAGCCCTCCAAACGCTGAGCGCTCACGGTGGCAAGTTCGGTGACGTATGATCGTCCTTAGCCGAACGGAAATTCTCTGTGCTCTCTTTCTTTCTCTGTGCCCTCTGTGTCCTTCCACCTGCTCCTAAACCTCAAAAATCACTTCGCTGCCGATTTCGATGTCTCCCCGCTTGGCGCAGGGATACGGAACCTGCTACCCTAACACCGAATCGAACACCAACGAGGAACCCACGGCCATGAAGAAATACATCTGCAACACCTGTGGCTACGTGTACGACCCTGCCAAGGGAGACCCGGACAGCGGTGTGCCGGCCGGCACGCCGTTTGAACAGCTTCCGGCCGGATGGGTCTGCCCCGAATGCGGCGCCGGCAAGGATGACTTCTCGCCCGCCTAGGAGCCTGTCGGACTTAGCTTTTTGGCTGCTACACGCTTTATGCCGACAGTCTCCTAGTTGCGCAACCCGCCGCTGGCGGGTTGCGATTACTTGATATACAGGCTGAATGACGGATCAATCTGCCATTGGGTTGTGGTTTACGCTGACATCCGGCGCTTTGCGACGGGTTTCCAAAAACTAGCAGCCTGGTCGGCAGACGGTTTGTGTCTTTACAAAGCTAAGTCCGACAGGCTGCTAGCAGCTTGTCGGATTTAGCGCCGTACCTTCACAAGTTTTGTGCCGACCAAGCTGCTAGTTTGGAGGACGCAACCGCCAAGCGCCGGAAAACAGTGTAATACGCAACCAAAAGAGCATCCGGAACATTCTTTCTGTCTGTAATTGAGATTTCGCAACCCGCGGGCAGCGGGTTGCACAACTAGGAGACTGTCGGCAGAAGGCCCTGGACCGATCCGAGGCCTAAGTCCGACAGTCTCCTAGTGCAAACCTCCCCATGCTCTCCACAGGCGACCTTCTTGATCTCTCCATCGACTCGGTCGCCTATCGCGGCCAGGGTGTGGCGCGGCATGAGGGGCTGGTGTTCTTTGTGGCAGGTGTGGCGCCGGGCGAGCGCGTGCGCGTGCGGGTGACGAAGCTTCGCCGGAGCTATGCCGAGGCGCAGCTGCTGGCCGTGCTGGCGTCCTCGCCCGACCGCATCTCGCCGTGCTGCCGGCTGCCGAACGGCACACGCGTCCCCGGCTGCGTCTACGACCACCTCGCCTATCCTGCCGAAGTTGCGCTCAAGCAGCGCCAGATCGAGGCGTTCCTGCGCCGCCTGCCCGGCGGCGACGCCCTCGTGTTTGCGCCCCCTGTCCCCTCGCCGCTGGAGCGCCACTATCGCAACAAGATCGTGCTGCATGCGCAGCGCACGCCGCGCGACCGGGTGCCGCGCCTGGGGTACTTCGGTGAGGACAACCGCACCGTGATCGACATCCCGGCCTGCCCGCTGGCACGGGCGGAGCTCAATGCCGCGCTGGCCGACTTCCGCAAGCCCGGCATGCTCCGATCCCTGCAAGATGGCGAAACCGTCACCTTCCGCTGGACCGCAACCGATGGCGTGACCAGGTGGCGCGGCGAAGCCCCGCCTCACGATGGTTCGATGACCGAGGCTGCGCCATTCGGCGCCGTGCGCGTGCCATGCGACGGCTTTTACCAGGTCAACCCCGAGGTCGCCGCAGCACTCGTGCGGCAGGTGGTGGCGTGGTTTCCGGCTGGCGACGACCTGCTCGACCTGTATTGCGGCGTCGGCGTCTTCGCCATCGCCTGCGCCAGGGCCGGCGCGCGGCAGGTGACAGGGATCGAGTCCGGCCGGACGGCCGTGGCGGCGGCAAATGAAAATGCCCGCCGCCATGGCGTCCAGGCCGCCTTCCACTGCCGCACCCTGTCGGATGCCGCGCGGGACGCCTTCGGCGGCTTCGGGATGGCGCAAGCCACCGTCATCGTCGACCCGCCGCGGCAGGGGCTGGAGCCGGAGGTCGCGCAGGCGCTGGCAGCGGCCAGGCCGCCGCGGATCTTGTACGTCTCATGCGACCCGGCCACGCTCACCCGCGACCTGAAGGCCCTGCTCCCCGCCGGCTACGCGCTGCGCGCGGCGCGCGTCTTCGACATGTTCCCCCGCACGGCGCATTTCGAGACGGCCGCGTGGATGGAAAGGTGCGAGGCCATTGGTCAGTAGTCATTGGTCATTGGGGAGAGAGAAGAAGAAGGTCGACAGTTCATGGCGTCAAACCATGAGTGCGTCAAGGCACTTGCGGGCAATCCGGCCCGTTCTTTTCTCCCCAATGACAAATGACCAATGACTTTTTCCTACCCCTCCACCTTTCGCGGCAGCACTTCCACCGGCTCCAGCACAGGGATCTCCTGACCTGGCGCCGCCGCCTGCAGCTCCTCGAAGCGCCGCGCGCTCACCAGCACCCGGGACTCCAGCGAGCCCATGGCCTTGTTGTAGCATTCGGTGGCTTTTCCAAGGCGGTCGCCAAGATCCGCGAAGTGACCGGTCATGTCGGCCAGGCGCTTGTACAGCTCGCGCCCCAGCTCGGAGATGTGCTGCGCATTCTCGGCCAGCGCCTCCTGTCGCCAGCCGAACGACACTGCCTTGAGCAGCGCAATCAGCGTGGTCGGGGTGGCCAGCACCACGCGATTTTCCACGCCGGCCTCGATCAGCGTGGGGTCGGACTCCAGCGCCGCGCCATAGAATGATTCGCCGGGGAGGAAGAGCACCACAAACTCCGGGACCGGATTCAGCCGCTCCGAGTAGCTCTTGGCGGCGAGCGCCTTGATGTGCTCGCGCACGCGCCGGGAATGCTCGATCATCTTCGCGCGGCGCACCGCGTCGTCCGTCGCGTTCATGGCCTCCAGGTAGGCATTCAGCGGCACCTTGGCATCCACGGCCACGCAGCGGCCGCCGGGGAGCCGCACCACCAGGTCCGGCCGCAGCCGCCCCTCCTCGCCGGGGAGGTGCACCTGCTCGTCAAAATCGCAGTAGCGCTGCATGCCGGCCATTTCCACCACGCGCCGCAGCGTGAGCTCGCCCCAGCGGCCGCGCGCCTGCGGCGAGCCGAGCGCCTTGGCCAGATTGAGGGTCTCCTTGCGCAGCTGCTCCTGCGTGCCCTGCAGTGCCAGCACCTGCTCGGTCAGGCGGGCATAGGCATCGGTGCGCGACAGCTCGATCTCCCCCACGCGGCGGTCGAACTTCTCCAGCGTCTCGCGCACCGGCTTGACGAGCTCGTCAATCGCCTGCTGGCGCTTGGAGAGGTCGCCACGGGCCTGCGACTGGAACGTCTCCAGCGCGGTGCGGGCCAGCTCGAGGAACGACTGGTTGTTGTTGCGAAGGGCGTCGGCCGAGAGCGCCTTGAAGGCATCGGCCAGCGCGGTGCGGGCGTTTTCGAGCAGCGCCAGCTTCTCCTGCGCGGCCGCACGCTCCGAGCTCAGCGTGGCCTTGAGCTCCGCCTCGCGCGCGCCCAGCCGCTGCAGCTCGAGCTGCAGGGCGGCGAATCGCGACTCGAAGGCTTCGCGTTCGGCGCCCAGGGCGGCCAGCCGGGAATCCAGCATGGTCGCGCGCTCGCGCAGTTGTGCAGCCGGCGTGCGCGACAACAGCCAGACGACGACAGCACCAGCGGCCGCGCCGAGGGCCAGGCTGAGAAACAACGAAAGGGCATCCATGCCGAAATATTATGGCGGATGCCGGCTGGTGTCGAGCGTCGGGAATAATTATTCTGGCTGGGTTACATTTAGTCGACCCGATTGTTTCGTCATAACATGCGATGCATATGCGTCGCATCTTTGTCGCGAGCTTTGTCGACAGCTCGCGACAAAGATTGGGTTGCGGGCTGTCGCGCGCCTTGGTCGACTAAGCAGTTCGACTAAGCGTAACCGACTACGAGTGGCGACTAAGTGTAAAGGCCACCTGCCACAAATGTCCTTCAATCGGTGGACGGTCACGGGCGTACTACAGGTTGTGACCGGTTGAGTCAACGGCATAGCTAGTTTGCGTAAACACATCTTCGCCACCCGCCGGCAGCGGGTGGCTCAACTAGGAGACTGTCGGCAGAAGGCACTGGACTGATCCGAGGCCTGATTCCGACAGTCTCCTAGCAGCTTGTCGGATTTAGCGCTGTACCTTCACAAACTTTGTGCCGACCAAGCTGCTAGTTTGGGGGACGCAACCGCCAAGCGCCGGACAACCGTGTCATACGCTACCAAAAGAGCAACCGGAACAATTTTTCTGCCTGTAATTGAGTTTTCGCAACCCGCGGGCAGCGGGTTGCTCAACTAGCAGCCTGGTCGGCAGACAGTTTGTGCCTCCACGAGGCTAAGTCCGACAGGCTGCTAGTACTGGATATTCACGCCGGGCGCGAAGTACGTGGCCCCTTTGACGCCGCCCGCGCGCGTGCCGCTGGCGGCGCCGGCGCCGAGGACATTGGCGCGGATGGTTTCATCGTCGATCTGCGCGGCAAACTGTGCGGCGCCCTCGGGGTCAGTCTGGCGCAGCATGCTGCAGACCGAGCTGATGGCATTGTCGCGCGCCTTGCCGCGCGGCAGCGCCGTCACCCAGGCCCTGGCCGCGTCGGGGTCGCTCTGTCCCCACGCCTGCGCCACCTGCTGCCAGGCGCTGGCCTGCAGGTCGCCTTCGGCGAACTTCTCGACCCACTTGGCGGCGGCCTCCGGATCCTGCCACGCCCAGGCGTTGACCACGGACTGCGCCACGCTCGTCTGCAGCTCGCCGGCCGGCAGCTTGGCGGCATAGTTCGCGGCCGCTTCCGGGGAGGAATTGGCCCAGGCGCTCACGGCATTGGCCAGCGGATACGGCTGCTGCGTGTTGCCCAGGCCGGCGGCCCAGGTGACGGCGGCCAGTGGATCGTTGTTTGCCCAGGAGCTGGCAATATTGGCAAACAGGTTGTTCCGGGCGTCACCTTCTGGAAGCTTCAGCGCATAATCGGCCGCCGCGGCCGGATCATTGTACGCCCACTGGGTCACCACGCTGTTGAGGGTGTTCTGGCGGTTCGGATTGTCGGGCATCTGTGCAATCCATTCAATGGCGCGGGCCGGGTCCGAGCCGGCAAGGCCGCTGGCGATCTGCGTGATGCAGCTGTCGCGAAGCGACCCGGCCGGCAGCGAGGCCATCAGCCGGGCGGCGGCGTCGGGGTTGGCATAGCTCAACGTGGCCACCAGGTTGCGGATGGCCGCGGCCTGCGTAGGGCCGGACGGCAGCGCAAGGGTCCATTCCACGGCGCGATCCGGATCGCTCTGCGCCAGGGCGCCGGCGATTGCGGCGATCGCCTGGTTGCGTACGCGCCCGGCCGGCAGCAGGTCCACCTGCTTGACCGCGGCATCCGGGTCGTTCCGCGCCAGGGTCGAAATGGCATTCTGCATGGCCCACTCCCGGCCGCGGCTGGGCGGCATGGACTGCAGCCAGGCCATGGCCGCAGCCGCATCGTTGTTCGCCCAGGAGGAGGCGATGTTCTGGATCAGGTTATTGGCGGTCTGCCCGGCTGGCAGCGTCTTGACAAAGGCGGCGGCCGCGGCGGGATCCTTGCTGGCCCACTGCCAGGCAATGCTGGAGATGAGCTGGTTCTTCTGGACACCCTCCGGCAGCGACTGAATCCAGGCGACGGCCGCCGCGGTGTCCTTCTGCACCCACTGCGAGGCGACATTCTGCATGGCATTGTTGCGCATCGTCCCAACGGGGAGCTGCTGGGCCATGGCCAGCGCAGCCTGCGGGTCCACGCGCGCCAGCGCACTGATCACGCTCTGCGTCGCCTGGTTGCGCTCATTGCCGGCCGGCATCTGCGCCACATAGGCGAGCGCCGCGGCACGATCCTTCTCAACCCAGGCGGTGAGCACGACATTCCCGAGCTGCTGCCGCAGGGAGGGGTTCTGTCCACGTTTGACATACTGCATCGCAGCGCCCGGGTCCAGGCTGGCCCAGCGGTTGACCAGCATCTGGATGAAGTAGTTGCGGTACTGCTGGTTGGTCATCTTCTCGGCCAGGGCCAGCACTGCCGGGATGTCGGCCAGGCCGATCGACTTCGCCAGCTCCTGCAGCGCCTGGTAGCGCTTGCCATTGTCGCCCTTGGCCAGCGCATCCTTGATGGCGGCGTTGACGTCGGCCAGCGGAATCATCTTGCGGTCCGCCGCATCCGCGACGGCCGTGCGGCCGGCCACGTTGGTCACGCCGGGCAGGGCATTGGTCGGGGAAGCTGCGGCCACGCTGGCGACCGCGGCGGCGGCCGGAGTCCCGCCCGGCGCCCGGGCCGGAACCGGCGTGCGAACAGAGATGCTCCGGATCGCCGGCTGATCCGGGGCAAGGTTCTGCCCGATCAGAATGCCGACGCAAACAGCCAGCAGGATCATTAGCACAAGACGAAGGGATCCGGAACCACTCATAAGCACCTCTGTTTCCGCCAACTATAAATCAAACCTTCCCGCCGCTCAACGATGGCCGCCGCCAATCCGGCCCCGGCGAAAATCACAAGGCGGGCAACAGCCCGCAACCCAATGAATAAACAAATCAAGGACACCGAGAGCACAGAGAGCAATAGAGACCACAGAGAAATGCCTGACTGCGGCCGGCGAGCCGGCCGCAGCAACATGAATTTCTCTCTGTGCTCTCTTTCTTTCTCCGTGGCCTCTGTGTCCGTCCACTTGATCATGCAAGATGCGACGCAAATGCATCGCATGTTATGACGAAACAACCTAAGGTGCTAACCGCCACCCTGTCTCCCACCCTTCCAATCTTCCAGTCTTCCAATCTCCCAGCCTTCCGCTACTCCGGCAGCTTTCCCTCTTCCGGCAACAGCAGCCCCTGTTCCCGATATTCGTTGAGCTTGCGGTGGAGCGTGCGCCGGCTGATGCCAAGTTCAACCGCGGCGCGGCTGCGGTTGTCGTCGTGCTGCCGCAGCACGACGAGGATCTTTTCGCGCTCGGTGTCGGCCAGCGAACCGCCGGCCGGCAGCGAGGCGGCGCGCAGCGCCGGCAGGCGTTCGCGCCCGATCTCGCGGATGCCGGCGGGGACGTCGCGGGCCGTCAGCTTGTCGCCGTTCCCAAGCACCACCATCTTTTCGATCGTGTTGCGCAGCTCGCGCACGTTGCCGGGCCACGGGTATGCGGCCAGCAGGTTCAGGGCATCCGGCGTGATGGACGGCACGGCCTTGCCGTTGCGCGCCGCGCATTCTCGCAGAAAGAGGCTGCACAGCAGGGGGATGTCCCCCGCGCGCCCGGACAGCGGCGGCAGGTAGATGTCCACGACGTTGAGGCGAAAAAAGAGATCCTCGCGGAATTTTCCCTGCGCGACCAGCTCCTTGAGGTCGCGGTTGGTGGCGGCGATCAGGCGGATGTCCACCTCGACCGGCTCGACGCCGCCCACGCGCTCGAAGCGGCGCTCCTCCAGCACGCGCAGCAGCTTGACCTGCGTGGCCGGATCGATCTCCGAGATCTCGTCGAGGAAGAGCGTGCCGCCGTCGGCCAGCTCAAAGCGCCCCTTGCGGCGGGCCACCGCGCCGGTAAAGGCGCCGCGCTCATGGCCGAAGAGCTCGCTCTCCAGGAGCGTGGAGGACAACGCGGCGCAGTGCACGGCGATGAAAGGCCCCTTGGCGCGGTTGCTGAGGCGGTGGATGGCGTGTGCCACCAGCTCCTTGCCGGTCCCGCTCGGTCCCTGGATGAGCACGGTGGCCGAGGTTGGCGCGGCCTGACGGACAATATCAAACACGTGCTGCATGGGCGGCGAATCGCCGACGATGTTTTCCATCCCGTACTTGCGGTCGAGCTGGGTCAGCAGATCGCGGTTACGGCTCTCCATGTCGCGCGAGCGCAGCGCGCGGTCGATCAGCATTTCAAGGTGGTCGAGGTTGACGGGCTTGGTCAGGAAGTCGTAGGCCCCCTGCTTCATGGCCTCCACGGCCGTTTCAACGGAACCATAGGCAGTCAGCAGGATGCAGATGGTGGACGGGTGCTGCGCCTGCGCGCGCCGCAGCAGCCCCAGCCCGTCCAGGCCGGGCATGCGCAGGTCGGACAGCAGCACATCCACCTCGTTGTCCGCCAGCAGGTCGAGCGCGCGCGTGGCGTCCTCCGCGAGCCGCACGGCATAGCGGCGCTGCAGCGCGCGCTGCAGCCCCTCGCGCGTGTTGCGGTCGTCGTCCACGATCAGGATCACGGGGCGTTTGGGGGTTGAAGGAATGATGGTCATGGCAGGGCTCCGGGGACAGGCGTCGCGTGGCGGGTGTCGGGTGGAGGGTGAAGGGTGGAGGGTGTGAGGTCGCTGAGAAATTACGTTTCGTTTACGCGCAGAGAAGCAGGAATGCGGATGGAGCGAACCGTAGATTGACGATTGAAGAGGTTTGAATCATGAAGGAATCGTTCCGCGAATGCGGCATTGACTTCAAAAATCGGTGCTTGATGATTGCGTCGCATGGACTAGCAGCCTGGTCGGCAGATCGTTTGTGCCTCCACAAAGCCAAGCCCGACAGGCTGCTAGCCTTTCTCCTTTTCCTCCGGCGGCCGCAGCATGCGGATACGGCGGTCGGCCAGCGGCAGCCGAATGCGGAAGCACGTGCCGGAGTGCGGCTTGCTGGAGACCTCGATCTGTCCGCCGTGCTCCTGCACGATGCGCTGCACGATCATCAGCCCGAGCCCCGTGCCCTTGGTCTTGGTGGTGTGGTAGGGCTCGAAGATGCGCCCCAGGTCGCTCGCCGGGATGCCGTGCCCCGTGTCCTGGAAGGCGATCGTGAGAAAGGAGTCCCCCGCGGTGAAGGCAATTTTGAGCTCGCCGCCGTCCGGCATGGCTTCAAGCGCGTTTTTGATGAGATTGAAATAGACCTGCTTGATCTGCTGCGAATCGATGGAAACGTTGGGCATCGCATCCGGGCACTCCATGGAGACCACGATGCGCCGGTTCTCGATGTCCGTCTTCATCAGGCGCAGCGTCTCCTGCAGGATCTCGGCCGGCTGCGCCAGCGCGAACTGCGGCTTGGACGGCCGCAGCGCGCGAAGGAACTGGGCAATGATGTTGTCGAGGCGTCCCACCTCCGTGCGCGCCACCTCCACCAGGTCGGCCAGCTGCGCGCGCTGGGCTTCGGGCAGCGTGGCCACTTCGCGCGTCAGCAGCTGCAG
Source organism: bacterium (assembly GCA_037144015.1). Lineage (GTDB taxonomy): Bacteria > Verrucomicrobiota > Kiritimatiellia > RFP12 > CAIWXQ01 > CAIWXQ01. The sequence continues at coordinate 10,932 of JBAWXQ010000057.1, forward strand.
GTGAATGTTGAGCGCGTTGAGCGGATTGCCGATCTCGTGCGCCACGCCGGCGGCCAGGAGCCGGACGGCGTTCAGCCGCTCATTGTCCAGCACATCGAACTCCTGCAGCCGGTCGCGGGTGACATCGCGAAAGATGATCAGGACGCTTTTGCCGGTTTCCTCCTGCGCCGGCAGGGGCACGGCATAGATGGCAAGAAACCGGTGCTCCGGGTAGGTAATCTCGATCTCGTGCGTCAGCAGATGCGACACATCGGCATCGTCCTCCAGCCCCAGCAGACGATCCCAGTCCAGGTCACGCAGGTAACGCACCACCGACCGGCCACGAACGCGGGTAAACTCAAAACCGATGAACTGCTCGGCGGCGCGGTTGGCATACAGCAGCCGTCCCTCATTGTCGATAACCATCACGCCTTCCTGGATCGACTGAAAAATTGTCTCCAGAAAGCCGCGCTCCCTGGCCAAACGCAACAGCTGCGCTTGCAGGCTGCCAGGGTCAACTTTATCCAGCCGTGAAGCCAGACGATCAAAGAATCCGGACGGCATGTGCGACAAAACCTCCCGTTGCGCCAAATTGACACCTTAACTTTTACCTGCTCGTCTTACGCTGGACAAGCGTAAAGATGCGGGGTAAGCTTGAAAGCAAATTCGTGTGGCGTAACTTCGGAAGAATCCGACATGCTGATCATGGCCTGGAGCGGGTTTGAGCGCACTGAGCTGCGCACCCTGGAGTGCGGTATCTGGGTGCATATCCTGCTTTTTCTGGCAGTGGCCCTCCACTGCCTGCTGCGCCCGCGCGATCCGCGCTCGACGCTGGCCTGGATTTTTGCCGTCTGGGTCGCCCCGGTCTTCGGCTCACTCCTCTACCTTCTTTTCGGCATCAACCGGGTGCGGGAGAAGGGGTGGCAGAAGCACGAGTCAGACCAGACCTTCCACTCCAATCGCGGCCTGCGTGAACAGGAGCGGAGCCCCCTGGCCTATTGGCGGGGCCTGCGCGACGGACTGCTGACGCAACCGGCCGATGTCGGCGCACGGGAGCTGAATGTTTTTCTGAACCGCCTGGCTCCCAACCACCCCCTGCTCGGCGGCAACTCCTTGCGCATCCTGGTGGATGCGCGCGAAGCGTACCCGGATCTGTTCGCGGCCATCCGCGGTGCCCGGCACCACATTCACCTGCAGTCCTACATCATTGGCGCCGACCAGACCGGGCGCGAGCTGATGGATGCGCTGGCGGAGCGCGCCGCCGCCGGCGTGGACGTGCGGGTGCTGTACGACGAATACGGCTCCGCCGGCGCCAGCATGCGCGGATTTTTCCGCCGCTACGCCCGTCGCCCGCGCATGCACATCGTCCGCTTCACGCAGGCCAACCTGCTCAAGCGGCAGTTTCAGATCAACCTGCGCAACCACCGCAAGATCCTCGTGGTGGACGGCGCGATCGGCTACACCGGCGGCATGAATTTCTACGACGTGTACCGGGAGCGCGGCAACACGCCGCCCACGCATGACTATCACTTCCGCGTGGAGGGCCCGGCCGTGCTGGAGCTGCAGTATTCCTTCCTGCGCGACTGGTACTACATGACCGACGAGGCGCCCGAAAAGCTGCTTGCGCCAGCCTACTTTCCGCCGACTACCGCAGTCGGCCAGACGCCTGTGCGCCTGCTGAACAACGGCCCGACCGCCGCAGAGAACGGCGCCCTGCTGGACGCGCTCTTCGCCACCATCTCCGGCGCGCGCCGGCAGGTGCTGATCGTCACGCCCTACTTCGTGCCGCCCCCGGAGATCCAGCGCGCGCTCCGGTGCGCCGCGCTCCGCGGCGTCGAGATCAAGGTGCTCGTGCCGGGCATCAACAACCACCCCTACGTCGGCTACGCCTCGCAGGCGCTGTACGACGGCCTGCTGGAGGCGGGCGTGCGGATCTTCGAGCAGCCGCCGCCGTTCCTGCACGCCAAGGCGCTGCTGGTGGATGACTGCATTGCCTTCATCGGCAGCGCCAACCTGGATGCCCGCAGCCTGCGGCTGAACTACGAGAACAGCCTCGTGGTGCTGGACGAGCGCTTCGCCTCCGCGCTGAAGCGCGTGCTGCTGAACGACTTCGCCCTCGGCCGCGAAGTCCTGCTGGCCCACTGGCGCACACGCCCGCTCCGCCGGCGCCTCACCGAAAACTTCTGCAGCCTGCTCAGCCCGGTGGCATAGATTCCCCGTTCCGGGAAATCCTGTTGTTCCGCCTCCGACCGAATGAAATCATGAATGCGGCGACCCGCCGCATTCATGCTTTCATGCCGAACATCCGCTCCTTGAGGTCCAGGTAGTAGATGTAGTTCTCGGGCGTGACGTCCGGCGGGCAGCGGTGGTCGCAGAACGGAATGTAGCCGCCGCGCTCGACAAGCGGCACGAGGGTCTCCAGGTAGGCCTTGATCTCCTTCTGCCCTTTCACCATCTGGATCTTGTCGACGCCGCCCAGGATCCGCAGATCCTTGCCAAACTCCTTCAGCAGGTCGGCCGGGTGTCCGCCGCCCATGACTTCAAACGGGAAAAGGCAGTTGATGCCGGCTTCCAGGAAGCCGGGGATCAGCGGACGCACGTCGCCGTCGCAATCGGTATACCAGAGGTCAATACCGTGCTTGTGCAGGCGCTGGCCGATGCGCTTGTAGCGCGGCACCACGACATTTGTGAAGAAATCAAGGGAGCAGATGGGCCCGTTCTTGAAGCAGATGTCCTCCCAGCCGGAGGCGTAGTCAAAGTCAATTTTGCCAAGCACCTGGTCCAAAATGTTCTCCACCATCTGGCAGCTGGTCTCGACCATGTCCTCAGCCATCTCCGGGTAGTCGTAGCAGGCGTAGGCCAGCCCTTCAAAGGTGAGCACATTCCGCACCCGGCCGATCATGGAGCCGCAGTCGATGCCCAGCGGGTAGTCGCGCGTGGGCGGATGCTGCTGACGCAATTTCTCCACGTCGACCTTGCGTGCGGGATCGTCGAGGCGGAAGCGCTCGGCCTTGCACTTCTTCCAGTCGTCCGGCGTGACAATGCTGGCCTTGATGTAGTGCGGGATGGTGTCGTGGCCGTCCACCGGCACCTCGGCAAAGAGGCCGTCGCCGTTCTGCAGGATCTTGGTGTTGCCGCGGACCTCGACCACTTTGTTTTCAAAGCACGGGTTCATCCAGTTCTGCCCGCCAAAGCCGGCGATCCGGTCGAAGCTAAAGAAGACGTCCGCCGCGGAATTGTTTTTGATGCCGTTGTCCAGGAAGAGCGGCCAGAGGTGGAAGTTCTCATCCCAGTACCCGAACTCCATGTTGAAGCAGCGGTCAACCGGACGGTAGTGCATCTGGTTGTTGAACCGCTGACGGTCCGTCATCGAGCCCTTCCACTTCGAGCGGCAAGGTGTAATGGCCATTGTATATCTCCTGTTCTCGCGTCAGGCGGAAAGAGTAGCGGATTTGCAGGAAGGGGCCTAGGAGATTGTCGGTCATAGACTTTTTGTTGCGACCCGCCCCATGCCGACAATCTCCTAGTTGAGCAACCCGCCGTCAGCGGGTTGCGGCCTTCCTGGTTTCCAGACCAAAATCCGCGAAATCCGCGGCAATCCGTAGCTGCATTTGAATTGGGAACTCAGCCAACCGCAAAATGTAAAACACCGCAGCGTGTTGAAGGCAACGCATCACCTTCCCGCCGGCCCTGTCGCCGCCTCCCGCCGCCCCCTGTCGCCAACCCATTACGCCGGCCGCTCCCAAATCCTCGCCTAAGACCGACCCCTTCGCTTGTAAACATGCCTTTCGCCTGTTGCCCGCTTGGCGTCGCGGAGCTCCGCCCTCCATTTTTCATCATCGATCTCTGCTCGATGACGCATGTTGGAGGGCGGAGCTCCGCGACGCCAAGCAGGCGTGCGTTTCGTGGTTCGCCAACGGGATGAAGTTCCGTCTTAGGCGAGGATGGGTGCGATTGCAAAAAGTTGCAATCGCACAGTATTCAGAAGTCAGTATTCAGAATCCAGGAGTTACATACCAACACGTTATGACAGTTATCCTGGCGTTGTTCATGTCCTCTTGGTTGAGGACATCCAAGCGGGATGCGATTTCTGGCGTAAGTTGTTGGGAATCAATTCTGAATGCTGACTCCTGAATTCTGAATTCTTGGTGCGATGCAACGAAGTAAAATCGCACCCCTAGCAGCTTGTCGGACTTAGCGCTGTACCTTCACAAACTTTGTGCCGACAAAGCTGCTAGTTTGGGGGACGCAACCGCCAAGCGCCGGAAAACAGTGTAATACGCAACCAAAAGAGCAGCCGGAACAATTTTTCTGTCTGTAATTGAGTCTTCGCCACCCGCTGGCAGCGGGTTGCTCAACTAGGAGACTGTCGGCAGAAGGCACTGGACCGATCCGAGGCCTAAATCCGACAGTCTCCTAGGCTGGTGACAGGACCAGCAATTCTCAATATGGCCGTGAACGGCCCTATTGAGAATTGCTGTTTTATT
>JBAWXQ010000058.1:0-15346 GCA_037144015.1 bacterium
ACCCTCGTGTTGAGCTTGGGAAGCTCACATTCTGCCATTGAATTACGCCCGCAGCGCGGCAAGTGACTTGTAAATTACCAAAACGTACCGCCGTGTCCAGCGGCATTTTCAGGGCGGACGCAGCCACGTCGCTGCGGATTGTGTCGGAAGCAGGAAGATGCGTTTTGGTTCTGTCTTGCCGCCGGGCAGGCGGGTGGTGTAAGAAAGAAGGCAACAGGAAATCGGCTGCCGATGAAGATTGCGCTCAGCCAGAATGAAGTAGCCAGCCTATCCGCCAGCAGCGCTCAGGCCGAAGCCATGGCGCAGGCGGTGAGCGGCTGCAAAAAAGGTGACTGGGAAGCCAAGCGCAACCTGGAGCGGCTGTTTTTGCCATTGATTGCCATGCTTGCGGACAAGCGCGCGGGAGTCGACGGCACCGCCCGCGGCGCCCTGGTCGAACAGGGGAAGGCAGGGCTCAACCGGGCGGCAAAACGTTTTCCGCAACGCGAACTGATCCGCCGCTTCCGGCTCTACGCGCTGAACTACATCGAGGCGGAGATGGACAAGCCGGGTCGCGGCAAGCGGTCGCTCTTCGGCTAGCAGCTTGTCGTCATCCGATGGAATCCGTCGCCATACCTGCCGCACGTCAGCCGACCTCCGTAATCCTCCGTCCCGGCAGCATTGATGCGTTGCTGCCGATCGACGAGCTGTTTGACCCCGCGCGTCCGTTGGAGGTGGATTGTGGCTGCGGCAAGGGGCGCTTCCTGCTGGCGCGCGCCGCCGCGCACCCGGATGTGCAATTCATCGGCATCGACCGCATGCTGGTGCGGATCCGCAAGCTGGACCGCAAGATCGTGCGGGCCGGGCTCGCCAATGTGCGCCTTCTGCGCATGGAGGCCTTTTACAGCCTGCAGAAACTGCTGCCTGCCCACCGGCTCCGCACGGTCTACCTCTTCTTCCCGGATCCGTGGCCCAAGCGCCGGCACCATCCGCGCCGCCTGTTCAGTCCGGCTTTCCTCGACGTGCTCTGGTCGCGCCTGGCCCCCGGCGGCACTGTGCAAGTGGCCACGGATCACCTTGACTATTTTGAGGAGATCCGCACGCGCCTTGCCGCGGATGCCCGCTTTCGCGAGGTGCCGCACCTGGTGCGCAGCGAGGCGGAGCAGACTGACTTCGAGAAGATTTTCCGGGGGCAGGGGCTGCCGGTGGGCGAATGCGCGTTTGCGACCTTTGCTCTTGCGCCGGCACAGCCTTGAATGTTAAGTTCTCATACACTTTTACTGGGTTCGGCCTGATACTTTCTGGAGTGGCGTGACATGCGGTTTCGCGGCAATAGCTGGAGCGGGTTGGCTTTTCTGGCGATGGCAGTGCTTGCTTTTCTGCCAACCGGGTGCAGCATATTTTTTGGCTCTCCCGTTCCCTTCCCTGCGGCATTTGCCGAGGAACCGAAGATCCGACCCGGAATCGCCCTGAAGATCACGGTGATCACCGCCGGAAAGTCCGAGGAGCAGATCGTGACCGTCTCGCAGGCCGGTGAAATGACCATGCCGCTGATCAACACGGTCAAAGTCGACGGGTTGACTCTCCTGGAGATGCAGGAAAAGCTTAAGACCGTTTACGCGCAGTTTATCCAGGAGCCGCAGGTCACGATACAGTTTCTCTCCGGCGAGGGACTGCTGTCGCCATGGGGGACCGTGCTGATTCTGGGAAAAGTCGGGCGGGAAGGTCCGGTTAACATTCCTTCGACCTGTGACCTGACCGTGACTCGTGCGCTGCAACTGGCGGGAGGCATCAACGCGCTCGGCAACCAGAACACGGTTCGAATCACCCGGAAACGCAAGGACGGCAAGACGGCGTCGATCGAGGTGGACGTGGAGGAGATCGGCAAGCGCGGCAAGCGCGAAAACGACCACATTTTGCAGGCAAACGATGTAATCTGGGTTCCGGAGATCGTCTGGTAGCGACAGACGGAGCAGGGGCTTCCGGATGTCGGCAACAAGTTGCGCCGAAAAAACTTTTCAGTAACGGCTCAGGAACACCACCGAAAGACAGGAATCGGTGGACGATCGCGGCGACGATAGCGGATCACGATGGGAACGCACGCCTCGTTCACCGTTCTCGTCGCCGCTCCCAGCAAGAACGCGTAAAGTTAACGAAACGGGGATGCGTCCGGCACGCATCCGCAAAAAGACTACTTGCTAAACGCAGGATCAACCTGTAAACTTTCTCTTTAATTCTGGTTATTTGCCAGTTAAGGCTCCTGTTAGAGGGCAGCAAACCGGGCGGATCGAAAGGCAGCTCACGAATATGAACAATGTCAACAAACTGATCGCTTCCGCAGTGGTGACGCTGGGCGTGCTGGCTGCGGCATGTGCGGCTGACCCCGCCTCGACGGCAAGGGAAACCCGGTCCGCCGCGTGGCAGAAGAATCTTGCCTTGGCCGTGAATGACGCGGCCAAGGCCACCGCCGCCATCCAGGCCATGCCGGAGGCGGAGCGGGCCGCATTTGCGGCCGACGTGCTGGCTGTGCTGCAAACCAAGCGCCAGGTCATGGCAGACAAGGCCGCCTGGGAAAACAGTTTCGCGGAAACGGCCGCGGCGCTGGTGGCCGGCGCCGGCGGGGCAAAAAAGGCGGTGTTGGCGGCGGTGGCAGCCGAGACGGTCAACGCCGTCGTAGCACCCGAGTCGCGTGAGCTTGTCGCCGGAAGCCTGGCGTCGCTGGGCGCTCTGGCAAAGCTCGAGATGTCGCTGTTGAAGGGCCAGGACCGCGTGGATTTCGCCAACGCCCTGCTGCAGGCGGTCAACAAACAGAAGGCTGCCGATGCCGGCGTGCATAAGCTGGCCATGAGCGTGACGGCTCTGTCGCTCTTTGCAGGCGCGGGAAATGCCAAGAAGGACGGGTTTGCGGAAGTATTTGCCGTGGTGGACGTGCGCGATCTCGGTGCCGTGGCCAAGGCCTTTTCCGATGCCTTCGGCCAGCGGAAAAACAACCTGGGCAGCGACGATTATCTTCAGGCAGCCATGCAACTCCTGCAGGGGGTGGTTGCGCGGATCGCCGGCCAGCCGGATGCCGCAGACCGTTTTGCCTATGCCGTGTCGGTTTTTCTTGGCGGCGCGAACAATCCCGTGCAGTTTGAGCAGGACCTGATGGGCAAACTCGCGGATCTGCTGGGTAAAATTGGCGCGACGAAGGAAAGCTTCACAACCAAGCTGGCGGCAACCAAGGCTGATATGGCAGCCAACGCCGCTCTTGTTTCCAAAAAGACGATGTGGGGGCTGATCATTCTTCCGCCCGGAAGCATGATGGCCGGCGAGGAGGGGCCGCCGTTTGTGCATGAAAACCGCCCGCCGGGAGGCTATCAGAATCAGGGTATTGGCAAGCCTTGACATGCGCACCCGTTGGGGGGGGGACCTTGTTTTTACCGTTCAGAGCCGGAGGCTAGCATGATAAAATTCCTGACTTCATTCTGTGGCGTATGCGCGTTGCTGTTCGCGACCGGGACTGCCTGCGCGCAGGGATATCCCGGCGGAGAGGAAGAGGCGGCAGGTGCTTACCAGGGGGCGATGGACCGGGGGACCGGGCTGCACTTCGGGCCACTGCGCATTTCACCCGAGGTGAGTTTCAGCTATTGCCACGACTTCAATCCGACGTACTCCGCGAGTGACGCCCAGGCGGTTGATTCCGTGCGCATGCAGCCGCTGCTCGACCTCGTTTTGAACGGGAACGGGTGGGATGCGTTTGGCCGCGGCTGGCTTACCCACGACTTTTACCTGGGCAATCTGGATCCTGAGTATCAGAATACTGTTGAAAAGGCCCATTACGGGGAAACCCTCGGGTTCAGCCTGGAATCGCCCCGCGGCACCCGATTCTCGCTGACCGAGGCCTACGAATACCAGAACCGCAACAATACGGTCACCGCGCTAACAACAACCCCGCCTGGCTCCTACAACGCATCCTGGCAGGACCGCTACTCGTTTACCCTGGGGTCGGCGCTCGACCTGCGGCTGGGCGAGAAGACCGGCATGAGCATGGGGGCCAGCTATTCCGATCTCTGGTATGACAATCCTGCCCTGTTTGGCTGGAAGTCGGTTGGCGGCACGCTGGGATTCAGCCGCAAGTTTACCGAGAAGAGCGACCTGCTGCTGAGCATGGGGTATGACACCCAGTGGAGCGATGGCTCGGAGGATCAATCACACAGCTACTGCGTGCTGGTCGGCGTGGGATCGAGCCCGACCGCGAAGTCCAGCTATCGCGCCGAGATCGGCGCCATGGGGTATGATTTCAACGGAGGCGAAGATACGGCCATCAGCTGGACGTACAACCTCTCCGGGAACTGGCGTCTGTCACAGCGGCTGTCGGCCAATGTGTCCGGAACGGCCAATTTCCAGCCGTCCGAGACGGACCAGAACAACTACACCATGGTGCAGTCGTTCGCCGCCGGCCTGACATTCGAGGCCACCCGCCGGCTGACGACCTCGCTACAGGCTGTCTATCGTCGTGAGGATTATGCCAAGACCGATGCGCTGAGCGGCGACCGGCGCATCGACGACCAGGTTTCCGCCTACGGCCGCGTCAATTATCGCGTGTGGCGCTACACAAGCGTTTTCGTTGGTGCCGACGTCAGCAAGAACGTATCGGCAATCGATACGTGGAGCTACGACCGTCTGTTTCTTGAAACCGGCGTGACTTTCCGTTTCTAGGAGACTGTCGGACGTAGGCCTCGGATCGGTCCATGGCCTTCTGCCGACAGTTTCCTAGTTGTGCAACCCGCTACCCGAGGGTTGCGAAAACTTAGTTACAGACAGAAAAATTGTTCCGGCTGCTCTCTTGGTTGCGTATTACACTGTTTTCCGGCGCTTGGCGGTTGCTTCCCCAAACTAGCAGCTTTGTCGGCACAAAGTTTGTGAAGAATTGAGGCTAAATCCGACAAGCTGCTAGCATCGGGCGCCGGCTTGGGGCGGCGTGTGCCTGCGAGACGGCGCACGTGTGGCGGCGGAACCGGTTGTTCCACCCCACCGATACAACGGCGGCGTCTCGCGGGATGTTGGTGGCGATGCGGGATGTGCTGGCAAGATACTGGGTGGTGGCGCACATCGCATGGCTGGCTGCGTTCCTCGCCTGGGTGCATGGCGGCGCGCGCGTGGAACTTCTGGCCGCGGTGCCGTGGTTGCTGCTTGCGGTGCTGGAAATGACACTGCTGCTGCCGCCGGTGCGCAAGAGTGAAACGCCTGACACGGCCCGGCGGCGCGTGTGGCGTGCCCTGGTGCGGGATCCCCTGCTGTATGTCGGGGGCGCGCTGTGCCTCCTGCTGCTGTTCCAGTTCCTCAACGGCGGACGGAAGCTGGAGTTTGATCTCGCAAGCAACGCCTGGTCCTTTTCGCCGCCCCCCGTCGACTGGGGCCCTTTCTGCATCAATCCGGATGAAGCACGACAGGCGCTTGTTTGGTTTATGCCGGCCTTTGTGGCTGCACTGGGTGTCCGGCATGGAACCACCCGCCGTGGCAAGCTGGTCCTGCTGCGGGCACTGGTCGCCAACGGCGCGCTGCTCAGCCTGTGCGGCATGATCCAGTTTGGCACCGGCTCGCGCGACCTGTTTTGGACGACGGCCGCGACAGAGCACGCGTTTGCTTCATTCAGCTACGCCAACCACGCGGGGGCTTTTTTCACGCTGCTGTTTGCAATCGGCATGGGGCTGTTTGTGCAGGCGTTGCTGGCGACGGAGGAGCGACGTCACGCGCCATGGCTGGGTGCAGCCCTGCTGCTGCTCGCGGCCGGCGCGCTTCTTTCGCTCTCGCGGTCAGCCATCTTCCTGGTGATGGCGCTGCTGTTGGGTGGCGGATGCTACGCCATGCGCCATGCCTGGAAGCGGATCGAAGTGGGCGTGCGGCTCAAGGCGCTGGCGGTATTCATCCTCGTGCTGGCGTTTGGCGCCGCCGTTCTGTTCTTTGCCGCGCCGGACAATCCGGTGCTGCGCGAAATCCGGACCGTGCCGTGGGACAAGCTTGGCGAAGAAACCTTCGGCGCGCGCTGGCAGCAGACCGTTTCGGCCTGGCACATCTGGCGCGAACATCCGTGGTTTGGCGTCGGCAGCGGCGGATTCCATCAGTATGTCTGCCTCGAGCTGGATGAGGCCCGGCGCGCATGTCTGCATCGCGGCGGCATCCATGTCCATCACGATGCGGTGCAGTTCCTGACCGAGTACGGCGTGGTGGGGTTCGGGCTGATGCTCGGGGCGGTTGCCGTGCTGCTGGCCCCGGTAATCCAGCGCCTGCGGGTGGCGCATCTGACCCATGTGGATGGCTGGACCGGTGAACGCTGGCTGCTGTTCTGCGTCTCGCCCCTCACCATCCTGATCCTGGCCGGCGCTGCCGTGACGTGCCTGCAGAGCTGGATCGATCTCCCGTTCCGTTCCCCTGCGATTCTGGTAACATGGTGCATTGCCCTGGCGTGTGCACCGGCCTTCCTTTCCCCGGGGGTCAGCTTGCCGACAGCAAATCCTGTTGCGCCGGGAAATGCACGTGAACCCGTGGCGCGTGAAACAGCAGCCGAATCGAATGAGTAGATGCCGGCCCGGTTTGGGGCTGAGGTTGTCCGCAGAAACGAGCATTTGTCATGAGTGAGAACACAAATCCGCCCCCCGCGCCGACGGAAGGGCATGCATCCACTCCCCGCCGGCACGCGGCCTATTACGGCCCGGCGCCGTACCATGGAAATCCCCGTTACGCCGGCGACTCGCCGGGCTACGGCTACGGCGCGCCAACGGCTGTGGCGCCTTATGCCGGGCCGGGGTACGGCCCCGGTTATGGCTACGGCTACGGCGGCTACGGACAGAGCGGCAGCGCCGACGACAGCGATTCACTTCTGGGAGCCGTTACCATCACGCGCATGCTGCGCGTCTGCGCGCAGCGATGGATGACCATTGCAGTGGTGGCTGTCCTGGGCTCCGTGGGCGCCTTTGCCGTCTACCGGACCATGCCCTCCATCTATCAGGGCACCAGCATGTTCGAGATGAGCCTTCGCCCGAAACGGATCATCAACCGGATGGAAAACCTGTCCTACGATGACTACGGCCAGAGCGACGAGATCTACAACACCCGCATTCTCAAGCTGCGCAGCCGCGAGGTGCTGATGGCCGTGATTCAGCGGTATCGCAGCGAGAATCCCAGCTCGCTGGTTACCGACGAGAAGCTGTTCGAAGCCCTTTCCACCACCGATGTTTCGCTGCAGCGCCGCACGCGCCTGATCCGGGTTACGGTCCGATCCACCAGCCCGGATCTGTCCGCGGCGCTGGCCAACGCCTACGTGATGGCAGTCGACACCTACACGCAGGACCAGAATCGCGAGCAGGCCGAAAAGGCCAAGGACTTTCTCAAGACCACGGTTGAGGCGCAGAAGCGCGAACTCGCCCGCCGCGACCAGGAAATCCTCGACTTCCGCAACGCCAACCAGATCGACACGACAGAGGGCGAGCGCAAGAAGGTCGAGGCTGCGCAGCTCACGCTCAACGCCGATGCGGTCGCGCTCGACACGCGGATCAACATCTCCCGCGAAGTCGTGAAGGCGCTGGAACTCATGCAGAACGACGCCGATAAGTTCGGCGCACTGCCGGAATCGGCTCCGAATGCCGCCGGACTCGTGGCCGCCCATCAACGGCTGCAGACGACCGTGGCCGACCTCAGTGTCTTGCTGACGCGCTACACGGCCAGTCACCCCGAGGTCACCTCGCGGCAGAAGCAGGTCGAGCAACTCCGGCTGCAGTTCTCCGAGGAGGTGGCGCGCGCGCGCGACACGGCCAAGGCCAACCTGGACCTGCTCCTGGGGCAGCTGACGGACAACCACAAGCGCTGCGAGGAGACGGACAAGCGGGCGGCGGAGCTGGAGACGAAGATTGTCACGGCCAAGATGCGCCTCGAAACGCTGCTGCGCGAGCGCGATGTCGCGGAGACCAATTTTCGCGACACCTTGAATCGCGAACGGGCCGCCACCCTGGCCGTGGACGACAACGCCGCCACCGTCACCATTGTGGAGAAGGCGCAACTGGCTCAGGATGACCGCGCCAAGCCCCGGCCGGTTAGCCCGAACCCCTTTGTCATCCTGCCGGCAGGTCCCGCCATCGGCATTCTAGTGGGTATTCTGTTCGTGCTGCTGCTGGATCACCTGGAGGACAAGATCACCGGCATCGGCGACATTGAGAACCGCGTGCGCCTGAAGGTCCTCTCCGTGCTGCCGCACATCCGCCGCGCCAAGCGCGAGCAGATCGCCATGCTGTCAGCCGAGGACCGGTTCTCGCACTTTGCCGAGGCCTTTGCCGGATTGCGCAATCTGCTCGACTCCCCCCGCTACTCCGGCGTTTCGAAGGTGTTGCTGGTCGTCAGCACCCAGCCGGGCGAGGGGAAAACCATCACCGCCTCCAATTTCGCCCTCTCGTGCGCGCTGACCGGGCAGCGGACGCTGCTGGTTGACTTCGACCTGCGCCGCCCCCGGCTGGCACGCATCTACAACAAGAACCGCAAGGAGTTCGAGAGCCTGTTTCATGCGCTTTCCACCAATGACCCGGCGATCTATAGCCGCATCCCGGTGGCGTCCGGTTATGCTAACCTTGACCTGGCCTGCACCCGCGCATCCTCGGAGCTGAGCCCGTCCAACCTGCTGGGATCCGGCGCCGTGGCCGGATTCATTGACTGGGCGCGGCAGAACTACGACCGCGTGGTGCTCGATTCGCCGCCGTTCGGACTCGTGAGCGACACCGTGGTGCTGAGCTCGCTGGCCGACGGCGTGATGGTCATGTGCTGCCCCGACCGCACGCGATTCCGTCCGCTCAAGCATGCCGTGCGGCACCTGTCGGAGGCCGGTGGCCACATCATCGGCGTGCTGGTGAACGATGTGGATTTCGGGCGGGCCGGCATGTTCGGCCGGTACGAGTACAACTACCACTACGCCTACCGCTACAAGTACGGCGGCAAGTACGGCTATAACGCCCGCCCGGTCAAGGATGTGCCGACCGCGGTCGCGGCGGAGGATGCGGAGACCGAGCAGCCAAAGACCCCCCGCCGGCCGGTTCCGCCGGCGTCAACGCTCGTCGATGACGACGACGAATAATGAGTCTCCCGCACCGGGAAACTCACTATTCAAGGTCCGTGCGGGGCTTGAACAGCCACGCCTGGAGCTTCTCCATGTAGAGGTAGATGCCGGGTGTCACGAAGAGCGTGACGACCTGCGCGAAGGCCATGCCGCCGACCACCACGACGCCGAGCGGAATGCGGCTGGTTGCGTCGGCGCCGTACCCGAGGGCGATCGGCATGGCGCCCAGGATCGCGCACAGCCCCGTCATCAGGATCGGGCGGAACCGGACCAGGCAGGCGTCGTGGATGGCGTCGTAGCTGTTCTTCCCCTCGCGCTTGCGCTGCAGCGCAAAGTCCACCATCAGAATGCCGTTCTTGGTGATCAGCCCGATCAGCACGAACAGCCCGATGTAGCCGTAGATGGACAGCACACCCCAGCCGGACAGCGGAAACAGGACGTTCACGACGAACAGCGTCAGCAGCCCGCCGAAGCACGCCACCGGCAGGGTGGTCAGGATCGTGATCGGGTGGATGTAGCTCTCGTACAGCACGCCCAGGACGATGTACTTCAGGAAGATGGCAACCAGCAGGAGGAGCCCGAGGCTGGCGATGGCCTTCTGGAACTCCAGCGCGTCGCCGACAAACTTTCCGGTCACGCCGGCCGGCAGGATGGCCGCGGTCTTCGCCTCGATCAAACCGGTGGCGATGCCGATCGGCACGCCCGGCCACAGGCCGAACGAGATGATGGCCGCCTCGTGCTGCTGCGCATGCGGGATGTTTTGCGGGCTGGCTTCCTCCCGGATGCTCATCAGCGACTTCAGCGGCACCAGGCCGCCGGTGGTGGCGGATCGCAGGTAGAGCAGCGACAGGTCATCCGGCTGGCGCTGCCGCGACTTCTCGATCTCCGGGATCACCTGGTACTGGTCCTGGTCGGTCGTGAACTGCGTGGCATACCCGCCGGCAAACGCCAGCGCCAGCGCCTGCTCGATGGCGGCCGCCGAGATGCCGAGTGACGAGGCGCGCTCGCGGTCGATCGCCACGTTCAGTCGCGGCATGCTGAGCTTGACGCTGTTCTGCACGGCAAAGGGCACCACCACGGGGATGGCGCGGATCTCCTGCTCGAGCCGCTGCGCCGTGCTGTAGACGGTTTCGCGGTCAATGCCGGTGAGCATGTAGGCGTAGTCGCTGCCGGAGGCGGTCGGGTCGGCGCCGGAGCTGATCTTCAGCAGCGGCATGGCGCGCAGCGCGCACAGGCCGTCCGGAAGTGCCGACAGCTGCCCCATGAACTGCTGCTTGAGCTGCTCGATGGGCGGCCGCTGGCTGGGCGGCTTCAGCCGGATGAACAGAAAGCCGAAGCTTTGGTCGGCGCCGGGGAAGATGCCGGTCACGTTGCCGACCTGGGTGACGCTGGGATTCTGGCGCACGATGGCCGCCGCCCTGGACTGAAAGCTGCGGATCTGCTCGGTGGATGCGCCCTGGGGCATGATCATGGCGCCCATGATGAAGCTGCTGTCGCCGGGCGGGAGGAACGCCTTGGGCAGGAGGATGAACAGCGGCACCGTGCCGAGGGCGCAGAGGATCAGGGTCAGCAGCGAGACCCACTTGTGGCGCAGCTGCCAGTGCAGGGCGCGCCCGTACACCCGCACCAGGGCGTCGATCGTGCCGGTGATCGTGCGCTGCACGCGGTTCGGCTCGCGGTGGTGCTTGATGATCCGGGCGCACATCATGGGCGAGAGCGTCAGCGCCAGGAGCGTGGAGATGACAATGGCGTAGATGACCGTCAGGGCGAACTCGCTGAGGTTGCGGCCGACCGCGCCGCTCATGAAGACCAGCGGCGTGAACACGATGATCAGCGCCACGCTGGTGGAGAGCAGCGTGAAGGTGATCTCCTGCATGCTGCGCACGGCCGCGGGGATCGGCTTCATCCCCTCGTCGAGATGCCGCACGGTGTTCTCCAGCACCACGATGGCGTCGTCCACCAGGAAGGTGACGGCCAGCACAATCCCCATGAGCGAGAGCGTGTCGAGGCTGAACCCCGTCCCGTTCATGGCGATCAGCGTGCCGAGGATGGAGATCGGCAGCACGAAGCTGGGGACGATCGTCTCGCGGAGGCGGCCGAGGAACAGGAAGATTACCAGCACCACCAGCGCCAGGGCGATCAGCACGGTGATCTGCACATCGTGCAGCGATTCGCGGATCGGCGCCGCACCGTTGAAGAGCGTCTCGACGGTGATCGTCGGCGGCAGCTCGCGGCGCACGTCCGCCAGCGCCCGGGTGATGCGGTCCGCCACGGCCACCGTGTTGGCGCCGCTGACGCGAGAAATCGGCATGACCACGCACTTGTCGTGCTCGGGAAGCCCGGGCCGGCCGTAGCGGATGTCGACGAGGTCGTTGCTCACGCTGTCGACGCAGTTGGCCACATCCTTCAGCCGGACGGGCGCGCCCTGGCGGTGGGCAATGATCAGCTCGCCATAGTCGGCCGCCTTTTGCAGCTGCCCCTGCGGCTCGATGCTGAACGTGCGCATGGCGCCGTTGATGCTGCCGCCGGGGATGTTCACCGTGCCGGTCTTGAGCGCCAGCGCCAGCTCGTCCACGCCGATCTGGTACGCGGAGAGCTTGTCCGGGCTGAACTGGATGCGCACGGCCCGCTTGGCGCCGAACACCTGCACCTTGGAGACACCCTCCAGCATGCTCAGCTTGCGCGCCACCAGCTGGTTGGCGTGGTCGTACAGGTCGCCGTGGGTCAGGATGTCGGAATAGAGCACGATGTAGTAGATCGGCGAGTCGGAGGGATTGAACTTCTGGTACGTGGGCGGGCTGGGCAGGTCGGAGGGGAGGTTGCGCTGCGCGCGGGTGATCGCGGCCTGCACGTCGGGCGCCACCAGGTCGACGCTGCGGCTCAGCGCGAACGTGAGGTTGATCGTGGTCGCGCCGGACTTGTTGTCCGAGATCATGGACTGCAGCCCGCTGATCTGCGTGAATTCGTTTTCCAGCGGCGTGGCCACGGCGGAGGCCATGGTGGCCGGGCTGGCGCCGGGGTAGGCGACGCTCACCTGGATCACCGGGTAGTCGACCGTCGGCAGGCTGTTGACCGGCAGCTTGAAATACGCCACCACGCCGAAGACCGACAGCACGACCGTGAAGAGCGTGGTCATGATGGGGCGCCGGATAAAGGTCTCGGAGAAGGTCATGAATTGTGTCCTCTTGATCGGAATGCGTGGTGCGCCGGGGGCGGAACTCAGGATTCGGAATTCAAAATGGGAATGACTTCAAAAATCTGCACTGGACATTCGTCAATCTGCGGTTCGCAGGTTGTCGATCTGTACCCCGTGCCGGGCCTCGTCAGGGACGGCTTCGGCCGACGGAGCACGGCCGCGTTCGCCTGTACATGAACTCATTTCTGACGTTCGGATTAGATCGTTCCGGCGTAACCTGCGATGCATTTGCGTCACTTGTTCTGCTGGCCCGGGTGCGGCAGCTGCGACAGGTCGTTGACGCGGGCTCCCGGGTGCAGCATCAGCTGCCCGAGCACGACCACGCGTTCCCGGGGCTCCACGCCGCTGACGATCTGGATCTGGTCGCCAAAGCGCACGCCGGTCGTCACCGCGCGCATGTCGGCGGTGTTGGTTGGCGACACCGCGTACAGATAGGAGCCCATCTTGCCGAATTGCACGGCGCCTTCCGGGACCATCACGGCATGGCGCACAGCGCCCGCAAAGATGTGAACCTCGACAAACTGCCGTGCCCAGAGCTTCTTGTCGGCATTGGGCACCTGGCCGCGCAGCAAAAGGGTGCCGGTCTGGGGGGTCACGGCATTGTCCATGAACTCCAGCGTGCCGGCATACCGGTTGGTGTCGCCGCGCGGGGCCACCTCGATCCGCACGGGTGGATCCAGCAGCGCTTTCCGGATCTGGGGCAGGTACTGCTCGGAAACCGAAAACTCCACGTTGAGCGGGTCGTAGCTGCGGATGTTGATCAGCCGGGTGGCGCCCGCGGCGACGAGGTTGCCGTTGTCCAGGTAGCGCTTGGAGCAGAGGCCGGCCAGCGGTGCCGTGATGGTGCACCGGGTGAGGTTCAGCTGCGCCTGGTCGAGCATGGCCTCGTCCGCCTGCACCTGCGCCTCCGCGGCCTGCACGCGCGCCTGCAGCGTGTCAAAGTCCTCGTCGGACAACAGCTTTTTTTCATGCAGCTCGCGGCTCCGCCCGAGCGTGGAGCGCACCAGCGCCAGGCTGGCCCTGTCCGCCGCCAGCTGGCTCCCGGCCTGCCGCACCCGCAGCGCATAGTCGCGGGGGTCGATTTCGAACAACGGCTGGCCGTTGGTGACCATCGCGCCGTCCTGCACATGGGTGTGGATGAGCGTGCCGGATACCTGCGGCGCCACATCCACGCTGGCGCGGTCGCCGGTGGTGCCGAAGGCGATGATCACGACAGGCGTATCCATCTGCACAGCCACGGCTGACCGGACTGCCGGCGGCGGAAAAGCCGGCGGGCCGCCCGCGTTTCGCGCGCAGGATGCGGCGCCGCAGGCCAGCAGCACGCTGAGCGAGATCCGGGGCAGGAGACGGCAGGGCAGGGGAGCAACGGGAATCATGGAGTATTTTCCTTTTGCGAGGGGGGCGTGAAGACGCTGCGGTTCGGGGATACGGCATCCGCCTGCAGGCGCCCGGCGGCGTGAACCAGGCCGGCCAGCGCCGTGAAAACTTCCTGCCGCGCCGCCACCTGCTGGCTGCGTGCAAACGCGAGCTGCGCATCGGCGGTCAGCAGGTCCAGGACGGTCTTGAGCCCGGCGACATACGCTTCGTTGGCCAGGTTGCGCGCGGCCTCGGCGCTTTTGCAGAAGGCGACGCTGAAGGCGTGTTTCTGCAGCGCGGTTTCGTAGTTCTGAAAGCGGGTCCAGACATCGCCGCTGGCGCCGAGCTCCGCCTGCTCCAGCAGCGCCTCCGCCGCCTGCGCCTGCTCCTCCGCGGTGCGGATTTCGCTCTCCGTCTGCCAGCCGTCAAAGATCGTCCACTGCAGGCTGGCACCGGCATCGTAGGACCAGTCGCGGTCCGCTTGCGAGGCCTTGCCCCTGAGCGCCTCGTAGTAGTTGCGGTTGAGGTTGGCGTTCAGGTAGAGGTTGGGCCAGGAGGACGCATGCGCGACTTCGATGGCCGCGCGCTTGGCTGCCGTGTCGGCGCGCAGGGCGGCGATGTCGGGGCGGCGCGCAATGGCATCATTGATGATGGTTCGCACATCGTTGGCGGCCAGGCTGTCGGGCAGCTCGGCGGAAGGGGCCGCAGGCAGGAGCGCGGTGTCCGCCGGCAGGCCGGCGGCCAGGGCCAGGGCGCCACGTGCCACCAGCAGCTGGCCGCGAGCCGCGGCCTGACTGTAGAGCGACTGGTCCAGCGCGGCCTGCGCCTGCAGCACATCCAGCGCGGTCGCCATGCCGGCCGTGTTGCGCGCCTGCGCCGCCTCCAGGGCTTTCCGGGCGTCGGCGACATTCGCCAGCGCCGCGTCCACGCCGGCCTGCGCGCTGATGCTGTTGAAGTAGGCGGTCTCCACGCTAAGCAGGACATCCTGGATCGAGCGGTTGAAGGCGTAATTGGCGGCGTACACGGTCTGCAGCGCCTGTTCCACGGCAGCCTCCCGGCCGCCGCCGAAGTTGATGACGAGGTAGTTCAGCTGCAGACCGGGTCCGTACCGCAGCGCCTGCGAGTCAAACGCCTCGCCCCTGGCCGAGACGCCGGAGCGGCTGCCGCCGGCAACCGCCGTCAGCTCGGGCATGAAAAGCCCCTGGGCGCGGTCCACCTGCGCGGCGGCGGCGCGCGCATCATGCCATGCCTTGCGCGTAACCGCGCTGTGCTGAAGCGCCAGGTCGGTCAGTGCAGACAGCGGCAGCGGCTTGGACAGGTCGGGCTGGCGCTGCCGGATCGAATCCCACAGGAGGTTTTCCGCGCCGGCACCGGTTGGCGGCTCCCAGGAGGTGGTGGCCTGGTCGGGCGTTGGCGCCGTGACACACCCGGCAACCAGCGCAACCAGCACGCCCGGCAGCAGCATGCGAGAGAAGGATTGTTTCATCGCGTGGGAACTCCCTGTTGTCGAACCCTGCCGTTCAAGCGGCTGCGTTCAAGGAAACCAGCTGCCAAGCGACGGGTGCGAGCAACCCAAGGCCTGCATCGGACAGTCGTCAAGACACATAAACGATGCGTGTCAGAAATGAAGTGTATTTAATAACCGCTCCATCCGGAATAGTCAAGCGACCCTAGGAACCGGGTGCGATTGCAAAAAGTTGCAATCGCACAGTATTCAGAAGTCAGTATTCAGA
>JBAWXQ010000059.1:0-15282 GCA_037144015.1 bacterium
CACGCCCGCCGGCGGCCAAAAAGCAAAAATGGGAGTTTTGGGACAAGCTCTAACTGCTGACGGTTCACGGCTCACCGGCCAGCCTACATCTCATCCACCAGCTTGGCGGCCAACCCAATGTACGTGGCAGGTGTCAGGTGCAGGAGGCGTTTTTTGTCCGCGGCCGGGAGGTCAAGACTCTCGATGAAGCTCCGGAGCGTGGCCGCGTCCATCTTCCGGCCGCGCGTCATCTCCTTCAGGCGTTCGTAGGGGTTGGCCAGGTCGGCCTTGCGCATCACGGTCTGGATCGGCTCGGCCAGCACTTCCCAGGCGTGGTCGAGATCCATGGCCAGGCGCGCCGCGTTGACGGTGATTTTGCCCAGCCCCTTGAGCGTGGACTGGTACGACACCAGGCAGTAGCCGAACGCCAGGCCCATGTTGCGCAGCACCGTGGAGTCCGTGAGGTCGCGCTGCAGCCGCGACACGGGGAGCTTGCGGGCCATGTGCTCGAGCAGCGCGTTGGCCACGCCGAGGTTTCCCTCGCTGTTTTCGAAGTCGATGGGGTTCACCTTGTGTGGCATGGTGGAGGAGCCGACTTCGCCCTTGACCGTCTTCTGGCCGAGGTAGCCGAGCGAGACATAGCTCCAGATGTCGCGGTCGAGATCCAGCAGCACAGTGTTCCAGCGCGCGAGCGTGTCGAACAGCTCCGCCATGCCGTCGTGCGGCTCGATCTGCGTGGTGAGCGGATTCTGGCGCAGCCCGAAGGCTGACTCGAGCACGCGGCGGCCCAGCGCGGGCCAGTTCACCTCCGGGTAGGCGGCCAGGTGGGCGTTGTAGTTGCCGACTGCGCCGTTGAGCTTGGCCGGGAGGGCCAGCGCATCGAGCTGGGCCGACTGGCGGCGCAGGCGGCTGACGAACACGGCGAGTTCCTTGCCCATGGTGGTGGGCGAGGCGGCCTGGCCGTGCGTGCGCGCGAGCATGGCGGCGTCGCGGGTGTCGCGGGCCAGCGCGGCGAGCGTCTCCTCCACGCCCTTCTGCGCGCCGCGCAGCACCGCGAGGCCGTCGCGCAGCATGAGCGCATGGGCGACGTTGTTGATGTCCTCCGAGGTGCAGGCAAAGTGCACGAACTCGTTTCGGGCTGCGAGCGTGGTGCCGGCGAACTTCTCCCGCAGGAAGTACTCGATGGCCTTGACGTCGTGGTTGGTGGTGGCCTCAATTTCCTTGACGCGCTGCGCCTCGGCCACGGTGAGGCCGCTGGCCAGCGCGTCCAGCAGGCGGTTCTCGTCCGGCGTGAGCGGCAGGGCCTCGGGGATGCCGGGCTCGGCGCAGAGCGCGCGCAGCCAGGCGATCTCGACCTGCACGCGGCAGCGGATCAGGCCGTATTCGGAGAAGATGGCACGCAGCGGGGCGACCTTGGCGGCGTAGCGCCCGTCGAGCGGCCCCAGGGCGGTCAGCGTGTCCAGCGGCAGGTCTTTCATGGGCGGGAACTCCTGTGCCGCCAAGAGTAGCTGATCCGGGCGGGGCGTTGAAGAGGCAAGTGAGCGGGGGAAAACGGATGTCGGTTACAGCGCCGATTACAGTTTCAGGATTTTCTGGATGTCTGGTGCCGGATCGCTTTCGTCCGCCACCAGGTACGGCTCGGTGCGGTAGTTGGCGATGTACTGGAGCTTCTGCAGGATTTCCGCCATGGCGTCAGCGGCCTGCTGGCACTGGTCGATCAGCGGGGTGACCTGTGGCGAGGTGTTGGCGCGGCGGATCATGTAGAGGGCGATGGAAATGCTGGTGGCCGGCTGGCCGAGGTGATGGCAGGCGGCGCCAAGCCCTTCGATGGCCACGCGCTGGCGTTCGGCGATCAGCAGGGCTTCGGTCTGCTGTTCCAGCGTGCGGATGCGCTGCTGCGACTGCCGCACCACCTCGCGCAGGCAGCGCTCAATGGCGACCAGGTCGTCCTCGTCGGAGGAGAGCTCGATGTGCATGGGCGTGTTGCCCTTGGCCAGCCCTTCCACCCAGTGGCGCATGCGGATGACGCTGGCGGGGTACTTGGCCAGGATGCCGTACCCCAGCCCCATCAGCGCCGCCACGGTGATGGCCAGCGGGACCAGCGTGACCCAGCCGATCTGGCTGCCGATGAAACCGCGCATGGCCATGTAAAGGAAGGCGAGGGCCGGAATGATGGAGATCAGCGTGAGCGCAGAGAGGAAGTGGAGCTTGGCGCCGCGCGACGACATGGAGAAGCGGGCGTGCCGGCGCGTGCGCCGGGATTCGGCCCGTGCGGCGCGCTTGGCCTCCTTGGTCGTCAGGGCCGGCTCGGTCAGCGCAATCATGTCATCCGGCGTCAGCATGGCGTCGAAGGCCTTGACCACGGCCGGGTCGAATCGCTTCCCGGCCTGCTCGACGATCTGCTGGCGCGCGAACTCCTTGGACCACCCTTTGCCGCAGGGCGGCTCGGACGTGAGAATATCCCAGGCGTCGGCCACGGCAAAGATGCGCGCGGCGAGGGGAATGGCCTCGGCCTTGAGTCCGCGCGGGTAGCCGGAGCCGTCCCAGCGCTCGTGGTGGCAATACGGGATCTCGATGGCCGCCTGCAGCGCGTCGGTGTTGCAGAACAGGTCGTAGGCGTACTCCGGGTGCTTGTGCAGTGTCTCGCGCTCTTTTTCGGTCGGATCCTTTTTTTTCAGGATGTGGTCCGGCACGCCGCATTTGCCGCTGTCGTGCAGCAGGACGCCCCAGCGGATGGAGAGCAGGGCGTGCTCGGAGGCGTGCAGCGCGCGCGCCAGGCGCAGGGTCATGCGGGTGACCCGCTGGATGTGCCCTTCGGGCTCGATGCCGCGCAGTTCCAGCGCGCGCGCCCATCCCTCCAGGACGGACACATAGGAAGCTTCGCGATCGGCGCGCGTGCTCTCATGGGTGGTGCGCTCCTGGACCAGCTTCCGGTAGCGGTTCAGCCGCATGATGTTTTTGACGCGCGCCCGCAGCTCGTGCATGTTGACCGGCTTGAAGAGCACGTCGTCCGCTCCGGCCTCCAGCCCCTTGAGGCGGTCGTCGTGAAGCTCTTTTCCCGTCATCAAAATAATGGGAATTTCGGCGAGCAGCGGGTCGAGCCGCAGGTGGCGGCAGGCGTCGAGCCCGTTCATGTCCGGCATGACTACGTCGAGCAGGATGAGGTCGGGAATGGTCAGCGAGGCTTGTTTCAGCGCCTGCGCGCCGGTTTCGGCGTAGCTGATCTCATGGCCTTCCTTGGCCAGAAACGAGCCAAACAGCTCCCGGTCGATAAGCGCATCGTCGGCGATCAGGATCTTTCCCATGTTCGTCTTCCTTCCAGTCGCCGCGTCCAGCCAACGCCACGCGCATGATCAACTGCAACAACGGTGCCATTGTATCCTGCGCTCTTGCGCCTGGCTACAAACAAAACGAGCGGCTTTGTCGACACAAAGTTTGTGAAGCGCAGAGGCTACGTCCGACAGGCTGCTAGAGGTGTTCCTGCAGCTGCGCCCGGCTGGCGGGCGGGAGTGCGCGCAGGTCCGGGATGTCGAAGCGGTTGCCGTCGACATCCGTCAGGATGTAGCGGTTGGGCTGCGGGCGCAGGAGGCTCTCGCGCAGGTTGCGCACGCTGAACCGGCAGGCGCCGCGGTCGGTTTCCACCTGGCACTCCAGAATTTCGAAACGCTCCCGGATCTGGATCACGCGGCGCACGACCGGCAGCACATAGCGCCGCCGGATTTCATCCTCGACGAGGGCCCGGCTGGCGGGATCGAGCTGCGCGGGCGCGGCGAGCAGTCCGAGCTCCTCGTTTTTTTCGTTGCGGATGCTCAGGAAGCGGTCCGGGGCGGTGAGCGGAAAGGCGCGGAACACGGAGACGTTCGTGACGGGTGCGGCGCCGGCCATGGCGACGTCAAGGCGTGCGCCTTCACGCTGAAAGCGCACGGCTGCGGGGTCGAGATAGCGCAGCCCGGAGGTCTCCGTGACCGTGGCGGCCTGCCCGTCCGGCGCCGCGGCCGTTCGACGTTGCCCGGAAAGTTCGTCAGATGTGCCTGCCATGGGAGAAACATACCGCACAACGGCAAGTCAAGCCAAGCGGCCAATGCCCGGATTATTGCCCGTGCGCCGCCACCTCTGCGCGTGTCGGGATGGATGCGGCCGCACCGGCGCGTGTGACGCAGATTGCCGCGGCGCGGCAGGCGGTCCGGAGCGCCTCGGCAAAGGGTGCGCCGCGGAGGCGTTCGGCCAGGTAGTAGCCGGTAAAGGTGTCGCCCGCGGCCGTGGTGTCCACGACCTTCACCCTGAGCGCAGGCACATGCACGGCCTCCCCGCCGTCGGAGGCCAGCACGCCGTCAGGTCCCAGCGTCAGGATCACGGTCATTTTCGGGAATTTACGGCGCAGCGCAGCCACGATTTCCGGCGGTTTCTCCGTGCCGGCGAGCTGTGCGCCCTCGACCTCGTTCAGCAGCAGGCAGGTCACGGTCTCCAGCGGAAACCGCGGGACCTGCGCGTCCATCGGCGCCGGGTTGAACACGATTTGCAGGCCGAGCTCGTGAGCCAGGCGCATGATCGACGGCATGGCGCTGATTTCGTTCTGGAGCAGCAGGCAGTCGCCCGGGCGGAAGGACAGCATGACGCGCCGGGCATCCTCCGGCGTCACGGTCTGGTTGGCACCTCCGTACAGCACGATGGAGTTCTGCCCGTCCGGCGCGACACTGATGATGGCGTGGCCGGTGGGGGTGTCCGCAACCTGGAGATGCGTTACGTCCGCACCGGCTTCCACGAGCATGTCGCGCAGCCAGACGCCATCCGCGCCGATGCGCCCCGCATGGCAGACTTCCGCGCCGGCGCGCGCCAGCGCGATGCTCTGGTTGAACCCCTTGCCGCCGGCAAAGCGCCGGTACTCGAGGCTGGAGAGCGTCTCCTTCGGCCGCACAAAATGCGGCACGCGGTAGACGTGGTCAATGTTCAACGAGCCGTAGTTCAGGATGCGTGGCACAGGGGGCTCCATGGGGTGAGCTGAACCGCAGCCGGCGGAACGAACAAAAAAAATGTGAGCCGGTACCCGTAAACAGTAAACAGTGGGCCGCAAACAGTAAACAGTAAAAAGAGTGACGCCGTCCTGTATTAGCAGGTCTCTTGCAAGCAACAGTCGCTGATACATGAACTGTGGGCGCGCACGTTTGGCCGTGGACGTATCTGCACGATAAACGAGGGAGTTTGGCGGGGGACATGCAGATTGAATCAGGGAGTCGAGGGGCTGGAGGCTGCGCCCCCCAGCCGAAGCCGGGGGACGCAGTGCTGCTCAACCTGTGACGGTTGGACAGGCTGCGGGGCGCTCAGGTCGTGATCCCCACCACGTTGCCCTATCCTCCCGCGCAGCCGCCAGCCCCTCGCGCTATTCTTCCTCGCGTATCCACTGTGCTCGACGCGGAAATCCGCGATTCTCTCATGTGCGCGTTTCTGGACGGCGTCACGTCGTTTGCGCAGACTGCTGACGAGCCGCCTGCGGGTCGCCGCCTTCTGGCGTCACGCAGACCCGGCGGTACGTTTCCTCCAGCTGCTGCACCGTGTGATCCCACCGGAACCCGGCCGCGCGGTGCCGGCCGGCGTCGACCTTGTCGTGGCGCAGGGCTGGCCGGGTGAGCAGCGCATGCACGGCGTTCACGATGGCCTCTGTCGACGAAGGATCGCACACGAGCGCGGCGTCGCCGCAGACTTCCGCCGCGCCGCCGGGGGAGCAGACCACCGGGCAGCCGCAAGCCATGGCTTCCAGTGCCGGCAGGCCGAACCCCTCGTCGAACGAGGGGAAGACCAGGGCCTCGGCCAGGGCATAGAGCGCGGGCAGATCGTCCGGCGGCATGTATCCGAGCCAGTGGATGCCGGCGCCATGGCCGGATGTCGCGGCGCTCCGCCCGCCCGGCGCGCCGGCCAGCACGAGGTGGAGATCCGGATGGTCCGCGCGAAGCCGCGCGAAGGCTTCCAGCACCCCGGGCAGGTTCTTTCGCGGCGCGAGATCGCCGACAAAGAGCAGGAGCTTCCGTGGCAGGTGGAGGCGCGCGCGCAACGCTTCGCGTTGCGCAGTTGTGGCTGCCTGCAGGAACTGCGCGGGCAGCCCCGGGGGAATCACGCGCGTTTTGGCTGCTGCCGCGGGAAACCGCAGCAGCAGCGCGCGGCGGACGTGCTCTGAGTAGACCGTGATGGCGGCGGCGCGGCGGATGGAAAGCGGCAGCAGGAGGCGGTAGTGGATGCGGTTGGCAAGCGTGCAGAACTGCGGGTGCGTGAAAACATGCAGGTCGTGCACGGTCAGCACCACGGGGCAGCGTGCAGCCAGCGGCGCGACATAGGCCGTCGCATGCAGCACCTGCGCGCCTTCGCGGCGGAGAAGGCGCGGCAGCGTGCACTGCTCCCAGAGGATGCGGCGCAGGCGCGGACGATCCGCGGCGATGGCCCGGATCTGGACGCGGCCGTGGGCGGGAATCGGGCGCGTGCCTGTGCGCGGCGTGTAGAAGCGGTACGGCAGCGTGCCGTGCGCGGTCAGCGCGCAGGCGGTCTCGTGGATCATCACCTCCACGCCCGAGTACGGCTCGCGCAGCAGCGCGGCGTTGAAGGCCACCAGCGGTTGGGGAGTCTCGCCCATCGGTGTCAGCATGGCAGAGTGACGCGCGGATGGCAAGGAACGGGAGGGATTCCGTTTTGCGGAAGAAGGGAAGAATGGAAAGATGGAAGGCTGGAAGAATGGAAGGCTGGAAGAATGGAAATGTCATTTGAGAAGCTCATCGGGTTCAGGTTGCAGTCGGCGAGCGACAGGGTGCGGCAGTCGCCAACCCCCATTACCTCTTGATTGGTCGCCTCTTTCAATCACGGTGCGCGGACTGGTATAATGTCAGGCAGGCGAATACAGACCCACTCGTTTCGGGCATAACAGGCCGCCGGCGCGCAGCGTCCGGCAGCACGGAGGACAAATCATGGCAGCAGGTGTGAAGGAGCTGACGGCAGCGGATTTTGATGCCACCATCGCCGGCGGCGTGACGCTCGTGGATTTCTGGGCTCCCTGGTGCGGCCCGTGCCGCATGCAGGGGCCAATCCTGGAGCAGCTTGCGGGCCCCCTGGCCGGGCGCGCGATCCTCGCCAAGGTGAACGTCGACGAGGCGCAGGACATTGCCGCCAAGTACAGCATCCGCAACATTCCCGCGCTGCTGGTCTTCAAGGACGGCCAGGTGGTGAAGTCGTTCGTCGGGCTGCAGCGCGGCGACGTGCTGCTGCAGGCGATCGAGGCGGCGCTGAAGTAGCGGCCGCCAGCCGCGGCCGCTACCGCAGCATCTCCGGCAGCGCTCCCCGCAGAACCGCGTCGAGCGTCATGGGGCGGAAGGTGCCCTCGGCCAGGCGGTTCAGAACGCGTAGCCAGGTTTCGGCCTGCGCCGGGTCGCCGGCTTCATGGGCCTGCCGGATGGCGTGCAGCAGGAAGAAGGCATAGGCTGCGCGCACGCCGCGGGACGGCGTCTCGCGGAGCGTTTCCTCGAGGAAGCGCACGGCCGGCAGGACGACGGCCGGATTCGGTGCGGCGCGGTATGCGCCTGTGGCCGGGTCGCCGAAGAAGCGGCCGGCCAGCACGCACTGGATCAACGGCTGGTACACGGCGCGGCGGCATGCGAGGCGCTCCAGCCCCTGCGCATGCTCCAGCCCCAGTGAGCTCCAGTAGACGGCATGGCTCGCGGCCATGCGCCAGTCCAGCGCCCCGAATTTCTGCTCCAGCAGCCGCATGCGGTCCGCATCGAGGCGGCAGGCCGCCAGACCTGCCCGGCTCTCCGGCGTGGCCGAAACCGTGCCGTCCGGGTTCAGCAGCGGAGCCATGGCCGCGGCCAGGGCCAGCTTGTAGGTGACATGCGCGGTATCGTCGGCTGAGCCGATCTTGTGCTGGTAGAACCAGGCCAGGTCCCGGTGGAGCCTGGCATTGTTCGGATTGGCCGGAAGCCCGTGGTCGCGCAGGAGCTCGATGCCATGCGACACCCAGCGCAGGCGGTCTGCCGGGCGGCGCATCATGGCGCTGATGTTGTAAGCCATGTTCCAGGCGTTATAGGTCCAGGCTTCGGTGGCATGCGGGTCGAGCCACGTGATCCATCCGGACAGCTGGACCAGTTCGAAGTAGCGCCCCTGCTCTTGCAGGCGGTCGGCGCGCGACCAGAGCACTTCCGCGGCCACGCCGCGAAATCCGCCCAGGCCGACCGTGAGAAAGTTCAGAAACGGGGAGGCCTGGGTGGCATAGGCCGGGGCTCCCGGCAGGCCGGCGCGCCGGGCCTCGGTCAGGCGCCGGTTCTGCGCGGCTGCGAACAGCACCAGCGCCGCGAAGATCAGCGGCGCGGCGAAGCGAAGGAAGCGGGTGTGTGCGAATGGCATGTTTGTGTTCATGTAAGGACGCAGATCGCGCCACGGGGTGGCGCTTCCACAGAAACGAAAACGCCCACACGTTGTGGGAGCGCCACCCTGTGGCGCGATTTTCGGTTACACGTTCACCCTCCCGCGCCCTGCCTAGCCAGTTCGCGCCGTCGCAAGGCCAGGGCGGCGACGAGCGCCAGCGCCAGCGGGCAGGCCAGTCCGCCCCAGAATAGCATGCGCCACAGGTCGCCGGCCGGCACGCGTTCGCCGGCCACGGCCCGGGCGAGCGGCTCCGGTTGCAGCAGCGGCCGGGTCACGGTGTCCACGCCGCGCGAAAGGGCGAGCGAGACGCGATCCATCAGGCTGCGGTGTTCGTCGCCGGCCGATGCATCCAGGGGGTAGTCCTGCATGTTCCCGGCGGTCACGAGCACGACCAGCAGGCACGACGTGGCTGTGAACGCCGCCACCGGGAAGGAGAAGCAGGCGCCCAGCGTCAGACCGAGCGCTGCCAGCGCGGACAGGATTGCGAGATGTGCCAGCAGCACGCGCACCAGGTTGCCGGTGAAGGACCCCTGCGGAACCAGCACGGCAAGGGCCTGTCGCGGCTGGATCAGCAGCGCGGCGCGCTCGGCCGCGGCCAGGTAGGCGAACTCCAGCTCGAGATCCCGCACGCCGGCCAGCTGTGCGGCGGAGACCGGGATCTCCAACTGGTTGCGGACCAGGTCATTGACCGGGACCTCCGCTGCCCAGGCGGTTTCGCCGGTCCGGCGCAGCCTGCAGACGCCGCGCACATCGGCCAGCGATTGGGCTTCCGTGTCGAAGCGCATCCGGATCCAGAGCTTGCCGTCCCTGGCCACGGGCCGCGGCAGCTGGAAGGTCCAGGAGGCCTGTTCGCCCGGATGGAGCACGGTGTAGCGGTAGCGGCTTTCCTGCACGAGCCGGCGGAAGAGTTCGGCGGCGGGGATGTCCTGCGGCAGGCGGTTGCTGCGCTGGAGCTCGTCAAACGTGCGGCGGGCCTCAGTCTCCGGGTCCGGCAATTGCGGGCTCGCCAGGGCGCGGCTGATCAGCAGCGAGGCGCGATCCGCCGGGCTGAGGCGCCCGGCAAGGCTCAGGCCGAGCTGCAGGCGCACTCCGGCCACGATGCCCAGCAGGAGGATGGCGTTGAGCAGCAGGATTCCGAGCCAGCGGCCGAACCAGAGCGTCAGCGGATGGACCGGCTTGATGGCGGTCAGTTCCATGCGCCGGCTGTCGATCTCGGCGCCGAAGGCGGCGCACGCGGCCCAGAGCGTGGCCAGCCCCAGGATGCCGGAGCCAAAGGCGAGCGTGTAGCGCAGGCGCACCTGCATTTCGCTGGCCGGCGTGCCGTCGCCGGTGACGAGGTGGGGAATGCCGATCACGCCGGCCGCCAGCAGCAGCAGCAGGGCAGCCACGCCGCGCGAGCGGATGGCGGCGCGGATTGACAGTCCTGCCACCGCGGCCATGGCGCGCAAGGCATGCAGCAGACGCGTGGTTGGAGGAAGGTCGGGCATCAGGAGGGTGGCGGGTGGAAGGTGGAGGGTGGCGGGTGGAAGGTGGAGGGTGGCGGGTGGAAGGTGGAGGGTGGAAGGTTCACTCCCGGCTCTGTCACGTTCTGACTTCCGTTTGACACTTATTGTTGGTTATGACTGACCTAATACGAACGGCAGAAATGAGCTCATGTACAGGCGAACGCGGCCGTGCTCCGTCGGCCGAAGCCGTCCCTGGCGAGGCCTGGGCCGGGGTACAGATCGACGACCTGCGAACCGCAGATTGACGAATGTCCAGTGCCGATTTTTGAAGTCAAACCGCATTTACGGAACAAATCCTTCATGGTTCAAACCTCTTTAATCGTCAATCTGTGGTTCGCCCCATCCGCATTTCTGCTTCTCTGCGCGAACACTAACACTCCGGGTTCCGGACACCGGACACCGGGTCCCGGGTTCCGGGCTTCGGGCCTCCTCCCGCGGTTTCACCAAAAACTCTGCCGGCCGGAAATGCGCGGTGGCTGTGTCGCGATTGGAGGCGCGGGCGACCACCTGCAGGAAGTAGGTCTCCAGGTCCAGGGCCGGGTGGTCGAGCGCTACGGGGCGACCGGTGCGCTGCTCCAGTTCGTTCCGGATTGTGTCCGCGGCGCCGGCGTCCAGCCCTTCGATCAGAAAGCGCACCGCATCGGCGCGGCGCAGCAGGTCGGCCACACGCCCTTCGGCCTGCATCTGCCCGGCATGCAGGATGGCCACGCGGTCGGAGATGTCCTCGACGTCGGCCAGCAGGTGCGAGGTCATCAGAATGGTTTTGCCCGATTGTGCCAGCAGCCGCACGAGGTCCTTGACCTCGCGGCAGGCGACCGGGTCAAGGCCGGACGTGGGCTCGTCGAGGATCAGCAGGTCCGGGTTGTTGACCAGCGCCTGGGCCAGCCCCACCCGCCGGGCCATCCCCTTGGAAAATTCGCCCACTGGCCGGTCTGCGGCGCGCTGGAGATCCACCATGTCCAGCAGCGCCCGGGTGCGGCTGCGGCAGGTGTCGGCATCGAAGCCGAACAGCCGGCCATAATAGTGCAGCGTCTCGCGCGGCGTCAGGAAGGCGTGGAGGTGCGAGACTTCCGGCAGGTAGCCGATGCGCGCCTTGACCGCCACATCGGCGGGAGGGCGTCCGAGCACGGAGATGGTGCCGGCGGACGGGTGCAGCAGCCCGAGCAGCATCTTGATCGTGGTGCTTTTGCCGGAGCCGTTGGGCCCGAGCAGGGCAAAGACTTCGCCGCGCCGCACCAGCAGGTCGAGGCCGCAGACCGCCTCGACTTTGGGGCGGCGCCAGAAATCGCGGAAGGTCTTGCGCAGTCCGCGGGTTTCGATGACGGGTTGGTTCATGGTGTTTTGTCGAATCGGTCCTATACGACCAACAGGGCCCATAGGACCTATAATTCTCTCCCTCGCAGCGCCAGCGCACCCGCGCCGAGCGCCAGCGCGATCCAGGCGCAGGCATAGAGTGCGGCGCTGCCGACATAGCGCCACGGGATTTTCCCGTGGTCTGCGAGGGCGTCGCAGAGCCAGAAGTGCTGGAGATTGGGGGCCAGGCCGCCGAGCAGACTGCGCCAGGATCCGGCTGCGGCTTGTCCGGCCCAGAGGTCGCCGGTCAGGCCGAACGCGAGGACCAGCGTGCAGAGGGCGAGCGTCGGGCCGCTGCGCAGGCGGGTGGCGAACGCCATGGCCAGCGCGGCGAGCATGGCCAGCACCAGCAAAATCAGCACGGCCACGGCAGGCACATGCAGGTTCAGGTCCGGGTGATACCAGGTCAGGTGTCCGAAGCGGGTGTAGCCGCCGCAGGTGAGCAGCACGGCGGCCAGGGACAGCGGGATGCCGAGGAACGCGGCCACGCCGAAGCGGGCGCGGCGGCAGTAGCTCAGGATGCCGGCAGCGGCGAGGGCCGCCATGGGGCCGAGCAGGGCGAGCAGTGTTGTGAGGCGGTCGGCCCGTGCTCCCAGTTCCTCGCCGGAGGCGACGAAATGCTCCGAGGCGCGCTCGGCCAGCAGCGTGGCCGCCAGCGATGCGGCCCAGAGGATGCAGACGAGGCCGAGCACGCCGCCGTACTTGGCGGCGAGAAAGAGGGCGCGCGGCACGGGCTTGCTGAGGGCGGCCGCGGCCGTGCCGCGCTCGATCTCCGCGTACAGGCTGCTGCTGGCGGCGGTTGCGGCCAGGATCAGGCCGAAGACCAGCATGCAGGCCAGGCCGCTGTCGCGCGCCAGCCGGCCCTCCTCGCCGAGCGAGTGGAACTGGAACACCGGCGTCAGCCCGGTGAGGAGCACGCAGGCCAGCAGCAGCAGCAGGGCGGCCGGCTGCTGCATCCCCTCGAGCAGGGTTGCGCAGGCGATGGCACTCAGTTGGCGGAAGCGCAGGAGCATGGCGTTGCCGGAAAGTATAGCAGACGCCGGCAGCCGTGGCAGCAGGGACGTGAGGGCTGAGGGCGGCGCAGGAACTGCGCCAACGAGATCAGCGCAAGGCGGGTTTGAGTCTGCAACCCAAGTACCCTGTCAGGTGGGTGCAACATGAGGGGCGCACTTACTTTGTCCTTTGACCGGCATCGAAGCGGGAGGAGAAACGCACCGCGCCGATGCGAAAGGCTCTTCTCCGTGCCGGCCAGTCGCGATACCGGCTCCATAAGCAAAACGGCGCGCCGTGTTGCCACGGCGCGCCGCACAAAAATACCCGGAGCAGCCGGTTATTTCGTCTGCTCTTCCTGCTGGCGCTTCTGGTCCAGGTCGCGCATGGCTTCGCGGCGGCTGAGCTTGACGCGGCCGCGGTCGTCTACGCCGATGCACTTGACCCACATCTTGTCGCCGATCTTGCAGACGTCCTCGACGCTGCGGATGCGCTGCTCGGCCAGCTCGCTGATGTGGCAGAGGCCGTCCTTGCCGGGCAGGATCTCGACGAAGCAGCCGAACTCCTTGATGCCCGTGACCGTGCCCTCGTAGAGCTGGCCTTCGACCGCCTCAGCCACCACGAGCTGGACCTCGCGCTTGGCGATCTCCAGGGCTTCGCCGCTGGAGGCGAAGATGCTGACCGTGCCGTCGTCGGCGATGTCGATCTGCGCGCCCGAGAGCTCGGTGATGCGGCGGATGTTCTTGCCGCCGGGGCCGATCAGGCCGCCGATCTTATCCACCGGGATCTGGATCGTGAAGATGCGCGGGGCGTAGGGCGACAGCTCCGGACGCGGCTCGGCGATGACGCTGCGCATGAACGCGAGGATCTGCATGCGCCCCTCGCGGGCGCGGGTCAGCGCCTGCTCGACCACGTCCCACGTCAGGCCGCGCAGCTTCAGGTCAACCTGGAAGCCGGTGATCCCCTTTTCCGTGCCGGCGACCTTGAAGTCCATGTCGCCGCAGTGATCCTCGGAGCCGAGGATGTCGGTGACCATCACCTGCTGCGATTCGCTCTTGTTGGTGAAGAGGCCGACGGAGACACCTGCCACAGGCCCCTTGATCGGGACGCCCGCGTCCATCAGGGCCAGGGAGCCCACGCAGACGCTGGCCATGGAGGAGGAGCCGTTGGAGCCCATGATGTCCGAGACCACCCGGACGGTATAGGGGTAGTCGGCCGGGATGATCGGCCGCAGGGAGCGCTCGGCGAGCGCGCCGTGGCCGATTTCGCGGCGTCCCGTGCTGCCCAGGCGTCCGACTTCGCCGACCGAGTAGGGCGGGAAGTTGTAGTGCAGCATGAAGCTCTTCTCCTTCTCGCCGCCCGTGATCGCATCCAGCGACTGCGTGTCCGACATGGTGCCGAGCGTGACCGTGCCGAGCGCCTGCGTCTCGCCGCGGTTGAACAGGGCCGAGCCGTGGGCGCGGGGGAGGAGCGCGAGCTGCGCGACCAGCGGGCGGATGTCATTTGCGCCGCGGCCATCGATGCGCTTGCCGTGCTCCAGCACGTTGCGGCGCACCAGCTCGATCTCGAGGTTGTCGAACAGCGTCTTGAAGTGGTTCTCGGAGAGCGCCGTGAACTTCGCCAGCGTCTTGGCCTTCAGGGATTCCTTGATGGCCTTGATGGCGGTCTCGCGGGCCTGCTTGCCGGCGATGAGCAGCGCCTGGCTGAACGCGTTGCCCGAGGTGGCGCGCAGGAAGTCCATCTGCTCCTGGTTCGGCTCGCCGTCCACGATGTGCTTGTCCGGCTTGTTGAGCATGCGGCGCAGCTGGATCTGGGCGTCGATGATCTTGACGACCTCGGCGTGGGCGCACTTCATGGCGGCCAGGAATTCGGCCTCGGAGATCTCGTTTGCCGCGCCCTCCATCATGAGGAAGCGCTCGCGCGTGCCGGCGTAGACGAGGTCCAGGTCGCTCTTGGCGCGCTGGGAGTGGGTGGGGTTGACCACGAGCTGCCCGTCGATGCGGCCGAGGCGCACGGCGCCGATGGGGCCCATGAAGGGGATTTCGGAGATGTGCAGCGCGGCGCTGGCGGCGTTCACGCCGAGCACGTCGGGGTCATTCTCGCCGTCGGCCGACAGCACCATGCTGTTGATCTGGACGTCGTTGATGTAGCCGTTCGGGAAGAGCGGCCGGATGGGGCGGTCGATGATGCGCGCGGTGAGGATCTCCTTCTCGCTGGGGCGCGCCTCGCGCTTGAAGAAACCGCCGGGAAAGCGGCCGGCCGCATAGTACTTTTCGCGGTACTCGACCTGCAGCGGGAAGAAGTCGATCCCTTCGCGTGGCTTGTCGGTGTTGGTCACGGCGGAGAACATCACGGTCTCCCCGAGGGTGATGGTGGTGGCGCCGGCGGCCTGGCAGGCGAGCAGCCCGGTTTCGATGGTGAGCGTCTTGCCGCCAACCTCGACGGCGATGGATATGGTGTTCTTCATCTTGACCTTTCTGGATACAAGGACGGGGAAGAGAGATGCGCCTTCCGGTCGCTCCTTCCGCCGCAGTGCCCGTTGCCGGAAAACCGGAGACAGGCAGGGCGGCAGGGGAGATTCCGGAGCACCGAGACGGTTCCGCTGAAGGTGCGGCCGCAACCGGGCGGCCGTGTTTTCGCGCGAAGGCCTGTTGACCGGGTTTCCGGAACAGGCCTGGCGGACCTAGCGGCGGATGTTGAGGTCCTTGATGAGCTTCTGGTAGCGGCTCTCGTCCTGGCTCCGCAGGTAGTCAAGAAGACTACGGCGCGAGTTGACCATGCGGATCAGCCCGTAACGCGAGCTGAAGTCCTTTTTATGGCCTTTCAGATGCTCTGTCAGTGCTTCGATCTTCTTCGTCAGCACGGCAATCTGAACTTCGCTGGAGCCGGTGTCATTTTCATGACGCTGGAACGGCTTCCGAATCGCTACCTTGTCCATCTGGCTCATGTCTCTGACTGGTCCTTGTTCCGCTTTGCTTTTCCTTTGTGTTTCAAGTGGGCAATATAGGGCCACCCCGCCGCGGAGTAAAGGGAAATCGCGGGGACCGGGTAATGGGTC
>JBAWXQ010000060.1:0-15040 GCA_037144015.1 bacterium
CAGCGGTGCGTTGGGTATGAGGGTGTGCATAAGGGGCAGGTGGAGGGGCTGGTGGTTAGGGGTTAGTGGAAGGACACAGAGGCCACAGAGCAAGAACGAGAGCACAGAGAGAAATTCATGCTGCGGCCGGCTCGCCGGCCGCATTCGGGTGTTTCTCTGTGGTCTCTGTTTCTCTCTGTGCTCTCGGCGTCCTTGATTTGTTCAGTCATTGGGTGTCACCCGACACCTGCCACCTGTCTTCCTCCCTTACGGCAGGATTCTCCGGATCCGGTTGGCTTCGGCAATCAGGTCGCGCATCCGGCTGTCGTCGCCGGCGTCGATGGCGGCGCGCAGTGCCAGCAGCTTCTGCTGGTAGGTGTCAATGGCGTCGAGTATGGCCGCGCGGTTCTGCCGGAAGATTGGCACCCACATCTCCGGCGCGCTCTTGGCAAGCCGGGCGGCGGAGGCGAAGCCGCCGCCGGCCAGCGCAAAGATGTCGTTGTCGTCTTTTTCCTTTTCCAGCGTGGCGAGCGCCAGTGCATAGGAGACCACGTGCGACAGGTGCGAAACGTAGGCCGCGTGCAGGTCGTGCGTGGCTGCATTCATGCGCACCAGCCGCATGCCCAGCATGGCGTAGAGCGATTCGACCGTCTGGAGGGCATCCGGGGCGCTGTCGGCCAGGTCGCACAGCACGGCGACTTTTCCTTCGAACAGGCGGTCCTGCGCGGCGGCAGGTCCGGCGTTTTCGGTGCCGGCCATGGGGTGCGAGGCGACATAGCGGCTGCGCCGGGGGTGGTTGCGAACGGCGTCGGCGATGTCCTGCTTGGTGGAGCCCATGTCGGTCACGGTCTGCCGGTCCGTCAGGTCCAGCACCTGCGGCAGAAGCTTTACGATGCGGTCCACGGGGATGGCCAGCACCACGAGGTCCGCCTCGCGCACGGCGGTCTCGAGCGTCGTGACGCGGTCGACCAGCCCCAGCTTCAGCGCAATTTCGGCGCGCGCCGGGGTGGACCCCACGCCGGTGAGGCGCGTGGCAAAGCCGGTGCGGCGCAGGTCGCGCGCGACCGATCCGCCGATCAGGCCGATGCCGATGATGGCTACGTGCATGATTGCTGTCTCATCTCTGTAAGGCGGGTGTCAGCCCGCAACCCAATCGGATTTGAACAGAAAACAACAGAGGCCCCGGATTCCGGACCCCGGACCCCGGATTCCGCCCCCGCCCGGATCACTGCCGCTTGTCTCCAAACCCAAGCAGGCGTTCCGCATTCCCCCACAGGATGGCGTGTTGTTCGTCCGGAGTCAATGTCAGGCGGCGGAAGGCGGCGAGCGTAACGGGCGGGTCCTGCCAGGGCGCATCCGTGGCAAACAGGACGCGGTCGGCGCCGTGCTTCCGCACCATGAGCAGAAACTGCGCCTCCGGCAGGTAGCCGACGGTGAAGGAGGTGTCGAGGTACAGCGGCAGGCCAAGCAGTTCGCGCGCGACGTCATCCCACAGGTCGGTGCCGCCAAAGTGGGCGGCGATGAAGGTCAGGCCGGGCCAGGCGCGCACGACGCGGGCAATGGCCGCGGGTGCGGCGCGGCAGGGAGGCTGAAACTGCCAGTCGTTGCCGGCATGCAGCAGCACGATCAGCCCGAGGTCGCGGCAGGTGCGCCAGATGGGGACGAGGCGCGCTTCATCCGGTGCAAAGGCCTGGTATTCGGGGTGCATCTTGATGCCGGGCAGCCCGAGCTCCTTCACGCGGCGCAGTTCGGCCGGGGCGTCGGGGAGGTCGGGGTGCATGGCGCCGAGCGAGAGCATGGGCCAGCGGTTCTGCGCGGCGGCCCAGGTGTTGATGGTGGCCACCTGATCGGCGCGCGTGGCCACGGGCGCATTGAGGCTGCCGGCAATGCCGGCCGCGGCCATCGTGCGCAGCAGGCCGGCGCGGGTGCCGTCGTAGCTGGGCTGAAGGGGCAGCCCGACTGCGACCTGCGCCACGACGCGCGCCCCGATGTTGTCGGGGAAAATGTGCACGTGGCTGTCAAAGACGGGGCAGGGGGGTTCCATGCGTGTCACGATAAATGCGGACCGGACCGCTGACAAGCGGATTTCCGTCCGGTCGTTCTTCGCCGTAGAGTTGGTTAAGTAGATGCGTTCGCCCACCCGGCGTGTTATACAAGAACCTGCGTGGAGGAGCCCGGCACGCGGTGTTCGTCCGGGCTACAGCGGAGAGAACGATGCCCCCATGGAACACAGCCCGGGCAGATGCGTGGTACCTGCGGCAGCCTTGGCTCTGCGGCTTCAACTATGTGCCCAGCTATGCCGCCAACACGACCGAATGGTGGCAGGCCGGGGCTTTTGATGCGGCCGTGATCGAGCGCGAGCTGCGGTGGGCGGCGGCGATCGGGTACAACACGACCCGCGTCTTCCTCCAGTACCTGGTCTGGAAACAGGACCCGGACGCCCTCCAGGAGCGGTTCGCTAGCTTCCTGCGCCTGGCCGGGCAGTGCGGCATCCGTGTCATGCCGGTCCTGTTTGATGACTGCGCCTTCGGCGATCCGCCGCAGCTCGATCCTTTCCTCGGCCCGCAGCGGGATCCGATTCCCGGCATGATCCTGCCAAGCTGGACGCCGTCTCCGGGGCGTCGACTGGCCGCAGACCCGGGCGAGCGCCGCCTGTTGCGGCAGTACGTCCTCGACCTGCTGGGCAGCTTCGGAAACGACCCGCACGTGCTCCTGTGGGATTTGTTCAACGAGCCGATGCATGTGGCGGGCGTTGGCACGCCCGCTTTCCTTTCGGACGTTTTCACGTGGGCACGCGAAGCCGGCGCGGCACAGCCGCTGACCGTGGGGATCTGGTGGAACGAGGATCAGCGGAACATGCCGGAAGTCGTGACGTCCCGCTCGGACATCATCACCTTCCACG
Organism: bacterium; assembly: GCA_037144015.1. GTDB lineage: Bacteria > Verrucomicrobiota > Kiritimatiellia > RFP12 > CAIWXQ01 > CAIWXQ01. The sequence goes on from JBAWXQ010000060.1 coordinate 2,882, forward strand.
CCTACGCGGACCGGCAGGGCCTGTCACGGCGCATCAACGAGCTCAGGCAGTTTCAGCGCCCGGTCATCTGCACGGAGTGGATGGCACGCGTGAAGGGCAGCCGGTTCGATCAGGACCTCCCCCTGTTTCGGGATGAACGCGTCGGCTGCTATCAGTGGGGTCTGGTGAACGGGCGGACGCAATGCCAGTTCCCCTGGTGGAACAAGGCCGGAGGCGCCGTGGATACCCAAACCGGCTGGTTCCATGACATCCTGCACCCGGACGGGACCCCCTACCGGCAGCAGGAGGTCGATGCGATCACGGCCATTCTCAGGCCGGGCTGATGGCGGTGTACAGATCTGCGCAGCAAGGAAGGCCATGAAAATCAAACACCTGTTTGCACTGCTGCTGCTGGAGGGACTGACCTTGACTTCACTTGCGACGGCCGGCGAGGAGCAGGCCTTTCATGGAATTGCGGGGCGCTGGCTGACCAACGCCGTGGCAGAGGCCTTTGTCAGCGGCACGCCATGTCCCCGCATTGTCGCCTTTCGCCTGAAGGGCGGGGAATCGCCGCTGCGCATCAGCACAACGGACCCGTTCTTTGGCGTCAGGGTCTGGTTTATGGAGCCGGCGCAGAACGAGCAGTCGCCGCTGCCGGCGCTGCGGCCGGCGACACTCGAGCTTCTGCCTTCGGCCGCGCTGCGCCTGACCGGAAGCAATGAGCCCGTGTCGGGCTTGCAGCTGACGATGGAAGCGGCGCTTGATCCAGGGCTGCCGGTCCTGAGGCTCCGGTATGGGCTGAAGAATCTGCGTGTCCAGCGCCGCCGGCTGGCGGTCTGGGCCATTGTTGCGCTGCCTCACGCCGGCGTAGGCTTTGCGCCCTGGCGGGCGCCCGGCTCCGGCGCGGCCAGCTCGATGCTGGCGTATCCCGGGTCCAGCCCGGCCGATCCCTGCGTCCGGGTTGGCGAGAAGGGGCTTGGGATTGATTTCCGCGTCTTCCCCGGCAGGGGGCAGATTAAAATTGGAACATCTTCGGACGCCGGCTGGGCGGGCTACGGGTGGTCGGGGCATGTCCTGAAGTCAACGGCGGACATCGTCAAAGGCGCGGACTACCCGGAGGGCGGCGCGACCATCACGATGTACCAATGCGGCAAGGCCGCGAGCGAAGGGTTCTGTGAAATCGAACACGCGGGCCCGTTATGTGACGTCGGGCCGGGCGAAAGCGCGTGGATGAGTCATCAACTCGAACTTCGAACAGGCATCAAGCCTGCCACCGACAGTGTGGACGGGTGGCTGGATGCGGTCAGGTAGGGCCCGACTAGGAGACTGTCGGCACGGGGCGGGTCGCAACCAAAAACCTGCGTCCGACAGTCTCCTAGGCACGGTTGGCGCAGCGTTGATGGAGCGCCATGAGCGTCTCCAGGTAATAGCGGAAGTTGTCCCAGGAGATATCCGAGGAGACGGAATGGTCGATCGAAGGGATGTATCCGCCTTCGCACACGAGCGGGAACAGCCGCTCCAGTTCCTTCCGGATCGCCTCTTTGCCGGCGGCCACGATGCGCTTGTCCACGCCGCCCATCATGCGGAACGAGCGCCCGTATTTTGCGCGCAGGGCCACCGGGTCCATCCCGGCCGCCACTTCCATGGGGCTGAAGATGTTCATGCCGAGGTCCAGCATCTGGGGCGCCAGCGCGTCGAAGTTGCCGTCCGTGTCGAGGAAGAACAGCTGGATGCCGTGCCGGCGCGCCCCGTCGACCACCCGCCGGTAGTAGGGCAGGTAGAACTCCTCGAACATGGCCGGGGAGAAAAAGGGGCCGTTCTTGAACGCCAGATCCTCGCCCGTGCCGATGCAGAACACGTTCTTCGTGGCTGGCAGCATCCGCTCGTTGAACCAGCAGCAGGCCTGGCAGATCGTCTCGTGCAGCCGGTGGATCAGGTCGGGGCAGTCAAAGAACAGGTAGCTTACGGTCTCGACGCCGGCCAGGTTGCTCAGGGTGGAGAAGTAATTGCCCGCGGGCGGCAGCAGCAACGCGTCGAAGTCCGGCGCATTCCACTGGCGAACCAGGTCGTCAAAGTTTGCGGGAAAGCGCTGCTCCAGCCTGAGCTCGAACCGTTCCAGCACGCGCTCGAACGACTTCCGGTCTTTGACCGGGAACTCCAGCCACTCGGGCATGGAGGTGGCGTGGCGCACGTTGCGCACCCGGACGCCGCCCGCGTTGATCGAAATCACATGCTCGGCGGTTTCCTCGAGGACCTGCTGCTCGAAGGGCGGGCACAAGCCGTGGTTAAAGCCGTGATGCGTGATGCCGAATGACTGGATTCCGAAGTACTGCTGCCACGACACGCCGTCGGCCAGCCCTTCGGCGCGCCAGCGCGCCAGCGTGTCCGGCCAGGGGCCTTCCGCAAGCAGCGGGGGATGGTCAAAAGCGCCATACCGCATCACGTTCAGAAACCGGTCCAGGTTTTTCATGGGCACTCCGGAAAGATCGCAATCCGCATCTTGGTGCAGCCGTAGGGAACCAGCGTGACCGTTTCGACTTTGCGGCTCAGCCGTTTCGCCAGGCCTTTGGCCGGGGGCAGGGGAGGGGTGAAGCGGTAGTCACCCTTGATGGTCACGTCGATGAATCCGCCGGGGAACCAGCGGCTGGCCAGGATCGACTTCTGGCGCACCAGGTCCCATCCCGCCACGCGCCGCGCCGGCACGCGCAGTTCGAGCGGGGCCGTATGGATGCTCCAGGGGTTGGCCGCGACCGGCTTTTGAATGACCTCCACCGCCTCGACGAGATTCCTGCCGCGGATGGCCAGCGCATAGTTCCACGGGCTGGCCGCATAGAGATTGTAGCCGGGAAATTCCGGGGTGGAACGCAGGTCGGTTGGGTCGACCTGCCAGTCCTCTTCGACGCGCAGGGCAAACACCAGCGGCCCGCGCTCGATCCCGACGCCCTGGCCGGGCCAGCGCGTCATGCGCAGTTCCATGGGCAGGGCCAGGGCGATGCGGTCGCCGTGGCGGAATTCCCGGCGCAGGGTCACGAACGTCCCCGGAGTGCAGACGCACGCCGCCGGCTGGCCGTTGACCCGCACCTGCGCCTTCCGGCACCAGCCGGGGATGCGCAGCGTGAAGGCAAACGTGATGGGGCGGGCTGTCCGGATCCGGAAGTCGATCCGCTCGGAGAACGGGTAGTCCGTCTCCTGCACCACGGTGACCGCCTGGCTGTCCGTGCCCAGCTTGCGGGTGACTGTGCTGGGGCCATACAGCGCGGCGACCAGCCCGCCCGCGCCATCCGACATCCACATGCGCGCCGCGTAGTTGGGCATGATGCGATGCACATCACCGGGGCAGCACTCGGTGCCGGGGTTGGGCCGGTACGCGGTGTAGGAAAGTCCGCGCAGGAGTTTGTGGTGATTGGACGTCCGGTCGGCAATGACCTGGTTCGGCGAAGAGAAGTACTGCAGCGTCTTGAAGTCGCTGCCGACGGCGCCGGGGCCGGCGTTGAAGCAGGCGCGCTCGATCTTGTCGGCGTATTCGACGCTGCCTGTGGCCATGAGCAGGTATCCGGCGGCCCAGGTGTAGTCGGCGATGACACAGGTTTCGTGCCCGTCGATTGCGCTGCGCCCCGCGACGTTTTCCGTGGAGCTCGGCACGCCGTCGATCAGCATGGCATGGCGGTCGAGCTTGCGGAACCCGTTGATGCTGGCGCTCAAGTGGGTCTTGTTGCCGGTGTGCAGGTACAGGATGGCGCCGAGCTTGCCGATCTCGCAGTAGGTCACGCCATGCTCCGTCGGCCGCTGAGCGGACAACAGCCCGGGCACCGATGTCTGGCCCTGGCTGTAGAGCGTGACTTCGGCGTCGCGGAGGCTGCTTTTCTGCCGGAACGACGCATTGTAGCCGCGGAAGGCCTCGCGGGCGCGCGCGAGCAGCGCCGGGTTCCCGGTTTGCGCATAGGTCCAGAGCATGGCTTCCACATTGCAGACATCCCGGCCGGCCGCGTAGGACGGCGCGTCGTTCAGATAGTGCTTCTCCAGCGCGCGGACGATCCGCGGGTCCCCGGTAGCCGCGTGCTGCGCCATCATGCCGCGGAAAAACACAAGGTGCGGCCAGCGCGAGAATGAGGCGGCCCGCTTCAAGAACTGCGGGCCGAGATAGCCGTCGCAATCGGCCGTGCGAAGCACGTGCTCGATGTTCCGGACACCCTTGCGGATCAGCCGCCGGTCGCCCAGCAGGTGCCCGCAGCGCAGCAGGCCGTCCACCCAGTAGCCGTTCTGCTCGTAGGGGCCCCAGTCGTCGCCCTTCACGCCGTATTTGCCCAGCGCCATCCACCCCTCCGTATTGAACGGATAGCCGGCGGCTTCCAGGTGGCCGGTCAAGCCATCGCGCATGGTGCGGAGATACCGCTTGAGCCAGCCTTGCGGGTGACACGCGGCTAGCGGCAGTTCGTGCAGCACGCCAAAATACTTCATGGAGACCCCCGTAGGTTTACAGTTGCCAGAATCACGAGCATGGTGTAATACATCGTTGTATATGAATCAAAGGATCCGGGCAAGCAGCAAGTGAAGGCGCATGCCATCCTTCGGGGAACGATGGACCTCGGCGAGCCCTCGAGGGAGAGGCGGGGCGAACGATACATGACGCAGGAGGAGGGTCTCCATGTCGCATGAAGACATGACGGACGCATTGCGGGCGGACTTGACTGCCGTTCCGTTGATGGACGTTCATACGCATCTGACCGGCGGACGCCTGGGCGCCCGCGGCCTGCACGACATCCTGCTCTATCACATGGTGGTCAGCGATCTCTACGCCGCCGGCGTTCCGAATGGCCGGAGGCTGACGGAGTTTCCCGGCTGGCCTGAACGGGACGAGGCGCATGCCCGCCTGCGCGAAGCCATTCCTTATCTGGAAAAGATCGCCAACACCAGTTGTTTCTGGGGCGTGAGAATCATTCTGCGGGACCTCTACGACTGGCATGAGCCGTTGACCGACGGAAACTGGGAGCGCCTCGATGCCCGGGTTCGCGAGCGTGCCGACGACCGCGGCTGGCAGCGGGAGATCATGCGCCGCGCAAACATCTCCCGCGCGGTGACGGAACTCTCCCGCCGCGACCAGGGGCAGGACGACGACATCCTGCACTACTCTATGGAATGGGCGTTCTTCACCCGCATTCAGCAGAACGAGTTCGACACGGCCCTGTGCGAACTGGAGAACTGCTGGGGCCTGCCTCCCGGTCCGCCGCGGTCGCTTGCACCCGGGCGTCGGACGCCGCCGCTCCGGCGTATTCGCACGCTTGAAGACGTGCATGCGGCGTTGACCCACTACGTGCAGCAACTCGCTGCCGCGCCCGTCATCTCGATGGCGACCCACCTGTCGGGCGACATCTTCCTCCGGCCCGTATCGGATGAGGCCATGAGGGCGGCCTTGCTTAAGCGCGAGCACGCGGGGCAGGCGGAACGCGATGTCTATGCCGCCTATATACATGAGGCTTTCCTGACGGCCTTGGCCCCCCACGCCGATCGCGTCGTGTTTCAGGCCAGCATGGCGGCGGAGCCGCTGCCCCATGAAACGGGCAGCCTCGTTCCCCAGCGGGCACTGGCCGAACTGGCCGCCTGCGTGAGCCGTCATCCCGCGATCCGCTTTGTCATCTTTCTTTCCAGCCGCCACGCCAACCAGTCGCTCTGCACCTTCTGCCGTGAGCTTCCCAACCTGGCGCTGGCGGGCTACTGGTGGCACAACTTCTTTCCCGGCGCCATGCGGCAGGTTATGGAAGAACGCCTGGACATGTTGCCTGCGAACAAACAACTCGGGTTTTTTTCCGACGCCTATTGTATCGAGTGGTCGTATGCCAAGGCCGTCATGGTGCGCACCCAATTGGCCCAGGTCTTGGCGCAGAAGGTCACACAGGGGCAATACCGCCGCGACGAGGCGTTGCGCATCGCCCGTGCCATCCTGTACGATTCCGCGCAGGGGCTGCTGGGAATGAAAGCCCCGATGAACTGACATGCAAGCGCGCATCCATTGCCTGGGCATTCTGGTGGTCGACGCGTTGAGCGGTCCGCTGGACCAATACCCGCAGCCGCACGTCCGAACGCAGGTCGTCACCGATCGCGTGCGCTTCCTGCCCGGCGGCGGCGCGGCCAACACGAGCGGCGCCCTCGGGCGGATGGGATTGCCCGTCAGCGTCTTCTCCAAGGTCGGCGACGACCTGAACGGGCGCTTCTTGCTGGATGAACTGACGCGTTGCGGCGTGGATGTGACCGGGATTCGCGTGTCGCCCGCCGACACCACCCCGTTCACCTTTGTGGGGATTCATCCCGACGGCGATCGTTCGTTCATTCACACGCCCGGCAGCAATCTGACCTTTTGCGCGGAGGATCTGGATCACGACCGGATCTTTGCAGCCGACTACCTCCTCTACCAGGATTGCTGGGTGCTGCCGCGTCTGGACGGGGCGCCGGGCGCCGCGTTGCTGGCCGAAGCGCAGCGCCGGGGCGTGGTGACCCTGCTCGACGAGTGCTGGGGTCTCGGACCGCGACGCGACACCTTCGAGACGATGCTGCCGCACTGCGACTTTGTCCTGCCGAGTTTGGACGATATGCGAGCGCTCTATGCAGACGAAGCGGCCGAGGCGATTGTCGCCCGACTGCTGGCGCTCGGCGCGAAGACCGTGGTCCTGAAGATGGGCGCGGAGGGTTGCCTGGTGGCGAATCCGGGCGGGCAGACGCAGGTGCCGGCTCTCTCCGCGCGCGTGGTCGATACGACCGGTGCGGGCGATTGCTGGAACGCAGGCTTCATCGCCGGCCTGGTGAAGGGGGCCGATGTGCTGACCGCCGCTCGCCTGGGACATGCGTGTGCCGCGTTTTGTATCGAAATGATCGGTGGTTTCGGAGGTGTTCCGGATTACGCCGCCGTGGTCCGGCGGGCGGAGGTGATGCTATGAACTATGTGCCGATGTTGGAGTTGATGCAGCGGGCTCTGGCGCGCGGCTATGCCGTGCCCTCGTTTTGCGTGTGGAATGCGGAGAGCATGCTCGCCGTCCTGGGCGTCGCCACGGACTGCAAGTCGCCCGTCATTCTGATGAACGGTCCGGGCGAGTTCGGCCTGCTCGCGCCGCGGGACATGGGCACCGTGGCGCATGCCCTGGCCGCGCGTTTTGCGATCCCCGCGGCGTTGCATCTCGATCACGGGGACTCGCTCGAACAGGCGCAGGCGTGCCTTGATGCCGGTTACAGTTCCGTGATGCTGGATTTCTCCAGCCGCCCCTTCGCCGAAAATGCGGAGGCGTTGCGCCGCCTCGTGGCGATGGCACGGCCGCGCGGCGTCACCGTCGAAGGCGAAATCGGCCATGTTGGCACGGTGGACGGTGTGTCCGTCGAGGGGGGGCGCGATTCCACGCTGACCCGGGTGGACGAAGCGGTCGCCTATGTGGCGGCCACGGGAGTCGACGCCCTGGCCATTTCCTTCGGCAATGCCCACGGGAATTACACCAAGCTGCCGCAATTCGATTTTGAACGCCTGGCCCAGATTCACGCGGCGATCCCGCTCCCGCTGGTGCTGCACGGCGGATCGGGCACGCCGGACGCCGATCTGCGGCGCGCCATTTCCCTGGGCATTGCGAAAGTAAACGTCGCCACCGAATCGATGACGGCGGTGCGCGAATCGTTGCGCGGACAGTGGGACGCCAAACGCAACCTGTGGGCGCCCATGGCGATGGCGGAGGCCGCGCGGGAGATGGGGACTGTCGTGGAGAAATGGATCCGGCGCACCGGTGCGGCGGGGCAGGCGTAGAGGCAGGCGGCGTGGTGAGCGCAAAGCGGGGAGCGCACGGATATGCATGTGATCGGCAAGCGAGTTCTGGACGAGATGCGGCGTGACTTGGATGAGCGTGCGGCGTTGATCCGGCGCATCGTGGTCGAACGGTTGGCCGAAAGAGGCCCCGTCCGCTCGCCCGATCATATGGTGGGGGTTTACTTCGTCTGCTCGCGCGAACACAGCGTCCACGAGGTTGGCGAGGCGATCAGCTACCACATGACCTCGGGCGTCCATAATCCGGCGGCCGGTTCGCTGCTGGCCGCCTGCACCGGCGAGGTCCTGGCGGCCGATCCGTTCGATGCGACGGGCCGCGTCGGGCTAGTCTGGGTCGGGTTTCCGATCCGCATGATGCAGTACGAGGACGGTCGCATATTCTCCACGGATATCCTGCACCTGATGGCGGGCGAAGGGGTGGTCGGACTGTGCGATCATCAGGACATCCAGTTGGTGCATCTGGAACTTCCCGATCGCGTGCTGGCCACCTTCCCGGGGCCGGCCTACGGCGCCGCCGGCATCCGCGAGGCCACGGGCTTCCCGGCCGGCACGCCGATCTTCGGCACGATCATCAAGCCCTGTTCCGGCATCACGCCGGCCGAACTGGGCAAGCTGGTCGGGCAGGCTGCCGCCAACCCGCTCTTCGGGTTTGTGAAGGAGGATGAGAACTTCGTGCCTGGGGCGCCGTTCGCCCCGGTGGCGGAACGGGCGCGGCAGGCCGTGGCGGCCATCCGGGCGCAGCAGGCCCGCCGTGCCGGTCGCGGCCTTTTCTTCGCCCCGCACATCACGGCGCCGCCGGACCTGTTGATGCGTCATCTGGACCTCGTGCTGGAGGCGGGTGCCAATGCCGTCATGTTCAGCGACCAGTTTGTCGGTGGCACGATCCGCATGGTCCGCGAGCGGACCCGCTCCCTGGCGCACCCGCCGGCGATTTACGGGCATAACAGCGGCATCTCGAACAAGACGCGCTCGATCTGGCGGGAGGTGCTGGATTTCCTGGTCCGGCTCGACGGCGCCGACTTTCGGCAGACCGCCCCGCTGACCTCCACGCCGCCGCTCTTGCGGCCCAACGGCCTGGAATGGCTGCGCTGCGAGCAACAACTGGCCGCGCCGCTGGGAGCGATCAAACCGGCGATGATCGCGCGGGCCGGCGGACTGGACCAGGGCAATATCGGGCTGAACCTGTTCGACGCGCAACAGCGCGGATATGCCGACGGCATTCTCTATCTTGCGGGTTCGGCTATCAACTCCATCAAGGATGCCAGAGGCAAGGCCAGCCCGGAATTGGGCTCGGCTGCCATGCTGGAGGCCGTGGAGGCGTTTCAATCGGGGGCCGTGGCGGCCACGGACCCGGCCCGGCACGTGCTCGATCTATACGCGTACGCCACATCAAAACGAAAGACCGCCCTGGCGACGGCGCTGCGCCAGCGCTATCCCGGAGTGGGCACAGCAGCGCAGAAAAGGGCCAGGAGGTAATATGATTGTCAAACCGGTCAAGGAAGTTGTCAAACCGTGGGGCGGCGAACTGTGGGTCGCGGTCACGGCGAATTACGCGCTGAAAATCATCACGCTCAAAGCCGGCCAGCGCAGCAGCCTGCAGTATCACAAGCAGAAGCACGAGCACATCTACATCGACGCCGGAAGAGCCAAAGCCGAATTCATCGGCCAGGACGGCACGTTGGTGACCGAAATCATCGGCCCCGGAACCATCCTGGAAAATGCGCCGGGTCAGTTGCACCGCCTGGAAGCCCTGGAGGATTTGCGCCTGATCGAAGTTCAGACGCCGTTCCTGGACGATGTCGTCCGCGTTGAGGACGACTACAAGCGCGGAGCCAGCACATGATCAATCGGGTCATGATCCTTGGCGCGGGCTCCAGCGGCCGCGGGCACCTTGGCCAACTGGCCCACGCGGCGGGATGGGAGATCATCTTTGCCGACCGCGACCTGCACCTGGTGAAGACGTTGCAGCAAGCCGGTCATTACACCGTGCGGCTGTGCGGAGCCACAACCGAGCGGCGCGTTGCCGTGGACAACTTCCGGGCCTACCCGGTCGGCGACACCGATGCCCTGGTGCGCGAAGGGCTGGAAATTCCGCTGCTGCTCACCTGTCTGTTCAGCCACAATCTGCCGGCCATCGCCCCGTTGGTGGCCCGGATCATCGGTGCCCGGTGCGCGGCCGGGGTCGGCCAGCCCCTGAATGTGATTGGCTGCGAGAACATGCAGAACAGCTCCTCGTTGCTGAAAGCACAGGTATTCCCGCTCCTGACGCCCGCGGAAGCCGCCTACGCGGAAGCCCTGGTCGGGTTCCCTGACTGCATGATTTCGCGGGTTGTCCCGCTGGCCACGGATGATCCGCTGGAACTGCTGGCGGAGGACTACAACGAGTGGACGGTGGACCAGGCCGGCTTCGTGGGCCCGGCGGTGGACCTGCCGGCCATGGAGTTGGTGACCAACCAGGAGGCGCGGCTGGCGCAGAAGTTCTTCATGCACAACGGCGGACATGCCATCTGCGGCTACTGGGGCTTTCACCGCGGCCACACCTGTATTCACGAAGCCGTGGCCGACCCGGTGGTGGTGGCGCATGTGGTTGGCGTCATGGAGGAACTGGCACGCGTGGTTTCCCGCCGCTACGGTTTCACCTATGAAGCGGCCCTGGAGTACGGGCTGGAACTGGCGCCGCGCGGCGCCGTGGCCGCCCTGCAGGACCGGATTCTGCGGGTGGTGCGCGATCCGTTGCGCAAGCTGTCGCGCGCCGAACGCCTGGTGGCGCCGGCGGTACTGGCGCTGGAGGACGGCTCGCCCTGCACGGAACTGGCCCTGGGGATCGCGGCTGTGTTGCACTACGTTCACCCGGATGATCCGCAAGCCGTTGAGATGCGCACCCGGCTGCAGGCCGAGGGTGCGGAGCAGGCCGTCCCGGAGATGCTTGGCTTGCCGGCGGGGCACCCCCTGGTCGGCCGTGTGCTGGCCGCCTACCACGCATGGAAAGGATGAACAAGATGCGGATGAATTCGCGTGAACGCGTGTTGACGGCCATACGGCATGAGCAGCCGGACCGCCTTCCGGTTGACCTGTGGGCCGAACCGCAGGTGTGGGATCGACTGTTGAAGGATCTGGGCTGCTCCACGCGGGATGAGGTTCTGAACGTCCTGGACGTGGACGTCCGCTATATCGAGCCCATCTACCCGGCGGACACGATCCGGGAGGGCGTGCGGCAGAACATGTGGGGGGAACGCTGGGCCATGGCGACCACCGTTTTCGGCACCGCCTGGGAGCACATCGACGGCGCCCTGGCCGGGGCCGGAACACTGGCCGATCTCGAGGCGTTTCCCTGGCCCACGTGCGATGACGTCGACTACTCCACCATCGCGGAGCAGTGCCGGCGGTACGAGGGGAAGGCCATCGCCTTCGGCAATGCCGACATCTTCGAGCGGCCCGCGCTGGTGCGCGGGTTCGAGAATATGCTCTGCGACACGGGCGAACACCCGGAGTGGGTCGACTACCTGGTCAAGGTCTTCGTCGATTTCTACGTGGAGGACTTCACGCGCTGCCTGGAGGTGGCCCAGGGCAAGATCGACATCTACTGGACGCTGACCGACCTGGGCACGCAGCAGGGGCTGATGATGAGCCGGGGGACCTTTGACCGCTTCATTGCCCCCACACTCCGCACGCTCAGCGCGCTGGCACACCGCCACGGTGTGAAATTCATGTTTCACAGTTGCGGCGCCGTGCGGGAACTGATCCCCGATCTGATCGCCGCCGGGGTGGACATCCTCAATCCGATTCAGCCCGCGGCGGCCGGCATGGCGCCCGGCAAGCTCAAAACGGACTTTGGAACTCAACTCTGTTTCCACGGCGGCGTGGACATCCAGTACCTGTTGCCGCTCGAGAAGCCGGCCAAGGTTCGCGAGGAAGTGCGCGAGCGGGGCCGAATTCTCGGAAAGAACGGCGGCTACATCCTGGCGCCTTCCCACAACCTGCAGCCGGATATCAGCACGGAAAACATCCGGGCGATGTATGAGCTGTCGCTGCGCTAAGAGGGGGATGGACTATGACTTCAGGTGAACGGCTGCGGGCCATGTATGGGTTTCAGAAACTGGATCATCTGCCGCGCGGCGAGTTTTACATCTGGCCCGAAGCGATCGAACGCTGGAAGAAAGAGGGCCTGCCGGAGGACTACGAAACCAGAAACTGGTTTAATTATGATCCACCCGGCACCGTGGGGGTGGACGTCAACATGGGCTGGACCGAGCCGCCGCTGCTGCCCGTTTTCGAAGACAAACTGATCCGGGCGGAGGGAGATACCGAGATCGTGCAGGACGCGTTTGGGCGCTGGCTGCGTGTGTTCAAGGGCCGGCGGCATGGCTTCATGCCCGAGTACATCC
>JBAWXQ010000061.1:0-14889 GCA_037144015.1 bacterium
AACAAAAAAGCCGCGGACGCAGGGCGTCGCGGCTTTTTTGCGGGCGTGCCGAAACTGGTGGAGGTAGAGGGAGTTGAACCCTCGACCTCTTGAATGCCATTCAAGCGCTCTAGCCAACTGAGCTATACCCCCACAACCGGAGGCACGGTCCCGCAAAGAACGGAACTATATATCATGGCGCGGTGACCTTCGTCAACCCGCTGTCGAACGCAGAACGCATTGTCCGGTTGGCGGTTGGCCGGCGCGGCGGACATGTGTTATTTTGAGATGCGTCTCTGATCGCCATATGCGACGGCCCCGTCGCCACCACCCATGGCTTTTCGGGAACAACCTCCATGCGCCAGCCCATCGCCATCATCGCCGCCATGCCGGAGGAGCGCGACGCCCTGCTGGCGCTCTTCCCGGAGCATGCTGCCCGGCGCCACTTCCACACCGTGCTGCACGAATGCCGCCACGGCAGCCAGGAGCTTGTGATTGCGCTTTCCGGCGTGGGCAAGGTCAATGCCGCCTGCACGCTGGCGCTGGTGCTCTCGGACTTCGACATCGGCTGCGTGATCAACATCGGCACGGCCGGCGGACTTCAACCCGACCAGCGCGTGCTGGACCTCGTGGTGCCGCGCGAGGTGGTCTACACCGACGTGGACCTCACGGGCTTCGGCCTGGAACCGGGGCAGATGCACGGCGAGCCGGCACGCTTTTACCCCGACCCGCGCCTGCTGTCGATCTTCGATGAGCTCGTGGCCTCGGGCGCCGTGCCGCACACCTGCCACCGCGGCCTGCTCGGCTCCGCCGACTCGCACATTGCCCGGCCGGAGCAGGTCGCGCAGATCCGCGACCGCTTTCACAGCGAGGTGCTGTGCGTGGAGATGGAGGGCGGCGCCATCGCCCATGTCTGCACGCGCTTCGGCGTGCCGTTCCTGATCCTGCGCGCGCTCAGCGACGTGCCGGCCCGGGACGGCGACAGCGTTCTCGACTTCCAGACCTTTCTCCCGCGCGCCGCCGCCGTGGCCGCGCGCCTCTGCCTGGAGCTGGTGAAGCGGCTGGAACGGATTGCGTAATACACGGATGTCCGGCGACTGCGACAGCTTGAATTACAGAGATAGATTCGTTACTGTGGTCCCCGGTCGTGATTGAATTCCAGGAGAAACGCAGCATGAAGCTACCGAAGTTTATTATTCTTCTGATGCTGGGGGTGGTGACGCTGGCCCTGGCGCTGGCCATCGTCCTGCTGTCGGCCCGCAATGAGCGCGCACAGCGGATGGTGCAGGCCCAGCAGCTGGCCATCAACAACGGCATCCTGGGGGCGCAAGGGCAGCAGATCAGCTCCGCCATTCTGCAGGACATGGCCCATGCGGCTGCCAGCAACCGCAACCTCCGCAGCCTGTTGGGTAAGTATGGCTACAACGTCCAGCCCGGTGTGGAAGCTCCGGCTTCCGCCGGCAGCGCGGGCAAGGCGGCGAAGAAAGGCGGGGTGCGCGATGAATAACAACACGATGATGCGTGCGGCGGCAGGCGAGATCGGGCCGGCGACTTACAGTCCCTTCTGGCCCCTGACGCTGGCCCTGGCAGGTTTGATCCTGCTCCTGTCCTGGAATCTCCATGGAGCCGTCCGGCAGAGCAGCAACCTGCGGCTGCTGGAAGTTCAGCTCGGGCAGGCGGCGGCCCAAAGCGCGCAGGCGGAACAAAAGCTCAGGGCCATGCTCTCAGATCTGATGGAACTGGCCACACAGGATGCCGTTGCCGCCACGATCATCCGAAAGTACCAGATCAGGCAGAACGCGCCGGCGATGGCACCGAAAGCCGCGAGTAGCCTGTCGGACTGAGCCTCGTGGAGGCACAAACCGTCTGCCGACCCGGCGGCAAGAGGATAAACGCGAAGTGCAAGACTTCGCGAAAGATCCGGCCACCAATTCTCACACCTCTAGAGGTGTGAGAATTGGTTGTGCCATCAGGTTGGCGTCTGCAGGATCAACGAAGGACCCGGCGCCAGCTCTTCCACTCGCGCGCCTTGTTCAACATTCGCGGGTTCGAGCCCAGGAGACTGTCGGACTTAGGCCGTAGATTGGTCCCGCGCCTTTTGCCGACAGTCTCCTCGTTGTGCAACCCGCTGCCCGCGGGTTGTAAAAACTCAACTGCCCGCTGACGGGCGATAGCGCTGCGCAAAAAATTGAATTCGGAAGGTAGTCATGACGTCGAATGACGTTTTGAGGCGCGAGAAAAGGCCACAGGCCAAAACTAGCAGCCTGGTCGGCACGAACTGTGTGCAGACGCAAAACCTAAATCCGACAGGCTGCTAGACGCCCCACGAAGCGGAGCAGTCCGTCCAGAATGGTCAGCGGATGCGGCGGGCAGCCGGGAATGAAGAGGTCGACCGGCACCACGGCGGCGGCGCCGCCGTGGACTTCCGGGTGGCCGGCATACGGGCCGCCGGCAATGGCGCAGGCGCCGCAGGCGATCACGATCTTGGGCGCGGACACGGCGGCGTAGGTTTTTTCCAGCGCCAGGCGCATGTTGGCGCTGACCGGTCCGGTGATGAAGAGACCGTCGGCGTGCCGCGGCGAGGCCACGAACTGGATGCCGAAGCGCCCCAGGTCCCAGGCCACGGTGCCCAGCACATTGACATCTGCCTCGCAGGCGTTGCAACCGCCGGCCGAGACCTGCCGCAACTTGAGCGAACGGCCAAAATATTCCCGCGCCTTCTCGACCAGCGCCGGCGGAAACGTTTCCGCCGCATCGCGCACCACCAGCGCGTCGCGGGCTGCCGCGGCCAGGTGAAAATCGGTGCTGAAGGTGACGGCCTGGCGCTCGCAGGCGCGCTCGCAGGCGCGGCAGAAAAGACAGCGCCCGGTGTCCAGCGCCACCCCGGCTATCGTATTGCTGGATGGCGACGCGCCGTCGCCGCCGCTCTTCGCGTAGCAGGTGATGGCGCCCACCGGGCACGCGGTTTCGCACTTGCCACAATTGTCGCACGCGGCGTGATCAATCCGTGGCCGCCCCGCAAAACGGTCCGGCAGCGCCGGTGCCGGTCCATCCGGCCAGGACATGGTACGATGTTTCTGCTGCAGGCGGGCTTTGATGATGTCAAGCATAGGCAAATTCCCTCGAATTCAGAGGTCAGCGGTCAGAGGCCAGAGGCCAAATCGGATAAAGCCCGAACACTGCCTCCTCAATTCCGATCCCGACCCCGACAAAACACTGTCGCATGCTTTTTCCATCCGGCCACGCCATCCCACAACCGCGAGAGTTGCGCGCGAGGAAGTCCGGTTCCGGACACCGAGTGCGCCCTGGCATTACGTTTTCTCTGTGCTCTCACGCAATCTCTGCGATCTCTGTGTCCGCACCGGAGTTCCTCGCACTTCTGGATCCTGCGTTCTGACTTCTGCCTTCTTCACAAATCATGTCCGCAATACGACAGGTTGAAGCTCTTGTTGCAAATCGGAAAATCGGAAATCTGCTGGTTGCGCAGGGCATGGGCCAGTCCGGGCCAGTTGTGGAACGAGGGGTCCACGATCTTGTACCGGGAGAAACCGCCCAGGGGATCGGTGACCCCCACGTGGCAGATCTCCCCGCGCCACCCCTCCACCATGGCAACCGCCAGCCGGCCCGGGGCGAGTTCCCCCGGCTCCGCCCGGATGTCGCCCGCCGGAAGGGCGCGCAACTGTTCGCGGACAAACTCCATCGACTGCTGGATCTCCATCCAGCGCACATAGGCGCGGGCAAAGACGTCGCAGGATTCCCACGTGGACACCGGAATCTGGACGAACCGGTAGATTCCGGCAGGCTGATCCTGGCGCACATCGCGATTGATGCCGGACGCCCGCGCCGCGGGACCGACAACGCCCAGCTGCCGACAGACATCCGCCGGCAGCGGCCCCGCATCCTCGAACCGCGCCATGACGGAAGGGGCGTCCCACAGCAGGTTGACGGCGCTGGACACATCGCGCTCGTGCGCGTCCAGGCGCTTCAGCATGTCGGCGATGCGGGCCGGTTCGGCATCGAACCCCACCCCGCCCGGCCGCACCAGGCCGCGGCCGAAGCGGCTGCCGCAAAACTGGGCGGTCAGGTTCAGAAAATCGCCGCGGATCCGGCCGCAATAGGAAGCCGTGGGCAGAAAGCCGACATCCGTGGCCAAAGCGCCCAGGTCGCCGACGTGGTTGGCGAGACGCTCGAGTTCCAGCGCAATGCCGCGGATCACCTGCGCGCGCGCCGGCGGCGCACAATGGGTCAGGGCCTCGATGACCTGCGCATACGCCGTGGCGTGCCCGACGGTCGTGTCGCCGGCCAGCGTCTCGGCGTAATGAATGCTGCGCGGCCCGGGTCCGCCGATCATGGCCTCCTCGATCCCGCGGTGCTGGTACCCCAGGGCGATTTCAAGGTGAAACACCTCCTCGCCGTGGCACTGGAAGCGGAAGTGGCCCGGCTCGATCACACCAGCATGCACCGGGCCGACGGCGACCTCGTGAACCTGTTCGCCGGCCACACGATAGAAGTCCCCCACCCCCGGCACGATCGCCTGCCCGGCCGTGCGGCCCCACGCATCGCGCCCCTCGCGCCACGATGCGCGGTATCGCACCGGCTTGAGCCACGGATGGTTCTCCGGGTGCAACCCGTACTGCTCCGCGATCTCGCGCTCGAACAGGTGCACCTGCGGACATTGCGGGGTCAGCGATTCAAACCGGTCGCCGGCAACGGTGGTACGCGTCACATGAATCCGGTTCTCGCCATCATCCGCCAGAATCGCATAGAGGTCGGTGGCCTCCGCCTCGATCGACTCGTCGGCATACAGCGCCGAAACCCGTTGGCCCGCTGCCACCGCCTGTACAATCAGCCGCGTGAACTGCGCAAAGGAAACCTGCGGGATGGCTGTCAGCTCCACAGACTGGCCGTTGCGCAAGGGCAGCAATTCGGAAGAAGGCACTGTCACGGTTTGACCTCCAGAAAACGAACGGCATCGACCAGCAGCGTTTGCAGCGGGCCGGGAATGTACAGGCCGAACAGCAGCACCACGGCCATCATCAGCAGCGGCGGCAGCGCGGTCAGCCACCCGTCGCGGTAGGGGGTCTCGCGCGCGGCCGCCGGAACCGGGCCCTGAACCACGGACAGGACCGTCACGCTCATGCCCACGAACACCACCAGCAGAAAGAACAGAAACAGCGCGCCAACCCAGTAGTGCCCCGTGACGAAGATCGCGTTGAGGATGGAAAACTCGCTGATGAACGGGCCGAACGGCGGCGATCCCGTGACCGCGAGGAAGCCCCCGAGAAACAGCGCCCCGGAGAGCGGCAGGCGGCGCATCGCGCCCGACACCGCGTCCGTGGTCTTGCTGCCATACGCGCGGTGAATGTTGCCGGCGGAGAGAAACAGCACCCCCTTGGCGATGGCGTTGTTCACCAGGTGCAGCAGCGTGCCATAGATGGCGAGCCCGCCAATGCCCAGGCCCAGCGCCAGAATCCCCATGTGCTCCACGCTGGAATAGGCCAGCATGCGCTTGAAGTCCCGCTGGCCGACCATGAAGGCGCCCGCGACGAGCATCGAGAAGAGCCCGAGAAAGATCAGCAGGCGACTGCTGTAGGCCCCCTCACCCGCCGCGAGGCAGATGTGGTACACGCGCAGGATGGCCAGAAAGGCGCAACTGGTGACCCCGCCGGCCATGAGTGCGCCAACCACCCCCGGGGCCTCCCCGTAGGCATCCGGCTTCCAGGTGTGCATCGGCGCCAGCCCCATCTTCGTGCCATAGCCCACCAGCAGCAGGACAAACCCGGCGTGCAGCCAGGGCTTGGAAAGATGCGGCGCCTCGCGCAGCAGGTGCTCGAATGTCAGCGACGGCTCCAGCCCGGCGTTCACCATCGAATAGGCGAGGAAGAACGACCCCAGCAGGGCCAGCGCAATGCCGATCGACCCGATCAGTAGAAACTTCCAGGTCGCCTCGATCGACCGCGGCGTCTGGTTGAAATAGATCAGCGGCGCCGTGGTCAGCGCCGTCGCCTCGATCGCCACCCACATCAGCCCCAGGTGATGCGCCCACGTGGCCAGGCTCAGCACACCGAGAAACGAGCACAGGCAGGCGCAGAAAATCCGGTTGGGTCGCTCCTCGCGGTGCCGGAGGTAGCCGACGGTGTAAAAGGAGCAGAAAAGAAACAGCGCACTGATGATCGCCAGCACGAGGCGCCCCGGCGGATCCAGCTCGAGCCAGACGGAGCTGACAGACAGCTCCTTCGAGCCCAGCACCACGCCGGTCAGCGACGCATGCACGACACCGGTGACGGGCAGCAGCCACGGGCGCCAGCGGTTCGAGCGGATCGCCAGCGCCAGGAGCGCCATCAGCAGGGGAAACAGGATGATTGCAAGAGCCATGGCCTATTCCTTCAAGCTCGCCAATTGCCGCGTATCCAGGGACGAAAACGCGCGGTTAATGTGGTTCACAATGATGCAGATCACAAAGATGCCCACGAACAGGTCCAGCAGCACCCCCATCTCCACGACCAGCGGCATGGACTCAACCAGCAGCAGCCCGAAGATGAAGATGCCGTTCTCGAGAACCAGGTAGCCGATCACCTGCGTGATAGCCTTGTATCGCGTGATGAGCAGAATGAAGCCGACCAGGACCGTGGAGAACGACGCCGGCACCACCAGGCGCGCGGTCTGCACGCCGGCCAGCGGAAGCTGCGCGGCAAAGACCATGGCGAATCCCGTCGCCAGCGCCCCCAGGATCATCGACGGCAGCATCCCGATCAGGGGCTCGACCTCCTTCTTGATCGTGGCGTCGCGCAGCGCGTGCGACAGCATTCCCGGAATCACGAGCCCTTTCAGCAGGATGGCCACCAGCGCGATGCCGACCGTCGCCAGCTCGACCGGCGCATGCGCGAACAGCGGCATGGCGCCCAGCAGCATGCCCTGGATCGCCACGATGCGGATCACCGACTGAATCCGGCTCGTGCCCAGTGCAAAGAGATTCAGCACCAGCACCACCACCAGCAAGGAATCGAGGATGGAAACCATGTCTGCCCCCCTTGCGCCCGCCACCGCGTGCTACTTCCCCACGGTCGCCAGCAAAATGAAACCGAAGCCGCAGAACAGGACCGCGGCGATCAGCAGATACGGCACATGCCGCATCTGCAGGCGCGCCATCACGGACTCCACGACGCCGATGACCACCGAAAGCCCCAGCATCTGCGCGCCAAAAAAGAGCCAGTCCCACACGGGGCGGCCAACCTGCACCGGCACGACCACATGCAGCAGGATCGACCCCAGCACAAAGAGCTTGATCGAGGCCCCGTACAGGATCAGCCCCAGCAGCGGGCCGCTGTGATCCAGCACCATCACTTCATGAATCATCGTCAGCTCCAGGTGCGTGTTCGGGTCATCCACCGGAATGCGGCAGGTTTCGGCCAGCAGCACCACAAACAACCCGATGGCGATGAGCACCAGCGGGGCGGCCACCATCGGCAGGGCCGTGGCCAGCGGGCCGTGGAGCATGCCATTCAGGGAAAGGGAATGGGAGATGCCAGCCAGCACCAGCAGGGCGAAGAAGGTCGCCGGCTCAGAAAGGCAGGCGAAGGTTACCTCCCGGGCGGCACCCATCCCCTCGAAGGCGGAACCCGTGTCGAGCGCGGCCGTGGTCGTGAAAAATCTCCCCAGCCCCAGCAGATAGGCGAACAGGATTACATCGCCGGCAAACGAGATCGGCGCGGCGAAGGGGCCCAGCGGCACCAGCAGGCCGGCCACGATCACGGTGACCAGCGCGACGACCGGCGCCGCCACGAACACCCAGGTGGTGGTCGTGCTGAGGACCATCCCCTTGCGCATCAGCTTCGCCATGTCGTAATAGGCCTGCAGCAGCGGCGGCCCCTTGCGGCCGGCCACGAAAGCCTTGGTTTTGTTGATGACACCCAGCAGCAGCGGCGGCATCGTCAGCAGCAGGACGAGATGGATGATTGTGTTGATCATGGTTGTGTTTCAGGCGTGAACCCAGCCCCCCAGCAGCAGCAGCACCAGCACGGCGGCCAGAAAGTACACGACATAGACTTGGATGCGCCCCTGCTGCAGGAAGCGCAGCTGCATCAGCATCCGCTCGGAGGACTGGAAAAC
Organism: bacterium; assembly: GCA_037144015.1. Taxonomy (GTDB): domain Bacteria; phylum Verrucomicrobiota; class Kiritimatiellia; order RFP12; family CAIWXQ01; genus CAIWXQ01. Next base: position 8,089 of record JBAWXQ010000061.1, read on the forward strand.
CGGTGTGGCCAGGCGGTCCAAAATCGCATCCGGCACGGTCTGCTCAAAGCCGCGCACCCGCGGAAACAGCGCCAGAATCCGGGGGCGCTGCGCGCGCGGCCCCAGCACCCAGGCGAACAGCTCCGTCAGCGACTGGCCGAACGACGAACCGGTATACTGCATGCGCGCCGTGGGCCGGGCGTAGCCGCAGTCCCACGTGCCGGCGCGGCGCGGCATGGCACGCCGCACCGCCGGAAGGAGCAGCCCGGCCACGCCCAGCACGGCGGCCAGCAGCAGGGCGGACAGCCAGGAGATCCAGGCGAGCGGCGCGATTTCGCACCACGAAACCGCACCCGCTGCCAGAACCGGCGCACCGGTCCACGCCTGCACCGCACGGTCGATCATGGGCACGGCGCACGCCGGCAGAACGCCCGCCAGCAGGCATCCGGCGGCGAGCACCGCCATGGGGACCGTCAGGCGGAGATCCGGATCGTGCGCGCCGGCTGTCGCCGGACTGCGTGCTTCGCCCAGAAACACAGCGCCGAACACCTTGCAAAAGCAGGCCGCCGCAAGCGCACCGGTCATGGCCAGCGCCACGGCGCCAAAACCGGCCATGGGCCAGCTGCTTCCGCCGGCCGCACCCGCGGCGCGGAAGAAGCCCAAGTAGAGCAGCCACTCGCTCACAAACCCGTTGAGCGGCGGCAGCGCGCAGATGGCTACCGCGCCCAGCAGAAACAGGGCGGCTGTCCGCGGCATCCGCTTGACGAGCCCGCCCAGCCGCTCGATGTCGCGGGTGCCGGTGGCATGCACCACCGCGCCGGCCGCCAGGAATAACAGCCCCTTGAACAGCGCGTGGTTCCACACATGGAACAGGCAGCCAGCCAGGCCGAGCCAGACCAGGTCTGCCCTGCCGATCGTTCGTCCCAGCAGCGCCAGCCCGATCCCCAGGACCATGATGCCGATGTTCTCAATGCTGCTGTAGGCCAGCAGGCGCTTGATATCCCGCTGCGCAATCGCGAAGAGGATCCCGAGCAAGGCTGTCAGCGCACCCACGCCCAGCAGCAGGCACCCCCACCAGGAAGGCACGACCGGCAGCCATCCGGCCACGCGCACGATCCCGTAAACCCCCATCTTGAGCATGACCCCCGACATCACGGCTGACACATGACTCGGCGCATTCGCATGCGCCCCCGGCAGCCAGACATGCAGCGGCATGATGCCCGCCTTGCAGCCGAACCCGATCAGCGCCAGCAGAAAAAGAGCCGTCGCCACACCGGGATGCTGCGCCACCGCTGCAGACGACAACGGCGCCCAGGAGAAACTTCCGGTCGTGCGCTGCCAGAGGGCAAACAGCGCCACCAGGCAGAGCGTCCCCACATGTGTGGCGACCAGGTAGACCCATCCCGCCTGGCGCACGGCCGGCTCGCGATCCTCGGTCGTGGCGACAAAGAAGGCGGCCAGGGCCATGATCTCCCAGGCGATTAAAAAGAGGATGCCATCGCGCGCAATCGTCACCAGCGCCATGGCCCCGGCCAGCATGCCATAGGCAAAGCTCAGCTTGCGCCCGTTGGCGGGATGCTGCCGCTGCGGCCAGTAGCCGAGTCCATAGATGGCCCCCAGCGCCGGCAGCACCAGCACCGGCACGAGAAAAACCGCGCTGACCGCATCCATGGAAACGGAAAAAGAGCCGGCCGGCAACAGCCAGGGAGTTTCCAGAAAAGCCGGCGCCGGCGCGACCCCTGCCATCCCGACGCCCGAGAGCCCCGCCAGGCTGCCCATGATCAGCGACACGGCCGCGAACCGCTGCCCGAACGGGGAGCGCCGCCCGCCAAACAACGCGGGTAGCCCGCTGGCGCCCATCATCGCGATCGCCAGCAAAATAAGGAACATTGGGTTCATACGCAGCACACGGGATGCGGATTTCGTTTTCGCTCAGCGGGAGAACAGCCGGATGAGCATCGACCCCATCGGCACGGCCCACACCAGCATGGCCACGACGGCCACCAGAATATAGAGCACATAGTGCTGGGCCAGCCCCTGCTGGACCCAGTGGAACTGGGCCAGCCAGCGGCTGGACGTACGAAAGGCGGGCAGGATCTGCGCGTCCAGAACCGGATCGTTCACGTGCGTGGCAAAGCTGGATGGTTTGGGAAAGGGACTGGCCAGCGTGGGCCGGTGCAGGCGCGGCCGGATCACCCAGCCAAACAACTGCACCAGCATCTGCGCAAAGGAGGTCGCCGTGTACTGCATGCGCGGCGCCGGCTGCGCGTAACCGCAATCCCAGGTGCATCCCGGCAGGCAGTCCCGGCGCGGCACACGGCCCCACAACAACAGCCCAACCCCGCCTGCCATGGCCAGCAGCGTCAGCCCAAGGGCGGTGATCCACCCCAGGGGGGCCAGCGAGGCCAGATGGGGCTCCGCGCCGGCCAGGTTCGGCGTCCAGGCCGCCACCGCGCGGTCCAGAATGGGCGCGACTCCTGCGGGCGCCAGGCCGATCGCCACGCAGGCCAGCGCCAGCAGGCCCATCGGCGCAATCATCCAGGCGGACGACTCCTGCGCCTGCGTGGCCGCCTCGCTCCGCGCCGCGCCCAGGAACACCGCGCCATACACCTTCACAAAACAGGCGGTGGCCAGGGCGCCGATTGTCGCCAGCACCGGAAACCCGACGGCCAGGCCAATCCAGCTCCGCCCGTCCGTGATCGCGGCGCTACGCAGCAAACCCAGGCCGATCAGCAGTTCGCTGATGAATCCGTTCAGCGGCGGCAGCCCGCAAATCGCCACGGCGCCGATCAGGAACAGAGCCGCCGTCCACGGCATCCGCCGCGCCAGCCCGCCCAACCGGTCGATGGTGCGGGTGTGCGCCGCGTGAATCACCGAACCGGCGCCGAGAAACAGCAGCGCCTTGAACAGCGCGTGGTTCCACACGTGCAACAGGCAGCCGGCCAACCCGAGCGCGACCCAGTCGCCGCGGCCCAGAGACCGGCCGGCCATTGCCAGGCCGAGGCCCATCACGATGATGCCGATGTTCTCGACGCTGTGGTACGCCAGCAGGCGCTTCAGGTCGTGCTGCGCCAGGGCCAGCACCACGCCCAACACGCCGCTGATTCCCCCCAGTGCGAGCAGGATGACACCCCAGATCAGCGGCGGGTCGGGAAGCAGTCCGGCGATGCGCACCAGGCCGTAAATCCCGGTCTTGATCAATACGCCGGACATGATGGCCGAGACATGCGTGGGGGCGTTGGCATGCGCCGACGGCAGCCAGAAGTGCAGCGGCATGAGCCCCGCCTTGAGGCCGAATCCCGCCAGCGCCAGGAAAAAGATCGCCGTCAGCAGCCCCAGCCCCGCCTGCTCGACGCAGACCGGCTCGAGCGCAAATGACCCCGTGGCCCGATGCAGGAGGCAGAACATGGCAAACAGGCAGAGCGTGCCCACGTGCGTGGCGATGAGGTACAGCATGCTCGTCTGGCTGACTTCGCGCAGGTGGTCCTCGGTGCCGATGAGAAAGAAGGCCCCCAGTGCCATGATCTCCCAGCCGATCAGGAACAGCATCGCATGACGGGCCACCATCAGCAGCGCCATGCCGGCCACCATCAGCCCCCAGAACAGCCGCACCTTCTTCCCGTTATCTGGATGGTCGATCTGCCGCCAGTACGCCAGGCCGTACATCGGGCCCAGGCCGCCCATCAGGAAGACCGGCACCAGAAAGAACGCGCTCAGCGCATCCACGGCCACGGCAGCGGGCGCGCCGGCCAGGGGCCAGAAAAATGTCCGTGTCGCCGGCGCCGCGCCAAACAGGACCAGCAGGGCGCCGAGCAGCCCCAGCACCATCGCCCCCGCCATCAGCCCCGCGGCAATCCGCTCCCCGCACACGGCACGGCGGCCGGACAGCAACCCCGGCACGCCGCTGACCGCTGCCAGCGTCATCGCAACAAGGATGAGCATAAGTGCTGTGGACATGGTCCGTCCAATCAACCCGGTTTGGCGTCCGCGCCGGACACGGCGGGTTCGCCTGTGCCGCCACGGGCAATCATCGCGGGAAACGTGCCCTCGGCTGCTGCCAGGAGCGCCATCAGCTCATCCCGGGAAGCCTGCCGCTTCAACGCCGCCTTGAATTCCGCGTGCTGCAGCACGAACCCCAGCCTCGACAGCATGTGCAGGTGGGCCTTGACCGTCGGACTGATCAGCGCAAACAAGATCGAGACCGGCACCTGGTCGAGCGCGCCGAAATTGATCGGCTGATCCAGAAAGCACAGGGTGATCATCGGCTTGTTCACGTGCAGCACAACCGGGTTTCGCACATGCGGAATCGCAATCCCATCGCCGATGCCCGTGGAGCCCAGCGACTCGCGCGCCAGCAGGACGCGATACAAAAACTCGCGATCAACCTCTTCCGGGAGCTTCATCGCCTCCACAACCGCCCGCAGCACGGCGGGCTGGTCCGCTCCGCTCAGCCGGTAAACGACCCCTCCGGCAGTCAGGGCATCCACCAGTGACGGCAGGACGCTCGATTCCGCTTCTGTCTCGATAAAGATATCGGGCGAGATTTTGACCCGGCGCGAAGTGGCCCACTCCAGCAGCTCCGCGCGGTTGAACCGCAACTGCTCGTTGACCCGATAGACCGGAAGCACGCCCTGTTTGATCCATCGATAAATGGTCTTTTCAGATACGGCCAACAGCCGAGATGCGTCATGAACCGTCAGTTGCATAGAACCTCAAAGTGAATCAACTGAATATGCGTAGACAAGACTAGAAGTCTACCGGATGATGTCCAAGGATGTCAACAAGGCGGCAAGGACGTCCAAAGGGCGAACGCGTCTGCCCTGACACGTAAATACGTGTATGTTGAGCGGGAAGGCACTACTATATTTATGTGGAAGGAGCGCATTTATGAAGCCGATTGTACTTCTCGCAGTCACACTGATCGCTGTGCAGGGATGCACACCTGAACGGCAGACACCTGCCACGCCGACTCCCCCTGCAGCCACCTCGCCACTGGGCACGAGCACAACTGCATCTGACGACCATGCCCTGCAGACGCTGCGCGACCTTGGCGTGTCTCCGGAGGTCATGCTGCAGCTGGTGCGAAACCAGCTGGCCGCCGCGACCAACACGGCCACGGCCGCCCAGCCGGTGCCGGTTCCGATCACGGAACAGCCGGGATCCGCCACGGGGACGGCCATGTCACCTGCCACGACACCACCCGTTGTTGACCAACTCCCGGAGCCTGATGTCGCCACGCCTGCCCCGGCCGAACCGTCAGCCCCGGAACAGCCGACCGTGGCGGCCACGCCACCGCCGACCCCGGCCGCGGAGTGGCCCGCCGCCGCCGCCCCGGGGCAACCGGCAGCAGCAGCCAACACAATCGTCATTGAACAGCCTGTGGTGGTTCAGCAGACCCAGGATTTCCAGGTGCCGCTGAATACATACGGCACCTGGCTGGAGCTTCCCTCCTATGGACGCGTCTGGCAACCCACCGTCACCATCGTGAACGCCGACTGGCGCCCCTATTGCCATGGCGGGCGCTGGATCTTCACGGACTGCGGCTGGTACTGGCAGTCGGACTACTCCTGGGGATGGGCGCCGTTCCACTACGGCCGCTGGTGTTATGTGGACCGCCACCGCTGGATCTGGCTGCCGGACACCGTGTGGGCGCCGGCCTGGGTCTCGTGGCGCCGCTCGGCGACCCATTGCGGCTGGGCGCCGCTGCCACCCGGCACAGCCTTCCGTGCAGGCGTGGGATTCAGCTTCGGCCACGACACGCCGTTCGACGTCCAGTTCGGCCTCTCCTCCCGCCACTATACCTTTGTGGCCAACAGCCAGTTTGGCGACCGGAACGTGGCCAGCGTAATCCTCAGCGCCAGCCACGTGGACATCGTCTATCGCGGCAGCTCGCACATCGAAGCGTCGCACATCTGGGACAGCAGGGACCGTCGCGTGCATAACAACGGCCCTGACCGCGAAGGCGATGAACACCGCATTGTCCGGCCGCCAGCACGTCCGGTTCGGATCGTAACCGCACCGGCCGCACCAGCAGCGCCAACCACTCCCGCCGCCCCTGTCATCAGGCGCCCCGGGCCGGCGGCCCCGGCCGCGCCCGTCACCCCGCCCGTCACCCCGCCTGTCGCACCCATCGTCAGACACCCCAGGCCATCTGCGCCAGCCGCGCCCATTGCCGCGCCGCCGGCCATGCCAATCGCCGCGCCGCAGCTCACGCTGCCAGTCGAACCCGCAAGACCTAATGTGCGCCCGGTTGCTCCCCGCCCGGAAGAGAAGGAAAAGAGGGAAAAGAAACCCGTTGATCCGGAAATACACCGTGAAATTCCGGATGGCCGCGATTCCACACGCGCCCGGATGCCGGCCCCGCACATGCCCGACACCCGCACCCCTGCCCTGTTGCCCGTGGTGCCGCGCGAAGCTGCGCCACCCGCGGCAGCGGTGATCAAACCCGCCGTGCAACCTGCGGTGCCGGCAAGCCGCCGCGCGGAAGCAGCCACCCCCAAGGCAGAGCCGACGGAAAGATCTTCCGGGCACGGCAGCACCGACAAGACCCACACGGATGGCGAGGATGATGCAATCGCCAGGCGCCGATAGCCGTGTCATGCCCAACTCAACAGGCAGCCGGCTGCGGCCGGCGCGCCGGCTGCAGTCAGGTATTTCTCTGTGGTCTCTGTTTCCCTCTGTGCGCTCGGTGTCCTGGACTTGTTCATTCGTTGGGTTGCGGGTAGCACCGAATTGCCGATGCACCCTCGCGCGCAAAACAGGGGCTGCCCCAAATCCTCGCCTAAGACGGAACTTCATCCCGTTGGCGAACCACGAAACGCA
>JBAWXQ010000062.1:0-14831 GCA_037144015.1 bacterium
GAGCAACCCGCTGCCCGCGGGTTGCGAAAACTCAATTACAGGCAGAAAAATTGTTTCGGTTACTCTTTTGGTAGCGTATGACACTGTTGTCCGGCGCTTGGCGGTTGCGTCCCCAAAACTAGCAGCTTGGTCGGCACAAAGTTTGTAAAGGGACAGCGCTAAATCCGACAAGCTGCTAGGGCACCGGTCGAGCCAGATGCAGAATGATGCCATAGCGGTTGCGGACGCAGCAGACGCGCCAACCAGGGCCAAATCGCTGACCCTGATGCTGGCGGCGCTGGGCGTGGTTTTCGGCGATATCGGCACCAGCCCGCTTTATGCCCTGCGCGAGTGTTTTGCCGGGTCGCATGCCGTTTCGCTCACCTCCGGCAATGTGCTTGGCGCGGTTTCCCTCGTCTTCTGGCTCCTGGTGCTGGTGGTGTGCGTTAAGTACGTGCTGCTGGTGCTCTATGCGGACAACCGCGGCGAAGGCGGGATTATTGCGCTGCAGGCGCTGGTCTCACGCCTGGGTCCGCAGCGGGTGCGGAACAGCGCGCTGCTGGGCGTCCTCGCCATGCTGGGCGCCGCCCTGCTGTTCAGCGACGGCGTCATCACGCCCGCCATCTCCGTGCTGAGCGCCGTGGAAGGGATCACGCTGGTTGCACCGGGCATGCAGTCGTTCATCATTCCGGTGACGCTGGCAGTGCTCGTGCTGCTCTTTCTGCTGCAGTCGCACGGCACCACCCGGATCGGCCTGCTGTTCGGCCCGGTGATGGTCCTGTGGTTTGCTGTCAGCGCGCTGCTGGGCGTGCGGGCCATCCTGCACTGCCCCGACATCCTGCGCGCGCTGAACCCCGTCTATGCCGTCGACCTGCTGACCACCAACAGCTGGAAGGGCTTTGCCCTGATGGGCACGGTCTTCCTGGCGCTGACCGGCGCCGAGGTGCTCTACGCCGACATCGGGCATTTCGGCCGGCGTCCCATCCGGCAGGTGTGGTTTGCGTTCGTGTTTCCCGCGTTGTTCCTGAACTACATGGGGCAGGGAGCTTACCTGATCCATGCCGATTCCGTTCCCGACAATCTCTATTACCGTCTCGTCCCGCCCGGTGGGGTTGTCCCCATGGTGGCGCTGGCGACCGTAGCCACGGTGATTGCCTCGCAGGCCGTCATTTCGGGCACCTTCTCACTGGCGCGCCAGGCGGTGCAGCTTGGATTCTGGCCGCGCCTGCGGATTGTCCACACCTCCGCCAGCACGATCGGGCAGGTCTATGTGCCGGCCATCAATTTTGCGCTGTTTGCCATCACCCTGGGCGTGATTCTGGTCTTCAAGGATTCCACCCACATGGCCGCTGCCTACGGCATCACTGTTTCCGCCACCATGGTGATCACCACCGGGCTCATGCTCCTGCTGGCGCCGGCGCTCTGGCCCGCTGTCCCGCGGGGCATCCTCTTCGCTGTCGGTGCTTGCTTCCTGCTGCTGGACCTTGCCCTCTTCTCGGCCAACATGGCGAAGCTCATGTCTGGCGGGTGGGTGGTGGTGCTGCTGGCCGTGTCGGTCGTGCTGCTCATGAGTACGTGGGTGAGCGGCCGAAAATTCCTGCGCCGGGCCGCCGACGAGCAATCCTATCCGCTGGCTGATTTTGTGCAGGACGTGATCCGCGTGCAGCCGCTGCGCGTGCCGGGCACGGCCGTGTTTCTCTCCGGCAATGCCGAGGCCGTGCCGCGCGCGCTGCTCCACAACTATCGGCACAACAAGATGCTCCACGCGCGGACGTTTGTGGTGGCGGTGCTGACAGAGGAAACGCCCACCGTCCTGGAGCGGGAGCGCGCTGAGGTCACGCCGCTGGGCCAGGGGATCACCGGCATCATCCTGCGATTCGGGTTCATGGAGGAACCGCTCGTGCCGGACACGCTCGCCCGGCTCGATCTGCCCGATGGTCCTTTCGAACCTGGCCGCGCGAGCTACTTCCTCGGCAAGGAATCGCTGGTGCTCGCCCGCCACAGCCGGCGCGCCTACTGGCGCCGCCGCATGTTCGCCGTGCTTGCGCGCAATGCCCAGAGCGCCGCGGCATTCTTCGGCCTGCCACCCAACCGCGTCGTTGAACTCGGCGTGCAAGTGGAGCTCTAGCAGCTTGTCGGACTTAGCCTCAGCTCTTCACAGACTTTGTGCCGACCAAGCTGCTAGTTAGTGGGACTCAACCGCCAAGCACTGGACAAGAGCGAAATACGCAACAAAAGAACAGCCGGAACAATTTTTCTTTCATTAACTGAGACTTTCCTGCTTTCGCAAACGTACGACAGGTAATACACTAGCAGCCTGTCGGACTTAGCCTCGTGGAGGCTCAAACTGTCTGCCGACCAGGCTGCTAGTTGAGCAACCCGCTGCCCGCGGGTTGCGAAAACTCAATTACAGGCAGAAAAATTGTTCCGGTTGCTCTTTTGGTAGCGTATGACACGGTTGTCCGGCGCTTGGCGGTTGCGTCCCCCAAACTAGCAGCTTGGTCGGCACAAAGTTTGTGAAGGTACAGCGCTAAATCCGACAAGCTGCTAGCGCTTTATTTATTCTACAAGGAATCGATGTATGAAGAACCGACCGGTGGCCGTGATCATTCGCGATGGCTGGGGGCTGAACGAGCGGGCGGACGGCAACGCCGTCTTCGCCGCCCGCACGCCGAACGTCGACCGCTACAAGGCGCGCTATCCCTGGACGCGCCTGGCCTGCTGCGGCGAGCCGGTCGGCCTGCCGGATGGCTATCAGGGCTCCAGCGAGGTCGGCCATCTCAACATGGGCGCCGGTCGCATCGTGGTTCAGGAGCTGAAGCGCATCGATGACGGCCTGCGCACGGGCGAGCTGTTCAAGGCCCCGAAGTGGCTGGCGCTGGTCGCCAACTGGAAGAAGAACCGCAGCCGTCTGCACCTGCTGGGGCTGCTGCAGGACGAGGGCGTGCACGCCCACCAGGAGCACCTCTTCAAGATCATGCGCCGGGCGCGCGAGGAGTTCCCCGAAGGCGAGATCGTGGTGCATCCGTTCCTCGACGGACGCGACACGCCGCCGCGCAGCACGCTGGAATACCTCGGCCGGCTTGAGGTCGAGATGAAGGCCGTCGGACGCTGCTGCATCGGCACGATCATGGGACGCTACTTCGGCATGGACCGCTCCAAAAGTTATGGCCTGACCGATACCGCCTACCACGGCCTGGTGCTGGGCGAGGGGCGCACGGCAGCCTCGGCCGTCGAGGCGGTCAAGGCCTCGTACGCCGCGGATCACACGCCGGACGGGCAGGCCATGTACGACGAGTACATCCCGTGCTATGCCATCGGCGGGTTCGCCGGCATCCGCGACAACGACTCCGTGATGCACACCAACTACCGCCAGGACCGCGCCATCCAGCTGGCGCAGGCCTTTGTCTGCGACGACTACGCCGGACACCGCAAGGCGCGGCCGAAGGTGACCTTCCTGGGCTTTACGCGCTACTGGAACGAATTCACCGAGTACATGCTGGGCGCCATGGACGAAGGCGGCGGCATGGGCAACCTGCTGGGCGAGGTGGTGGCCAGGGCCGGCCTGCGGCAGCTGCGCATCGCGGAGACGCAGAAGTTCCGCCACGTCACCAGTTTCTTCAACGGCAAGTCCACCAACCCGTATGCCGGCGAGGATCAGGTCGACGTGCCGACCCGCTTCGACCCCGCGACCTTTGCCGACCATCCGGAGATGGAGGCTTGCCACGTCACGGACGAGTTGATCAAGCGACTCGAGGACAACCCGTATGCGCTCATCGTGGTCAACTACGCCAACGGCGACATGGTGGGGCACACGGGCGTGTTCGACGCCGCCCGCCGCGCGGTCGAGATTGTGGACGCCAACGTCGGCCGGCTGGTGGATCGGCTGCTGGAGCTCGACGCGCACATCCTGATCACGGCCGACCACGGCAACTCCGAGCAGATGGTCGACTACGTCACGGGCATGGTGAAGACCAGCCACACGCTCTTCGAGGTGGAGTGCATCTATGTGGCCAGCGACAGCCCGGGCGTGAAGCTGCTGCCGCATGGCAAGCTCTCGGACATTGCGCCAACCGTGCTGCACCTGCTGGGATTGCCCGCGCCGGCCGACATGACCGCGGACAACCTCGTGGTCGCGCGACCGGATTGGGAAAGACCCGCCGCCAACGAGCCGAAGTGATGAGGCCTGAAAGGTGGCCCGGGCGCTCCGCGCGCGGGCCTGCGCAGCCCCGCGGAAGGCACGGCCACTCGCCCGCGGGCGGAGCGCACGGGGCCACCGGTACCGTCCAGGTGTAACAGCGGCCTGACAGGGCCTGCCCGGGGGACAGCGGGCAGCCACGGAAGAAGCGGATAAACTTCATGTTTCTGCGGTTCACAATTCGGCAATCTGTGGTTCAATCGGGTGCACGATTCGCGGGTTTGTTCGCGTGCCTGCTGCTTTCCTGCGGCTTCCAGTTTGTCAACAGCTACTACAGCCCGCGCAATCCCGAGCGCGAGCTGCGCCCCAGCACGCGCTACATCATCCTGCATACCACCGAGGCGCCCGGCAGCAGTTCGCTGATCACGCTGCGCGACCTCGGCGAGGCCAACTTCTGCGTGGACGCGGACGGGCGCGTGTACCGCATCATCGACCACCGCCGCGTGGCATTCCACTGCGGCCGCAGCATGTGGGAGGGGCGTGTCAACATCGACGACTACGCCATCGGCATCGAGGTGGTGGGCTACCACAACCGCGACATCACGGCGGCGCAGTTTCGGGCGCTCACGGCGCTGCTGGCCGAGCTCAAGTTCATCTACCGCGTGCCGGACGAGCGCGTGCTGACGCACTCGATGGTGGCTTACGGCGCGCCCAACAAGTGGATTGCGCGCAGCCACCGCGGGCGCAAGCGCTGCGGCATGCTGTTTGCGCGCTGGAACGTGCGCCAGAAGCTGCACCTCACGTCACAGCCGCGCTTCGATCCCGACGTGCGCGCGGGGCGGTTGATCAACGGCGACCCCTACCTGGCCCGCGTGCTGTACGGCACGGGCAGCGAACAGGACCGCATGCTCGCGCAGGCCCCGGTTGCGGCGCCGCCCAATGTGGTCTCCGCGAAACTTTCCGTCTGGGACATTGCGCGCGACGCCTACAAGCGCGCCGACACGGTTTACGCCTATCCGGACGGCACGCGGCGCACCGGCAACCAGATCCACAACTGGCGCGCTGTCCCCCTCGGCACCCGGATCGTGGTGGCAGAGGCCACCCCGGCCCCGGAGGAGGTGCAGACCCTTGGCGTGGATGGCGCCAGCGCCCGGGACATTGCCGGTGACGAGGCCTGGGAGCCTTCCACCCTGTACATTTTCCGCGACGGCCGCTACCTGCGGGGCACCCAGGTTCCTCCCGGCATCCGCGAAAAGCTGCCGCCCGGCACACGCATGCTGGTGGGCTTTTCCGTTGGCGGGCCGATCACCCCGACGCGTCGCGCGATTGAAATCTGCGGCGCGCGCTGGCGCCTGCCCGACACGTTCTATCTGTTCCCCGGCGGCGCGCTCAAGAGCAGCAGCGAAATCAGCGGCGCCAAAATCCCCAGCGGGACCCTGATCTTCTACCGGAACTAGCAGCCTGTCGGGCTTAGCCTTGTGGTGGCACAAACTGTCTGCCGACCAGGCTGCTAGTTGAGCAACCCGCCGCCAGCGGGTTGCGATATGCAGTTTGAGAAATGCAAGGGTAGTCTATGAGCCTATACGGAGCAGTTGATGGCCGTTGTTGAGGCTCAAGGTTCAGTTGCCGGGGCGGTTATAGAGAATACGCCTTTCACCTGTTTGGTGAAGCGATGGTGTCACCGGAACAACCAAGGTTTGCACGGGGGAAAGCCGTCAGTATCGGCGCGGTGCGTTCACACCACCCGCCACGACGTCCCCAGGCACACCCGCGCCGAAGGCCACGCAAGGCAACTTCGCCTTGAACTTTCCAACTGCTTTTTTTATGATGAAATTGCGTTTTTCAGGGATCGCGGGCTGCCCTCTTGTCGTTCCCTGCCATCATCACAACTCGGGAGAATCAACATGTCCTTCACGCTGCAACTCGGACAGAACGCCCCGGATTTCAAGCTCCCGGCCACGGACGGCAGAACCTGCGCGCTGGCGGATTTCAAGGACGCCAAGGCGCTGGTGGTCTTCTTCACCTGCAACCACTGCCCGTTCGTGACCGGCTCGGACGAGGTCACGCGCCAGACGGCGGAGCGGTTTGGCAAACAGGGCGTGCGGTTTGTCGGCATCAACGCCAACAGTTCGCGCACGTATGCGGAGGACGCGTTCGACCACATGGTCGCGCGGATGAAGCAGCACGGTTTCCCGTGGGTCTACCTGCACGATGCCACGCAGGACGTGGCACGCGCCTATGGTGCGCTTCGCACGCCGCACTTCTATGTCTTCGACGCGCAGCGCATGCTGGTCTACACCGGCCGCGGCGTGGACAATCCGCGCGACGCCGCCAAGGTGAAGGTCAACGACCTCGCCAACGCGCTTGAGGACCTGCTCGCCGGTCGCCCGCTGCGCGTCCCGCTGACCAACCCGATCGGCTGTAACGTCAAGTGGGACGGCAGGGACGCACACTGGATGCCGGCTGACGCCTGCGACCTGGTGTAGTTTCGCCGCTGCTGAAATATTTCTACCAACGGCCATGATTGGCGTTCCTCTGCGTAACATCCTCATTTTGAGGATCTTGTGGTATCCTGTCAAAAACACTACATTTTGTGGTTGCGTTTTTTTAGACCACAATATATAGATATTTCTGTTCTTGGGAATAGTCTTTCACGCTAAAACAAGTGATGGACGAACTGGGGTCTCCGGGTTGGATTCCAAGCCTGTTTAGTGACTGCGTATGCGCTCCGCTGCCAGGCGTCTGCATGCCTTCGGGCTGCGGTTTCTTCGTTGCAGCAAGGGGTAAAAATGGAAAAGCCTGCTTCTGTCTCTGCTACAGCCATGTCTGGCATTCGAAAACGCGACGGACGCGACGAGCATTTTGAGGCGCTCAAGATCACCAAGGCCATTCAGAAGGCCGGCCAGGCAACCGGTGAATTCGGTCTGGAGGAGGCGCGGCACCTGACCATCCGTGTGCTCAGCCTGCTGCAATCGCTCAAGGACTCCCTGCCGCTGACGGTGGAAAACGTGCAGGACGTGGTGGAGGAGGTGCTGCTGAATTCGCCGTACCGCCGCACGGCCAAGTCCTACATCATCTACCGCGACCAGCACGCCCGCATGCGCGAAATGGTGCAGAAGGCGGACCTCGATCTCATCGACAGCTACCTCGGCAAGCTGGACTGGCGGGTCAAAGAAAACAGCAACATGGCGTATTCGCTCCAGGGGCTGAACAACTACATCTCGAGCGAAGTCAGCAAGATCTACTGGCTGAACAAGGTCTACCCGGTTGAGATCCGCGAGGCGCACGACAGCGGCGCCATTCACATCCACGACCTTGGCCTGCTGAGCGTCTACTGCGTGGGGTGGGACCTGCAGGACCTGCTGCGCGTCGGGTTCCGCGGCGCCGCCGGCAAGGCCGAGAGCCGCCCGGCCAAGCACTTCCGCACCGCGCTGGGGCAGATCGTCAACTTCTTCTACACGCTGCAGGGCGAGGCTGCCGGCGCGCAGGCGTTCTCCAGCTTCGACACGCTGCTGGCGCCGTTCATCCGGTACGACCGGCTGGCGATGGCGGATGTGCGCCAGGCGCTGCAGGAGTTTGTGTTCAACGTGAACGTCCCCACGCGCGTCGGGTTCCAGACGCCGTTCACAAACCTGACCATGGATCTGCATCCGCCCGCCTCGCTTGCCAACGAGCATGTGATCATCGGCGGGCAGGAGATGCCCGAGACGTACGGCGAGTTCCAGGCCGAGATGAACCTGCTGAACAGTGCCTTCCTGGAGGTGATGAGCGAAGGCGATGCCAAGGGGCGCGTCTTCACCTTCCCGATCCCCACCTACAACGTGTCGAGCGATTTCGACTGGGATGCCCCCGGCCTGGAGCGGCTGTGGGAGGTCACGGCCAAGTACGGCATTCCGTACTTCGCCAACTTTGTCAACTCCGACATGAAGGCGGACGACGCCCGCTCGATGTGCTGCCGCCTGCGGCTGGACAAGCGCGAGCTGGAGAAGCGCGGCGGCGGGCTCTTCGGTGCCAACCCGCAGACCGGCTCCATCGGCGTGGTGACGATCAACATGCCGCGACTCGGGTACCTGGCCAAAGACGAGGCGGACTTCTTCGCGCGGCTCGACCGGCTGATGGTCATCGCCCGCAACAGCCTGGAGATCAAGCGCAAGGTGCTGGAGCAGTTCACCGAGCAGAACCTCTACCCGTACACCAAGTACTACCTCCGCACCGTGCGCGAGCGCCACCAGAACTTCTGGCACAACCACTTCTCCACCGTCGGGCTCGTGGGCGTCAACGAGGCGGCGGTCGGCCTGCTGGGCAAGGATGTCGGCACGCCCGAGGGAAAGGGCTTTGCGGCGCGCGTGCTGGACTTCATGCGCGACCGCCTGGCCGACTACCAGGTGGAGAGCGGCAACTTCTACAACCTGGAGGCTACGCCGGCCGAGGGGACGAGCTACCGCCTGGCCAAGCTCGACCGCAAGCTCTACGCCGAGATGGCCACCGCGGGGGGGCGCGGCTCCGAGCCGTTCTACTCCAACTCGACGCAGTTGCCGGTCAACTACAGCAGCGACATCTTCCACGTGCTCGACCTGCAGGACGAGCTGCAGAAGCGCTACACCGGCGGCACGGTGCAGCACATTTTCCTCGGAGAGGCGGTCAGCGACCCGCAGGCCGTGAAGAGCTTCGTGCGCACCGTCTGCCACAACTACCGCCTGCCCTACTTCACGCTGACGCCCACGTTCAGCGTCTGCCCGTCGCACGGCTATCTGCGCGGCGAGGTGAAGAGCTGCCCGGACTGCCACACCGAGACCGAGGTCTACTCGCGCGTGGTCGGCTACCTTCGTCCCGTGCAGCAGTGGAACGAAGGCAAGCAGGCGGAGTTCGAGCAGCGCAGCAAGTTCCACGTCGAAGGAGCCCTCGCACGGTGAGAATCGGCGGCTTTGTTCCGGTCAGCCTCTGCGACTACCCGTGCCGGGTCGCGGCGGTCATCTTCACGCAGGGGTGCAACTTTCGCTGCCCCTTCTGCCATAACGGGCACCTGGTGGAGCAGCAGGGACCCGCGCTGCTGGACGAGGCGGCGGTGCTCGCGCAGGTCAGGGAGCGCAGCAACCGCCTGGGCGGCGTGGTCGTCACCGGCGGCGAGCCCACGCTCCAGGGCGACCTGCCGGAGTTCCTGCACCGCCTCAAGGGGCTCGGGCTGGCGGTGAAGCTCGACACCAACGGTTCGCAGCCGGACGTGCTGCAGGCCCTGTTTGCCGGCCGGCTGGTGGATTACGTGGCCATGGACATCAAGGCGCCGTGGGACAAGTACGACCGGCTGGCAGGCCAGGCGTGCGACACGGTCCTGCTGCGGCGCAGCCTGCGCCTGATCGCGGCCAGCGGCCTGCCGCACGAGTTCCGCACCACGCGCGTCGAGGCGCTTCTTTCGGCCGAGGAGTGCAGCGAGATCACGCGGCAGGTCCCTGCGGGAAGCGTTCACAAGTGGCAGCGCTTCCGTCCCGAACACAGCCTGGACCTGACGCTGCGCCCCCCCGCTCCGGACAAGCCGCGCAGCGCCCCGGCGCCGGCGCCTGTTGCGGCCGCGCCGTTGAACGCCTGATGCGCCGCCACCTGTACGCCGTGCGACACACGTCAGCAACTTCATCGTCTCACACGTTCGAACGTGTGAGACTGGCGGATGACGCATCACCCGGTCGGAACAGTTGCTGGCAGCTGGTGGCGATCACGGAGCGGTAGCCGATGCGGTTTCAGCGATTTCCCTTTTTTCCTGCTTGGTGAAGAGATGCTGCCGCAGGAAAAGTGCAGGGCCGGTGCGGGGTGGGCCGGCAGCTCCGCCTGGAACGAAGCCAACTGCGCTTTTTGGGATTTAATAGTCCTGCGCGTGCTCTGCGCCGGTCAACACGCGCTGCACGCCTTGCGCAAGTGCGGCCATCTCCATGTTCTCGGCGTAGATGAGCACCGGACCGAGGAAGGCGATGCGGGGGTGCAGCAGGTCGCGCAGCCGCAGCCACTGCACCAGGGCGCCGGTCAGCACAATGGCGTCGACGCGGCCGGAGAGCACGGCGGCCATGGCGCCGATCTGCCTGGCAATGGCGAGCGCCATGGCGCGGGTCAGCAGTGCGGCGCGCGCATCGCCGGCCTGGATGCGCTGCTCCACCTGCCGCATGTCGTCGGTTCCTAGGTGGGCGGACATGCCGCCGTGGCCGGCCAGCATGCGCTTGATTTCCGGCAGCGTATGCTTTCCGGAGAGGCAGAGCTCCGCGAGCGACCCGGCCGGGATGGTGCCGGCGCGCTCCGGCGCCAGGGGGCCGTCGCCGTCGAGCGCGTTGTTCACGTCGATCACGCGGCCGTGCTGGTGCGCGGCCACGGAGATGCCGCCGCCCAGGTGCGCCACGATCAGCGAGCTCTCCTCGTAGCGTTTGCCCAACTCCGCCGCGGCGCGGCGCGCGGCCGCCTTCTGGCTCAGCGCGTGGAAGATGCTGCGCCGCCGGATCGCCGGGATCCCGGTGATGGCGGCCTCGTCGGCAAGCTCGTCCACGGTCACGGGGTCCACAATGTAGGCTGGGGTCCCGGCGCGGCGCGCCAGCTCGGCGGCGGCCAGGGCGGAGAAGTTCGAGGCGTGCCGGCCGTAGGTTGCCGCGGCCAGGTCCTGCAGCATGGCGGCGTTCACCCGGTACGTGCCGCCGGCCAGTGGTCGGAGCAGCCCGCCGCGAGCGGCAATGGCACGCAGGCTGTCGGGATCGACGCCGGCCCCGTGCAGGAACGCGCGCGCGGCGGCCACGACCGCGGCCACGGCGGGCGCGCCCGCGAGCGCGTGATCGAATGCCGCTTCCGTGGCGGCGGTCTGCTGCGCGTCGCTGAACAGCGCCAGCTTGACCGAGGTGGATCCGACGTTGATGACCAGCAGCTTGCCGGGGTCCGCCTTTGTTTTCAGTTGCACGCGACTCCTTCGCCTGGCGGCGGGTTTCCCGGATCGGAGGCTGTCGGCACGAGGCCCTGGACCGATCCGAGGCCTAAGTCCGACAGTCTCCTAGGCCCGGCAGTCTCCGCGGAGGGCTTGCCGCTCAGCAGGCAGGCCAGCGCGATGGACATCAGCTTGGTCTGCATCGAGTCCACGCGCGAGGGGACCGCCACCGGCCTGCTGGCACCCACGACCACGCTGGCGAAGGTCACGCCGCAAAAGGTCTGCAGGGCCTTGTAGAGCGCGTTGGAGGTTTCGATGTCCGGCCCGCACAAGATGTCAGCGCAGCCGGCCACCCGGCCGGCCACATTTTTTTTGCCGGCCGATGCCGGCGAGACGACGTTGTCCAGTGCGAACGGGCCTTCGACTATGGCGTTCGGAATCGCGCCGCTGGCCGCGATGCGCGCCACCAGCGCGGCATCCAGCGTGGCCGGCATGGCCGGATAGTTCAGTTTCTCAACCGCGGCCAGCATGGCGACCTTTGGTTCCGCAATGCCGAGCGCATGCGCCACGCGCACGGCATGCTGCACGATCTGGAACTTCCGCTGGACATTGGGGGCGATGTTGATGCCGGCATCCGTGAGCAGCATGAGCCGGCCGCTGACCGGATCGTTGAACACGCCGACGTGGCTCATGAACTTGCTGCCGCGCGGCCCCGGGTCCTGCTGCAGCACGGTGCGCATCAGCAGGCTGGTGGAAAGGAGGCCCTTGACCAGCACGTCGGCTCCGCCCGTGAGCACGCAGCGGGTGGACTCGCGGGCCATGGCGGTGTCGTCGCCTGTTTCCACGATGGTGATCAGGTCCGCCGGCAGGATGACCCCGGCGTCCCGGGCGGCCTGGTCGATCTGGCTCCGGCTGCCGAACAGCACGGCGCGGGCAAACCCCTGCCTGCAGGCCTCGGCCACGGCCTGCAGCACGGATTCTTCGTGCGGCGCCGCGACGCTGAGCGTCCAGCGGCACTTCGCGTCCCTGGCCGCATCGAGAAGGTCTGTGACCTGCCGGATCTTCATCGCGGGCTCGCCTCGTCGTGCTCATCGTGATCCAGGGCCACGCGCCCGGTCCGCGCCATCTCCAGGATCCCGAAGGGGCGCAGCAGGTTGGCGAGGGCATCCACCCGGCTTTCAGGCCCGGCCATCTCGATGGTCAGGCTCCGTCGGCCCATGCCGGCCACCGTGGCCCGGAAAACCTCGACCAGCTGCATGATGCGGGCGATGTCCTCACCCTCCGCACGGACGCGCACCAGCATGAGCTGCCGCTCGATCACATCCGCTTTGTCCAGGTCCTCCACCTGCACGATATCCGGCAGGGCCCGCAGCAGCGCCACGACTTCGGCCAGCGCGTCCGTGCCGCATTTGACCACCACGGTCATGCGCGTCGTGCCCTCTTCCATGTCGCCGACGGACAGGCTGGAGATGTTGATCCCTTTCCCGGCAAAGGACCCGGCCAGCCGCGCCAGCACGCCTGTGCGATTGTTTGCGATACAGGCGACCGTGTGCTTGCGGATGTCGTTCATGGCATACCCCCAGAGAGATGGGGGAGATTATAGTGGAGATGGCTCCGTCACTCAACCTTCTCCCGCTCCCGTTCACCCTATTTTCCCTGTTTGCAGCCGTCGGATAGATACGCTACCATGGTTCAACTTGTCGGCAGAGGATGCGCACGCGCGCATTCCGCGCTTGCAATCGCACGGGTTTGCGGCTACCACTAAATGCATCGATCGCGCAAGGCATGGAGGAACGACTGATGAAGAAGCTGCTTTCGAGTCTGGTTCTTGCTGGGGTCATGGCAACCGGCGCGCTGGCGCAGGATATCTGGCCGGTCGATATTTCGTTCCTGGACTGGATTCACCGTCCGGCCGACGTTGCCGGGTTGCGCTTGGCCGTTCCATACGGCATCAACGACTCGGTTACCGGCCTGGACATCGGCCTGTGGGGCAAGTCGGACTACGCCTGGGCCATCCAGATCAATGTCCTCCATAACAAGGTCCGCGACGAAATGGGCGGCATCCAGATTTCCTGCCTCAACGACGCCGGGCATCTGACCGGCATGCAGATCGGACTCTGGAACACGGCGCCGACCATGGAAGGATTTCAGATCGGGCTTCTGAACCTTGCCGACCAGGTGGATGGGCTGCAGATCGGCCTCATCAACCGCACGGAAATAATGAAGGGCTACCAGATCGGCCTGGTGAACGTCATCCGAGAGTCATCGGTGCCGTTCGCTCCTGTGATCAACTTCCACCTCTAGCAGCCGTCGGGCCCAGCCGCTGCGCTTCACAAACGTTGTGCCGACAAGCTGCTCATGAAAATCAAGCCGTTTGCCGCCCTTCGCCCCGCGCCGGCGCGCGCCGCTGCGCTCGCCTCCGTCCCCTATGACGTCGTGGACACGGCCGAGGCCCGCGCCCTTGCCGACGGCAACCCGGACAGCTTTCTGCACGTGTCGCGCCCCGAGATCGACCTGCCGGCCAGCGTGGACGTCCACGAAGCAGTTGTCTATGCGCAGGGCGTGAAGGCCTTTCGCGACTTCCAGGCGCGCGGTGTGCTGATCCGCGAGCCGGCCGAGCGTCTCTACGTCTACCGCCAGATCATGGGCGCGCACAGCCAGACCGGGCTCGTCACCTGCTGCCACATCGACGACTACGCGCAGGACATCATCCGCAAGCACGAGAAGACGCGCAAGGACAAGGAAGACGACCGCACCCGCCACTGCCTGGAGCTCAACGCCAACTCCGGCCCGGTCTTCCTGACCTACCGCGGCGTGCCGGCCATCGACCGCCTCGTGGGCGAGGCGGCCTCCGGCGCTGCGCTCTACGATTTTACAGCTGTGGATGGCATCCGCCATACGGTCTGGCGCGTGGATGGCGCAGCCGTGCCGTGGGTCGAGGCGTTTGCCAGGGTTCCGCTCTGCTACGTGGCCGATGGCCACCATCGTGCCGCGGCCGCGGCCCGCACCGGCCGCGTGCGGCGCGAAGCCAACCCGAACCACACCGGCTGCGAGGAGTACAACTGGTTCCTGGCCGTGCTCTTTCCTGCCGCACAGCTGCGGATTCTCCCCTACAACCGCTGCGTCAAGGATCTCAACGGCCTCCTGCCCGATGCTTTCCTGAAGCGTGTCGGCCAGATTTTCGATTGCGCCCCGGTTTCCGGTGCCGATCCGGACGGCCCGCGACAGGTGCACATGTACCTCGGCCGCCGCTGGTATCGCCTGTCCTGGCCGGAGATGGCTGGCAGCGACCCGGTCGGCCGGCTTGATGTGAGCGTCCTCCAGAACAAACTGCTTGCGCCCGTGCTTGGCATTGACGATCCGCGCACCAGCGAGCGCATCGGGTTTGTCGGTGGCATCCGCGGCACCGGGGAGCTGGTGAAGCGCGTGGACGACGGGCGCGACGCCGTGGCGTTCTCCATGTACCCGGTCAGCGTGGACCAGATGATGGACATTGCCGACGCCAGCCAGATCATGCCGCCCAAGAGCACCTGGTTCGAGCCCAAGCTGCGCTCCGGGCTCCTGGTGCACACCTTGGATTAGATCCTTTTCGGTCAACATACACGTTATTGCGTGTATCTTGGCGCATCCAAGTGGAAGGACGCAGAGGTCACAGAGAAAGAAAGAGAGCACAGAGAGAATTTTATTCGGCTGCGGCCGGCGTGCCGGCTGCAGCCAGGTGTTTCTCTGTGGCCTCTGTTCCCCTCTGTGCGCTCGGTGTCCTAGCAGCCTGTCGGATTTAGCCTCAGCGCTTCACAAACTTTGTGCCGACCAAGCTGCTAGTTA
>JBAWXQ010000063.1:0-14704 GCA_037144015.1 bacterium
CTAGTTAGGCCACCCGCTGTCAGCGGGTGGCGAAGACGCAATTACAGACAGAAAATTATTCCGGCTGCTTTTTTGGGTTGCGGATTACACTGTTATCCGACGCTTGGCGGTTGCGTCCCCCAAACTAGCAGCTTGGTCGGCACAGAACTTGTGAAGGTACGGCGCTAAATCCGACAAGCTGCTAGCAGCCTGGTCGGGTTTAGCCTTGTAAAGACACAAACTGCCTGCCGACCAGGCTGCTAGTTGAGCCACCCGCCCCACTCCGCCACGGCGCGTTGCAGCGCGCGTCCGCGATGTGACAGCCGGTTCTTGATTCCCGGCGCGAGCTCGGCAAAGGTTTTCTTCTGCCCGTCCGGCACAAAGAGCGGATCGTAGCCAAACCCGAGCAGTCCGCGCGGGGCTTCCAGCAGCCGCCCCTCGCAACGCCCCTCGACCGTCCAGGCGCGGCCGTCCGGCGCGCAGAGCGCCAGCACGCAGCGGAACCGCGCGCGGCGGTCGACCACGCCCGTCATCTCGCGCAGCAGCCTGGCGTTGTTGGCCGTCGTGTCCGCCGCCAACCCCGCATAGCGCGCCGAGCGCACGCCGGGGGCGCCGCCCAGCACATCGACCTCGAGCCCGGAATCATCCGCCAGCGTCCAGCAGGCACCGGCACTGGCCAGCGTGCGCGCCTTCTTGATGGCGTTTCCTTCAAATGTCGGCGCGTCCTCCTCCACCTCCGGAAGGCCGGGCACGTCCTCCGCCCCGACCAGCTCCAGCCCGGGGATGTCCAGGATGGCGCGGATTTCCTGAAGTTTATGGCGATTGCGCGTGGCGACGAGGAGTTTCATGGGTGTGTCACGGGGTGCGTATTGTGGATGCGGGGTTCGGGGTTAGAGCCTTACACGTTATGGCGTGTGTGTTGGAGCATCCAAGTGGAAGGACACAGAGGTCATAGAGAAAGAAAGAGCGCACAGAGAAAATTTCATTCGGCTGCGGCCGGCGCGCTGGCTGCGGCCAGACATTTTTCTGTGCTCTCTGTTCCTCTCTGTGCTCTCGGTGTCCTTGACTTGTTCATCCGTTGGGTTGCGGGCTGGCGCCCGCCTTATGGGTTAGCGAGGGCCTTGATGCTCACGTCCTCCCACCCGGGCAGCGACAGAAAATGCTCCAGCAGCAGGGCGCAGGCAAAGGCGTCGTAGAGGGCGTCGTGGGGGGCGCGACCGGAAACCAGCGCCTCCAGGCGCGGCTGCAGGTGCAGCGCCGCCACGACATCCTCCAGCGCACAAGAGGCCAGTTGCGGGTATGCCTTGCGGGTCAGGCGCAGCGTGTCGATCCACGGTCCGAACCGGTGCAGCGGCGCGGCGTGCTCCAGCACGCCGCGCTCCGTGCCGATGTTGTGCGCGGCCAGCGGCACCCCCGTCACCCACGGCTCCAGTCCGGGCCACTGCGCCGGCAGGTCCGTCGCCTGCGCCAGCTCGTGCCGCAGGCGCGCGTGACGCCCCGGCGCCCGCGGGTTGAACGGCCGGTCCGCGGCCACGCGCAACAGGGATTCGCTACGCTCGTCCGCCACGACGCGGCCGCCGCGGAGCCGCACCAGCCCCACCTGCCACGGCTCCACCGGCCACCCGCGCACCGCGCCGGTGGTCTCAAAATCCAGCACCGTGATCACCGCCTCCTGCGCCCGCTGCAAACCATGAGTCATGTGACGCATGCTACCGGTTCGCCTCCACGCCGGCAAGCCGGCAACAGGTAACAGGTGGGCGACAGGGGGCAATGCGTTGCCTCAACACTCTGCGTTTTACATTTTGCGGTTGGCTGCGGATCGGGTGGCAAGCCTGCATGGCGGAAGTAATCCCAGCCGGAAACAAAATCCGCGATATCCGTAGCTAAAAAATCGTCCGTGTGGTCCGTGTGTTCCGTGGTTCCAATACCAAATGCAGCTACGGATGGCCCCGGATTGTCGCGGATTTTTGATGGGCGGCGGTTTCGTGCGACGGTGCGCGGATTTTTTGCCGCACCTGCACCATCGACATTCGTCAGGCCGCAAACTACACTGTTTTCCGGTTTTCGCCCAACACGCACGGAACGTTTTTATGAACCACCGCACGCCCCTCGCCGCACTCCTCCTCGCCGCCGCTGCCGCCGCGCGGCCGGCCATGGCCGCCGACCTCCCGCCGGAGATTGCCTTCGGCCCCCTGCCCGACCCCGTGCAGGTGATGGCGCGCGCCCTGAATGCCACCACCAACCGCTTCCCGGACGCCGACACCGTGCTTGTGGAGGACCTGGTCCGCGAAGCCTACCGCGCGGACGGCACCTCCGTCATGCTCGACGACGAATACACCAAGATCCTGACCGAGAAGGGGCGCCGCGAAAATGCCGTGCGGTCGCTCTACCTTCCGACCGCGTACGGCACCGCCGCCGTGCTGCGCGCCGAGATCATCCGGCCGGACGGCACCCGCACGGCCATCGACCCGGCGCGCAACGGCCGTGTCATGATCGACCCCGGACAGATGGGCGCCAACATCTACGACCCCAACAACAAGGTCTTTTACCTCTCCATCCCCGGCCTCGAGGTCAACGACGTGCTCCACCTGGCCGCGCTGCACACGGTCTACAAGGCGCGCGTGCCGGACACCTGGGCCGACCTCTACACCGTGGAAGGCCCTTCGCCGATCCTGTCCTTCACCTACGAGGTCGCGTCCCCCACGAACCGGCCGCTCCAGCACCGCTACCTGCGCGCGCCGGTCTCCAACACCGTCGCCTATGCCGCCAGCCCGCTGCCGGACGGCCGCCAGCTCCACCGCTGGACCATCCGCGACGTGCCGCAGATGTTCCCCGAGCCGGACATGCCGGCCCTGCACACCGTGGTCCAGCGCATTCTGCTCAGCACCGCCCCGGACTGGCCCGCGCTCTCGCGCTGGTACGCCCGGCTCTGCCAGCCGCGCCTCGACACGGTCACCCCCGAGATGCGCGCCGCCGTGTCCAACCTCGTGGCAGGAATCGCGGACCGCGGCGGGCAGATCCGCGCGCTCTTCACGTTCGTCTCGCAGGACATACGCTACATGGGCATCACCACCGAGAACGTGGCTCCCGGCTACGAGCCGCACGACGTCTGCATGACCTTCAGCAACCGCTATGGCGTCTGCCGCGACAAGGCCGCCCTGCTGGTGGCCATGCTCCGGCTGGCGGGATTCGAGTCGTACCCGGTGCTGATCAACGTCGGCGCCCGGATGGACCCCGAAAGTCCGGTCCCCTACTTCAACCATGCCATTGTCGGCGTGGCCCGGCCCGAGGGCGGCTACCTGCTCATGGACCCGACCAACGAGAACACGCGCGATCTCTTCCCGGCCTACCTCTGCAACCGCAGCTACCTGGTCGCCAGCCCGACCGGCGATGTGCTGCGCGTCTCCGAGGTGCCGCCCGTCGAGCAGCAGCTCGTACGCATCCGCACGCGCGGCACGCTGGACGAGGCCGGCACGCTCGCGCTCGACATCACCCTCGCCTTCGACGGGATCAACGACACCGCCTACCGCGGCCGGTTCCTGCGCCAGAAGCCCGACGAACGCCGCCGGTTCTTCGAGGGGCTGCTCAAGTCGCGCCTCGCCGGCGCCGAAATCACCGCCTTCCGCCTCGCGCCCGAGCAGCTCCAGAACACCGCGGAGCCGCTGGCCGCCACCCTCTCCTGCCGCGTCAAGGACTACCCCGTTGCCGGAGAGGGCGTGACGCTGCTCAGCCTGCCCTGGCTCGGAACCTCCGTCGGCTATGTGAACATGCTGGTCGACAACGCCTCGCTCGAGACACGCAGGTACCCGTACGTCACCGAGCTGGCCTGCGGCGTGGATGAGTCCATCGAGATCGACTGCGGCCGCGCCGTCGGCGCGCCGCGGCACCTGCCGCCCGAGGCGAGCATCCGGCGCTCCGGCGTCGAGTTTCTCATGTCCGCCGGATTTTCCAACCAGGTGCTGACCGGCCGGTTCCGCTACCTGCTGACGCAGCCGGAGTTCACGCCCGCGGAGTACACGGACCTGAAGCAGTCGCTCCGCGACATGGAGTATGCCGCACGCCATCGCCCGGCCTTCGCCACAGCCGCCGGCCTGGCCCAGGCCGACGTGCGCATTCTTTCCGACACCCTGCGCGTGGAACTGGCCACCGCGCGCTCGTGGACGGCCACCCGCACCACGGTGCGGCAGGTGCTGACGTATGCCGGCAAGAAGCGCACCTCCGAGGTGAAGATGCCGTTCAACCCCGCCTGGCAGACGGCGGAGCTCGCGGAAGCCACGGTGTCCAACCGCAGCGGCGTGGTGCGGAGCGTGGCGCCGCAGGAGATCAACCTGATGGACGCGGAGTGGGTCGCCGGCGCCCCGCGCTATCCGGCCGGCAGGATCCGGGTCGTGAGCCTCCCGGGCGTCGAGGCCGGCAGCGTCATCCGCACCACCGTGGTCCGCACCCAGCAGGACGCGCCGTTCTTCTCGCTCGAGCACCCGTTCGGCGGCTTCGACCCGGTCGACTCCGCCGTGCTGGAGATTGTCGCGCCCGGCCACGTGCCGCTGCGGCTCGACACCTGCCACGCCGATGCGCTGCGCATGTCGTGCACAACCAACGGCGCGGCCGTCACACATCGCTGGGAGGCGGGGCCGCTGCCGGCAGTCAAGCCGGAGGACGACCTGCCGCCGTGGCCGGTGTACCGCCCCGCCGTGCTGGCCTCGGCCGGCGAGTGGTCGTCCTATGGCCGCGAGCTGCAGCGGGCCTTCCACATCGCCATGCGCGGCGACCGGACCGTGCAGCAGCATGCGCAAGACGTGGTGCGCGGCCTCCGCACCCCCGAGGCGCGCCTCAAGGCCATCCGCGATGATGTCGCCAAGTCCATCCGCGCAGACGGCCCCTCGTTCCTCGACCTGCCGCTCGCCAGCCTCACCCCGGCGGAACGCACGCTGGCGGAGGGCTACGGCCATGCGGCAGACCGCGCCATCCTGCTGGCCGCCCTGCTGCGCGCCGCGCGCATCGACGCCGAACCGGTGCTGGTCTCCGGCGCGCCGCGCCTCCTGCCGGAGCTGATGGATCCGCTGGTTGCCACACCCCAGGCCAGCCTGTACGACCAGGTTCTGGTGAAGGTCACCGCGGGGCACAAGGCCATCTACCTCAACGACAGCGACCAGTACGCCGAATCCGGCACCACGCCGCACGACCGCCATCCGCTCTTCTCGTTTGACAACGGCACGGGGCGCGTGGCCGTGGCCGCGCAGCACCGCGACCGCAGCCTCACCGAGTGGACCCTGGCGCTGGAAGCGGACGGCCGGGCCTTGATCACCACCACCAACTGGTTTTTCGGCAGCGCCGTAAGCGGCTTCCGCAAGGAGTACCGGGAGATGCAGCCGGAGGACCGGCGCCGCCACTTCCAGGGGCTGGTGGCGGATGTCTCGCAGTCCGCCCGCGCCGTCGGCGACCTGGTCACGGCCACGGACGCGTATCCCGGCTACCGCAGCTTCACGGTGGCCGCAGAGCGCTATGCCGTGCGCGAAGGGCAGACGCTGACGCTGCTCCTGCCCGAGGCCGGCCTGCCGCTGGTCAATCTGCGCGCCGATCAGCGCACCAGCCCGCTGCTGGTCGCACAACCGCGCGAGACCGAATGGATCTGCCGCGTGATCCTGCCGGCCGGCGTACGCAACCTCCCCGTGCTGCCGCCGGACGTGGCGCACGCGCTGCCCGACGGGCTCGGCCGCATCCGCATGGACGTGCGTCGCGCCGCGCTTCCCGACGGCCGGACGCTCATCACCATCCGGCGCACCACCACGATTGAAGCCGCCATTCTGCCGGCCGGCACCTACCCCGCGCTGCTGGAGATCAACCGCCGCCTCACGCACCCGCAGATGCGCACGATCCTGGCGGAGTTCTGAACGGGCGCATGCATTTGCCGTTCCACCGGGCGGCTGCTTTGTGCTATTTTTCCGGCACACGTTCGGGCGCCACCCGAGGCGCCCGACAGGAGATCCGCATGTCCAACATTCATCCCACAGCCATCATCCACCCCGGCGCGCAGGTCGACGGCAGCGCCGTCATCGGCCCCTACAGCGTGATCGGCCCGCATGTGAAGCTCGGCGCCGGCACGGTGCTGCAGTCGCACGTCGTGGTGGACGGCCACACCACCATCGGCCGCGAATGCCAGCTCTTCCCCTTTGCCTGCATCGGCATGAAGACGCAGGACCTCAAGTATGCCGGCGGCATCACGTACGCCGAGATCGGCGACCAGACCGTGCTGCGCGAATTCTCGACCCTTCACACCGGCACCAAGGAGGGCGAGGTGACCCGGGTCGGCAGCAAGTGCCTGATCATGGCCTACTGCCACATCGCGCACGGCTGCGTGGTGGGCAACGAGGTCATCATGTCCAACAGCGCCCAGCTCGCGGGCGAGGTGCGGGTGGAGGATTTCGCCATCATCGCCGGCATGACCGGCGTGCACCAGTTCTGCCGCATCGGCACCATGGCCATGATCGGGGGCGCCACCAAGGTGCGCCAGGACTGCCCGCCGTACATGATCACTGATGGCGAGCAGGCCACGGTGGTGGGTCCCAACATTGTGGGGCTGCAGCGCCGCGGCGTCCCGCCGGAAAACCGCGCCGCGCTCAAGGAGGCCTTCCGCCTGCTCTACCGCGAAGGGCTCAACCGCTCGCAGGCGCTGGAGCGCATCAAGTACGAGGTGCCGGATCTCCCCGAAGTCCGCCACCTGGCGGAGTTCTACCAGCAGAGTACGCGCGGCGTGCACTAGCAGCTTGTCGGACGTAGCGCTGTACCTTCACAAACTTTGTGCCGACCAAGCTGCTAGTTCATCAGGCTGTGGATTGGCGCGGGGATGTGTCCGCCGCGGCGGACAAAGGCGGCGCCGCCCTCGGGGCAGGCCGGCTGCGTCACGGTGCCGGAGCCGAACAGGCCGCCGAAGTCCACGCGATCCCCAAATTTGGCGCCGACGCGGTCCGGCAGCAGCACGGCTACGACATGGCGGCTGGTTTCAGGCATAAATCCTCAGGCGGGGTTGTTTTCAACAGGTTTCAGATCAAAGCCGGCGCACCGGCCGCGGCCAGGCATTTCTCTGTGGTCTCAGTTTTTCTCTCTGCGCGCCCGGTGGCCTTGACGTGTTCATTCGTTGGGTTGCGGGCCGACGCCCGCCTTACACGAGCTTCCGCTCGTCATGGGTCCATTCCAGCAGCGAAACGCCCGCCTGCCGCGCCAGCGCGACCAGCGCCTCCCGGCGCGGGTCTGCGATCTGCGCGGTGATGATCACGGCCTGGATCCGGTGCCGTGCCGCCAGGGCCGGAAGTTCGTCGAAGGTTCCCAGAACGGGGATACCCAGCACCTGCCGGCCGCACAGGTTGATGTCGTCGTCCAGCACGCCCACCACCACGCGCGTGTTGTGGCCGATCTGCGTGCGCCGCTCCCGCAGAAAGAGGCGGAAGCGCTCGCCGCCGCCGCAGACCAGCAGCCGCGTGGCATCCGGACGGTCCAGCAGCGTCAGCCGCTCCACGACCGCAATGCTCTCGCGCAGCGTCTCGCCGATCAGCCGCACGCCGACCGTCAGGGCTGTGGCCAGGATCAGGTACAAGAACGCCGCCCGGCTCCACCCCGGCTCCGGCGTGCCGGCCAGGAAGACCACCGCGGAGGCCAGCAGCACGCCGGCCAGCACGGCCAGCGCGGCCAGGACATATTCGCGCAGCAGCGCCCGCGACCAGACGCGGACATAGACCCGCGCAATGGCCAGCATGACGAACACCGGCGCCACGCTGACCGGCAGCGACACCTTCAGGTCCTGCGTGGTCAGCGGAAGGTCCGCCAGCATCCGGCTCACGCCCCAGGCCAGGGACAGAAACAGGATGTCCAGGCAGATGTAGACCGGCACCACGAGGCGCTGCGAAAGCGCCTGCCGTGAACGCGCCAGGAAGATCCGCCCCGTATCCCAGAGCTCCACGCGCGACAGGTGGCGCACAATCACGATCACCGCGACCACGAACGCCAGCAGATAGATGCCGGGGGCGCGATTCCCCAGCAGCATGGCCGCGAGGCCGACAGCCACCAGGATGATGTTGACGACGTAGAGCGCCAGTGCGGCGCGGCGCTGGCTCAGGGTCCTGGCCAGCACGCGGTGGTGCAGGTGATCCTTGTCGCCCTGCATGATCCGGATCTTCCGGGCGCCGAGGGTCGCCGCGTCCGGCAGCGCCGCGCGGGCGGCGCGGCGCCAGATGGCGACGACCGTGTCGAAGATCGGGATGCCCAGCACGATGAGCGGCACGCCGAGCGAGGCCACCAGCTCCTGCTTGGAGGCCGTCATCAGCGGCAGGACCGCCAGCGTCAGCCCCAGGAACATGCTGCCGGTGTCGCCCAGAAAAACGGTCGCGGGGTGAAAATTATAGCGGAGAAAGCCGAGGCAGGCGCCAGCCAGCACCAGGAACGGGATGGCCGCGCCGGACATGCCGCGGAAGAACAGGGTTCCGGCCAGGCCCACCGAGGCGATGAACGCCAGCCCGGCCGCAAGGCCATCCAGGCCGTCGATCAGGTTGAAGGCATTAATCACGCCGACGATCCAGAAGATCGTGAGCGCGCAGTTCACCCACGCCGGAAAATGGATGCTGAAGAACGCGCTGAAGCTCAGCCCGTTGGCATAGAGGATGGCGGCCACAGCAACCTGGCCGGCCAGCTTGAACCAGGGCTTGAGGCCGAACATGTCGTCGATGAGGCCGACCGCCA
The DNA here is from genome assembly GCA_037144015.1 of bacterium. Lineage (GTDB taxonomy): Bacteria > Verrucomicrobiota > Kiritimatiellia > RFP12 > CAIWXQ01 > CAIWXQ01. Next base: position 8,710 of record JBAWXQ010000063.1, read on the forward strand.
CCAGCAGCGACGACACGAACAGAAACTGGTAGCGCCAGGAGGCCGGAAACAGCGGGCTGAAGTCGCCCCCGCCGATCCAGACCATGCAGCCGATCGACAGGTGAAAGGCGGCAAACACGGCCAGCCCGCCGCCGCGCGGCGTGGGCATCGCGTGGATGCGACGCTCGTCCGGCTGGTCGAGCATGCCGATGCGGCGCGCCAGCCGGCGCACCGGCGGCGTCAGCACCAGCGCGGCCAGGAACGAAAGGCAGAAGGCCAGCACGTACCGCGCGATGCTGGCCGTCACGGACGGCGCGCCGCCATCCGCCAGGCCCCCAAGTTCAGAAGGAAAATTCATTCCGGATGCTCACCTGACACGCTTTACAGAGCCAGTATGGTATCACTTTCGCCGGCGCATGATCAATGTCCTCCGCTTTCTCAAAATCCTTCTCGCCCAAGGCGGGCGTCAGCCCGCAACCCAATGAATGAACAAATCAAGGACACCGAGAGCACAGAAAGGAACCGAGACCACAGAGAAATTTCTGACTGCGGCCGGCAATCCGGCCGCAGCAGCATGAAATTCTCTCGGTGCTCTCTTTCTTTCTCTGCGGCCTCTGTGTCCTTCCACTTGGATGCCCGTTGCTTCTCAGCCACAGCCGGCGGCCGGCTTCCCGCGCGGATCCTTCCCCGGCCGCATCAGGTGCACCAGGCAGAAGAGCTTCTCGATCTCCATGCGGATGTCGATGCCCTGCACGAGGCAGTGGGCATCGCTGCGCAGCGGCGCGCGCGTGAAGTTGAGCACGCCCTGCACGGCGGAGCGGCGAAGCTGGTTCATGACGCCCGGGGTGGCCTCGTCGGGAACCGTCAGGATGGCCACGCGCACGCGGTGCTTCTCAATGAAGGGGAGCAGTTCGCGCATGTCGAGGATGGGCACCTCCGCCTGCGGCGCGATCACCTGCGGGCGGATGTCGAACCCCGCCACCACGCGCACGCCTTCGCGCTTGCCGCCGTACGTATGCAGCAGCGCCGTGCCGATGTTGCCGCAGCCGATCACCACCACGGGCAGCGTGTCGGCCATGCCCAGCAGCTCCGACAGCCGGTCGAGCAGGTCCGCGACCTGGTACCCGCCGCGCTTGACGCCGCGCATGCCGAAGGCGGCAAAGTCCTTCCGCACCTGCGAGGCCGAAACGCCCAGGGCGTCGGCCAGGTTATCCGAGAAGACCTTGACAAAGCCGAGCGCCTTGAGGCGCAGCAGCACGGCGCGGTAGCGCGAAAGACGCTCGATGGCCTCACGGGTCATTTCCATGGCAGGATACCTCCGCATTTGCGAACCTGTATAAGCTACTGAGTAACATAATACGCAAACATAATAACCTATATTAAGCACATCTTCCTACTATTATGCTGTAAGGATGATAATAATCGCAACATTGTTGTTATTATTGCGACTTATTACCATGTTTATGCAAATTATGTTTTTTGGTGCTTGCGAACTTCGTCCTCCTGGCTGAGAGTATTGGCCTTTCCAACCACAAGCCGGGCCACGCACCGGCTGGAGGTCTCGAACCGTGAGCACGACAACGCACCCGGCTGCACACCCGCTGCTGTCCCCCGAGCTGAAAGCCTTCATCCTGGAATGGAAGGCCAGGCCCGGCTGCCTCATCATGGTGCTGCACCGCGTGCAGCAGTCGTTCGGCTACGTGCCGCGTGCGGCAGCCTTTGAGGTGGCGGAGCTGCTCGAGGTGCCGCTGGCCAAGATCTACGGCGTCATCACCTTCTACAATTTCTTCAAGCTGTCGAAGCCGGGGCGCAACCGGATCCAGGTCTGCATGGGCACGGCCTGCTACCTGCGCGGCGGCGAGGACATCATCCGCGAGATCGAAGGGCACCTGGGTGTCGGGCTCAACGCCGTGACGCCGGACGGCGAGTTTTCCTTCGAGGCCGTCCGCTGCCTGGGGTGCTGCGGACTGGCGCCGGTGATGGTGATCAACGGCGAGGTGTACGGCAAACTGGAGTCCAGCCAGCTGCCGGGCATCCTGGCAAAGTATCGGGACCCGGCGGCCGGCGGCCGGAAACCGGAAGCCGGGGCGGCGGCCAAGGAGCGGAAATGAGCAAGCTGACGCTGGAGGACCTGCGCAAGCTGCGCGAACAGAAGCGCCGGGAGCTCGGGCTGCACGACGCCGGCAGCCGGCACGTGCAGATCACCGTCGGGATGGGCACCTGCGGTATTGCCGCCGGCGCGCGGGAGACGCTGGCGGCGGTCACGCGCGCGGTGGCGACAAGCGGGCTCCACCACGTCACCATCCGCCAGGCCGGCTGCATGGGGCTCTGCCATTCGGAGCCGACGGTCGAGGTCGCCGTGCCCGGCATGCCGGCAATCATCTATGGCTGCGTACGGCCGGAGCAGGCCGCCCGGATCGTGGAGCAGCATGTGGCCGGCAAACGGCAGGCGGAGGGGATCATTTGCACCCCGCCGGCCACGGATGGGCGGCAGCTGCGCATCGTGCTGCGCAACTGCGGCGTCATCGATCCGGGCAAGATCGACGAATACATCGCGCACGACGGCTACCGCGCGCTGGAGAAGGTGCTGTTTGAGATGACGCCGGACGACGTGATCCGCGAGCTCGACAAGTCCGGGCTGCGCGGCCGCGGCGGCGCCGGCTTCCCGACCGCCCGGAAATGGCAGTTCACCCGGCTCGTCCATGCCGAGCAGAAGTACATCGTCTGCAATGCCGACGAGGGCGACCCCGGCGCCTACATGGACCGCTCCACGCTGGAGGGCGACCCGCACTCCGTGCTGGAGGCCATGGCCATCGCCGGGCACACCGTCGGCGCCAGCAAGGGCATCATCTACATCCGCGCCGAGTATCCGCTGGCGATCACGATCCTCGAAACCGCCATCAGCCAGGCGCGCGCCTACGGGCTGCTCGGCCGCCACGTGCTCGGGTCGCCCTTCGCCTTCGACATCGAGCTGCGCTTCGGCGCGGGCGCCTTCGTGTGCGGCGAGGAGACGGCGCTGATCGCCTCGGTCGAGGGGAACCGCGGCATGCCCACGCCGCGCCCCCCCTTCCCGGCCGTGCGCGGCCTGTGGGGCAAGCCCACGGTCATCAACAACGTCGAAACGCTGGCCAACATTCCGGTCATCCTCCTCAAGGGCGGCGAGTGGTTCAGCCGGATCGGCACATCCACCTCCAAGGGGACCAAGGTCTTCGCGATCACGGGCAAGATCAACAATTCCGGCCTGATCGAGGTGCCCATGGGCACCACGCTGCGCGAGATCATCTTCGGCATCGGCGGCGGCATCCATGCCGGCCGCGCCTTCAAGGCCGCGCAAACCGGCGGCCCTTCCGGCGGCGTGATTCCGCCCGAGTTCCTCGACACGCCCATCGACTACGAGAGCCTCGGCAAGATCGGGTCCATCATGGGGTCCGGCGGCCTGATCGTCATGGACGACACGGACTGCATGGTGGACGTGGCCAAGTTCTACCTCGAGTTCACGGTGGAGGAGTCGTGCGGCAAGTGCGCGCCCTGCCGCATCGGCGGGCGCACGCTGTTCAACTATCTCGAGAAGATCACCGCCGGCAAGGCCACGCTGGCGGACCTCGACCGGATGCGGGACATCTGCCAGGCCATGCAGCGCGCCTCGCTCTGCGGGCTCGGGCAGACTGCACCCAACCCGGTCCTCTCGACGCTGCGCTACTTCCTCGCCGAGTACCAGGAGCACATCACGGAGCGGACGTGCCGCGCCGGCAAGTGCCGGAAGCTCCTGCGCTACCGCCTCGACCCCGCCATCTGCATGGGGTGCACCGCCTGCGCGCGCGTCTGCCCGGCGGCCGCCATCACCGGCGAGCGCAAGAAGCCGCACGTGCTCGACCCGGCCAAGTGCATCCAGTGCGGCGAGTGCTTCGAGGTGTGCAGGTTTTCGGCAGTGACCCGTGGATGAGACGGTCATGAGGGTCATTCGTTATTGGGGAGAAGAAACTGTTCAAGCAAAAAAGCTCCGCAAGGCGGGCGTCAGCCCGCAACCCAACGAATGAACACATCAAGGACACAGAGAACAACAGAGACCACAGAGAAAGGCCTCTCCTCGGCTGGCGAACCGGCCGCAGCAGCATGAATTTCTCTCTGTGCTCTCTTTCTTTAACTCTGCGGCCTCTGTGTCCTTCCACCTGCTGCTGCAAGAAGCGACGCAAATGCATCGCATGTTATGATGGAACAATGTAATGACCCATGACGTTTCCGGAGGCCCCATGGACCCTCTCATCAAGCTCGAGATCAACAACATCCCGGTCGAAGTCCCGGCCGGCACCACCATCCTGGATGCCGCCCGCGCCGTGCAGGTGAAGATTCCGACGCTCTGCTACCACCCGGACCTGAAGGCCTGGGCCGCCTGCGGCATCTGCGTGGTGCGCGAAGAGAAGTCGCCCAAGCTGCTGCGCGCCTGCTGCACCGAGGCCGCGCCGGGCATGAAGATCACGACCCACGACCCGGAGATCGGGAAGGTCCGCCAGACCGTGCTGGAGCTCATCCTCAGCACGCACCCGAACGACTGCCTGCAGTGCCCCCGCAGCGGCAACTGCGAGCTGCAGAAGATCGCCTCCGACTTCGGCATCCGCGATGTGCCGTTCGAGTCGCGCGTGACGCGAATTCCGCGCGACGAGTCCACCAACTCGCTGGTGCTCAACCCGGAGAAGTGCATCAAGTGCGGGCGCTGCGCACTGGTCTGCCAGCAGATGCAGGGCGTCTGGGCGCTGGAGTTCCTGCAGCGCGGCGAGTGCCTGCGCATCGCGCCCGCGGCCGACGTCACGCTCAGCGAGTCGCCCTGCATCAAGTGCGGCCAGTGCTCGGCGCACTGCCCCGTCGGCGCGATCTACGAGAAGGACGAAGTCCCCAGGGCCTGGGACGCGCTCAAGGATGTCAAGAAGCACTGCGTGGTGCAGATTGCGCCGGCCGTGCGCGTGGCCATCGGCGAGGCCTTCGGCCAGGCCCCGGGCACCCTGCTGACCGGCCAGACCTACACCGCCCTGCGGCGCCTGGGGTTCAAGGGCATCTTCGACACCAACTTTGCCGCGGACCTCACGATCATGGAGGAGGGCACGGAATTCGTCGAGCGCTTCGCGCATCACAAGGGCCCGCTGCCCCTGATCACGTCGTGCTGTCCGGCCTGGACCGACTACATGGAAAAGTACGCCCCGGACTTCATCGCCAACTTCTCCTCCGCCAAATCGCCGCACGAGATGCTGGGCGTGCTCTCCAAGACGTACTATGCCCAGAAGATGGGCATCGACCCGAAGAACATCTACATGGTGTCGGTCATGCCCTGCACCGCCAAGAAGCACGAGATCTCCCGCAGCGAGGAGATGTCCGCCAGCGGCCACCCGGACATTGACGTGGTGCTGACCACGCGCGAGCTGGCGCGCATGATCAAGATGGCGGGGATCGACTTCCTCAACCTGCCCGAGGGGCAGGCGGACAGCATCCTCGGCTCCTACACCGGTGCAGGCACGATTTTCGGCGCCACCGGCGGCGTGATGGAGGCGGCGCTGCGCACCGCCTACTTCCTGGTCACCCAGGAGGAACTCAAGGACGTCGCCTTCCGCCAGACCCGCGGCATGACCGGTGTCAAGGAGGCCACGATCGACATCCGGGGAGCCAAGGTGCGGATTGCCGTGGCCCACCAGATGGGAAACATCGGGCAGGTGCTGGACGCCATCCGCGAGGACCGCAAGGCGGGGCGCGAGCCGCGCTACCACTTCATCGAGGTGATGGCCTGCCGCGGCGGCTGCGTCGGCGGCGGCGGCCAGCCGCAGGGCGCGACGGATGCGGTTCGCAGGTTGCGAGCGGCCGGCATGTACGCGGACGACGAGCGCTGCGCCCTGCGCTGCTCCCACCACAACCCGGATGTACAAAAGCTCTATGCCGACTTCCTGGGCAAGCCGCTCAGCGAAAAGGCCCACAAGTTGCTGCACAACCGCTACCGCGCCAGGAAGGTCTACGCCCGCTAGGAGACTGTCGG
>JBAWXQ010000064.1:0-14654 GCA_037144015.1 bacterium
GACCAGAGCACCTTGCCGTCGCCGACGTTCAAGCACAGGACCCGGTCCGGTTCGGCGGTGACCATCACGCGGTCTCCCACAACCACCGGGGAGGAGTAACTCCCGCCGACCGTCGCCTTCCACGCCACATTGCTCGTGTCCGACCATCCCAGCGGGGGCGTGGCGGACGGGTGTTGACCGGTCCCATCGCCGCGCCAGCCGGCCGGTTGCACCGCCGCCGGCGCATTGGCAGGCGATCCATTTCCCTCGGCGGCAAGACCGGCCAGCAAAATCATGCCCGTCGCGACGAGCACGGCCAACAAACGCGTTCCAGCCACGACGTTCTTAGTACGCATTGCCATGTCCAATATTCCCGGCGAGTGTGGGGCGAGAATCGGGCGACCCCAGCAGCCCCACCTGGTCTTTCGCCTGTTCCGCACACGCCAGGGAACCGCAGCAAATCGCCGCGGCCAACCAAAGACAGGTTCGTGAAATCATGGTCATCGTGTTCACTTTTTGCCAACCACGTCAAAATATTCGTCCAAGAACAGCTGCGGAAACACCGTCTCCGCAGCCAGGTGCGACTGCTGCGGACCACGCCAGTCCATCACGGTCATACCATCCACAATCCCCGTGCCTGTCACCACCGATACCTGGCCAGCACGCCAGGTGCAGATCTCCGGTTTGAAAAGGCAGACGGCGGCCAATGGATCATGAAAGGTCACGTTATGCGCATGCACCTTCCAAACCTCGGTCATGGCCGCCACCACGGCCAGCGGGCCGCCGATGGCCTTGAACCGGTCAATGCAATCAACCACCGGCATGATGCATTTGACGGTGACATCGAGTCCCACCGACCGGTGTTCCGCCACCCGCGGGCGATAGAGGATCTTCGTGGCCATCGGATCGCAACGCGCGTTCCACTCGAGCACGCACGGATCCGGGCACGGGGCACAGAAATTGAACATGCCGCACATCACCACCACGCGCTGGAGCAACGCCGGTATCTCCGGGTCCGTCGCAAACAACAGCCCGATGTTGGTCATGGGCCCGATGGCCAGGAGGGTGATCTCACCCGGGTGCTTGCGAATGGTGCGCCGCAGGAATTCGACGGCCGCGTTTGGCTCAAACTCCTGCGGATGGCGATGCGGGAACCGGGGCAGCACCTCCGCCTGCGGGCAAGCCGGCTGAACAATCACGCCCGAAGTCAGACCAACTTCCGTACCTGCCACGATCGGGATGTCCGTGCGGCCGGCCGCACGGCACACCGCGTCGGCCAGGGCCGCCCGCTCCCGCGCCATGCCACTGACCGTGGTGATGCCCAGCAGTTCGCAACGCGGTTGTTGGAGCAGGTAGCTCAAGCAAACCGCGTCGTCGATGTCGCTGCCGATGTCGGTGTCGAGGATGACGGGGATTCGGTCGTTGCTCATGGATGGCTCCAAACCTCTCGTCACTTCAGGACACAGCGTGGCTATTACCCGCCGATGCACTATTAGGTAACGGCCCATGCCATCGCCACGCCAGGCAACAGGGCGTTCCGACGTGGGCTGGAAAAGCGGGTCATGAGAAGACGCATGCAGCCATGGTGCTGAATCTGCCGACGGCCTGCAAGGCCAAACGGCCAGCAAAGGCTTACCGGAAACTATGCAGAACAACCCGCCGCAGTTCGAGCACCGGGCCGAACCTCAGGTATTCCCCCGTGGCCTCATCGCCGTTCAGGCGTCGGTCAGGCCGCCAGCGGCCCTTGACGAATTCGCCCTCGTCCACGCTGACGAATTCCGGCACCCGCCGGTCATTCGGCTTCGCCCCCCACTTCACGGTGCAGTTGGCCGCCACGATATAGTACTCCGTGTCCGACACGGCGATGACCAGTCCGCGCCCCGGCGTCGCATCCTTCTGGCCCACGCAGAAGTACACCCGCCCATCGAAGGCAATGGGTTGCGAGGCGCCGCTGCCATCGCCGAACTTGGGCAACTGCGTGCTCCAGCACACGTTCGTGCCGGCGCCATTCGGATCAGACAATCGTTCACCTCTTCCAGTCCCGAATTCGGTTTGACACTTTCGCGAGTTGTTTCCTGATTCAGACGCCTGAAACCCTTGCCACAATCGTTTTCGTCCTTGTTCGTCGTCCTCGTTCTCGAATCGGTTCCTTCGAGGACGACGGACGAGGACGATTGAGTTCCGTGTTCCCCTTGGTTGTTGGATGTTCGCCGCCACCCGTTACTCTCAACCATCCACCCTTTCCCCTCGCCCCTTGCTCCTTTCACGCGGCGGCGGTGCCGTCGATTCCCCTTCCACCAGCGTGGCCGCCAGGCAGCGCGAGGGTTGCGCGCCGCGCCGGCCGATCTTGCGCAGCAGCATGGCCACGGCTTCGCGACCCATTTCCCTTTCCGGCAGCAACATTTTTGTCATCGCCACGCCGACATCATCCTCGGCAAAGGGGGAGAACGTAGTCAGCGACAGATCCTCGGGCACACGCAACCCGCAATGCGCCACGGCTGCCAGATGAATGGGCAGCGTTGTACGCCCTGGCGAATATGTAATGATGGCCGTCGGCCGGTCCGGCGCCTTCAGAAGCATCACGGCCGCCTCGATTTTCCGTCGTACAGGCAACTGGCCGTCCTGCCGGAGCACGCGGGCCGTCAGCCCCGCCGTCGCCATGGCCTGCTCGTACCCGCGGCAGCGGTCCACCGCGCTGTAGTGCCAGTCCTGTGGCGCAGAAAGGTCGTTGTGGTAGTCCACATAGGCGATGCGGCGATGTCCGAGGCGCCACAGGTACTCGGTCAACCGGCGCGCGGCATGAAAATCGTCAATGTAGACGCAGTCGGTCTTGCGCCGTATGTTGATCCACACGGCGGGGATCCGCAGACGCTCGATCCGCGAAACCAGCGCCGGCGGAATGCGGATGGTGTAATTCACGAGCAGGCCATCGGCCATCCACTGGCGCAGGAACTTGGGCACCACGGCTTCGTCCGTCAACTGCGGGTCCGGCACGGCAGCCACGGTCATGTGCAGATCGTGTGCGCGCAGTTTCTCCTGGATGCCGTCGAGCAGGGCTTCGGGCAGGTAGCTGCGCTGCAGGTCGCTGCTCAACAGCAGCGCAATCCCGCCCGAGTGCCCGCGCCGGACGGCTTTGGCCGAAGCATTGGGCACATACCGGAGTTTCTCGGCCGCCGCCAGCACCCGGGTGCGCGTTTCGGCGCGGAGGGCGTCCTCCGAGCCGTTCAGCACACGGCAGACGGTCCGCAGCGACACGCCCGCCGCGGCCGCGACATCGCGCACCGTCGCATTGGATAGAGATTCAATCCGCACTTTGCACCGCGCTTTTTGCTGCCTACGTGGGCATGCTATCATCTTCGAGCCGCCAGAAGCAACCGCCGCTTGCAGCCTGTCCTTTGCCCTTGTTGATCCCCCTCCAACCCGTTATTGTAAGACGCTTATGGCGAGTTTTAAACCAACCATCCGGGTTGCGGTGCTGGCAGATGCCAACAGCATCTTCGAGCTGATCAAATCGCACCCCGAGGAGCTGATCTCGCGCCCGCTGAGCGACATTGTCGAGAACATCGACCGCTTCACGGTCGCCGCGCGGCGCGGCAAGGTCGTCGGCTGCGCCTCCTGGCACATCCTGCCGGAGATCGGCGAGCCGGAGCGCGCCAGCGTGGAAATCCGGTCGGTGGCGGTGCAGGACAGCCTGCGCGGCACGGGCGTGGGCACAGCCCTGGTCCGCACCATCCTCCGGCGCGTCCGGCCGCTGCGCCCGGCGCAGGTGGTGGTGCTGACCTTTGCGCCGGAATTCTTCGCCCGCCTCGGGTTCCGCACGGTGCCCAAGACCCAGCTGATGCACAAGATCTACATGGGGTGCGTGAACTGCACCAAGCACGCGAATCCGTTCACCTGCCCGGAAATCGCCATGGCGCTGGAGCTGCCGCAATGACCCCTCTGCAGCGCGTCCTCGCGGATCCCGGGAGCTACCGGTTCGACGTCGACACACTGGGCCCCGGCCTGGTGGCGTCTCCGGTGCGCAACCGCGTGTTCCTCGATGCGGGCGAGCGCTGCGTGCTGACCTCTGACGCCCGGGAACTCAGCCGGTGCGCCGGCTCCGGCGGCTGCCCCCCCTCCTTTGAGAAAGCCGGCCCGCACGGCAAAATTTTCCACGATCCCGCCTGGAGCCGCGCCGCCATCCTCACGGCCGGCGGCCTCTGCCCGGGACTCAACCACGTGATCAAGGGGCTCGTGGAGATCCTGGCCACCGACTACAGCATCCGCACAATCTACGGCATCCGCTACGGCTATCGCGGCCTGGCCGCGAGCCACGGCACCTCGCCCATCCTGCTGGACACGGACATCGTGGACACGATCCACGAGCGCGGCGGGACCATCCTGGGATCCTCGCGCGGCGAGCAGCCCGTGGCGGCCATGGTGGAAACCCTGACCCGCATGAACATCAACCTCCTCTTCTGCATCGGCGGCGACGGCACGCTGCGCGGCGCGCGCGCCATTGCGGAGGAGTGCCTGCGACGCAAGCTCGCCATCAGCGTGGTGGGCATCCCCAAGACGGTGGACAACGACCTGAACTTCATCGGCAACTCCTTCGGCTTTGCCACGGCCGTCAGCGAGACCTCGGCGATCATCCAGTCGGCGCACATGGAGGCCAAGGGCGCCCTGAACGGCATTGGCGTCGTCAAGCTCATGGGGCGAGACTCCGGCTTCCTCGCCGCCTGCGCCACGCTGGCCAATCCCGTGGTGAACTTCTGCCTGGTCCCGGAGAGCGCCTTTACGCTGGACGGCCCGGGCGGCCTGCTGGCCGCGCTGGAGCTGCGCCTGTCCGCCGGCAAGGACCACGCCGTGATCGTGGTGGCGGAGGGCGCCGGCCAGGAGCTCATCGCCGCCGAACCCGAGCGCCGCGACGCCTCCGGCAACGTGCTGAAGAAGGATATCGGGGAGCTCCTGCGGCGGGCCATCCCGGCGTATTTCGCGGCCCGCAAGGCCGAGGTCACCATCAAGTATTTCGACCCCAGCTACAGCATCCGCAGCGTGCCGGCCAAGGGAACAGATGCCATCCACTGCTACCTGCTGGCCCGCAACGCCGTGCATGCCGCCATGGCCGGCCGCACCAACTGCGTGGTGGGCAACCTGCACGGCGCGGACTACACGCTGGTGCCCATTGCGCTGGCAACCCTGGAGCGCCAGACCGTGGACCTCGACGGCGACCTCTGGAAGGCCGTGCTCGACGCCACGAGGCAGGACCGGCTGATGGGAAAGGCGGGCTGACGCCCGTAACCCAACTAATGTACACAGCAAGGACACCGAGAGCACAGAGAGGAACAGAGGCCACAGAGAAATACCTGGCTTAGGCCGGCAAGCCGGCAGCAGCCGAATAAAATCCCTCTGTGCTCTCTTTCTTTCTCTGTGCCCTCTGTGTCCTTCCACTTGGATGATTCATGCTACACGCATAACGTGTATCATGATTGGAAAGACTCTAACACCTGTCCCCCCGCCCCGCTGGAAAAGCACTCCCCATGCCCTCCACCCCCTCCACCCACCGCTGCGCCATGATCGGCATCGTCGGCCGCACGAATGTCGGCAAGTCCACGCTGGTCAACCAGCTCGTGGGCGAGAAGATCAGCATTGTCTCGCCGGTGCCGCAGACCACCCGCAACACGATCCGCGGCGTGCTCACCGACGCGCGCGGGCAGCTCGTGTTCGTGGACACCCCGGGGCTGCACAAGTCCGAGGGCACGCTCGGCTCGCTGATGAACCGCATGGCGCGCCACGCCGCCGCCAACGTGGACGCGCTGCTGGTGGTGTTCGACGGCAACCACGCGCCGGAGATCGAGGACGACGGCTGGATGCGGCGCGCCCTGTTCGCGGAGCAGCCCTGCGTGTTCTTTCTCAACAAGGCCGACCTGACCCCATCCTACGCCGCCGCCTACCGGGAGCTGTGGGAGAAGGTCCAGCTGGACAAGAAGCACACCCGCGACGTCCCCTGCCTGCGCGGCTCGGCCGAGTCGGGCGACGGGCTGAAGGAGCTGACCGAAGCCCTGTTCGGCCTGGCCACGCCAACCGAGGAGCTGCTCTTTGACGCCGACACGGTCACCGACTACCCGCGCCGCCTGGCCATTGCCGACGTGATCCGCGAGAAGCTGTTTGCCAAGATCTACGAGGAGGTGCCGCACGAGGTCGGCGTGCGCGTGGACGGGATCGAGGAAAAAGAGAAGGCGTGGCGGGTGTCGGCCACGATCATGGTCAACCGCCCGTCGCAAAAAGGGATCGTCGTGGGCCCCAAGGGGCGCACGCTGCGGTACGTGCGCCGCCTGGCAGAGCCCGAGATCGGCCGCATGTTCGGCGTGACGGTGGAGCTGGAGTTGTGGGTCAAGGTCGAAAAGGCATGGATGAAGAACTTCTGGATTTTGCGCGAAATGGGCTATGCGGGGGAGATGTGACATGGAGCTGACCAAACGCGTGGAAATCACGGCCGGGCTGGTGCTGGTCGCGCTCATTGCCGCCGGATGCCTGCTGGTCATGGCGCCGTTCACCTCCTCCATCCTCTGGGCGGCGATCATCTGCTTTGCCACCTGGCCGATGCATGTGCGCGTCGAACGCCTGTGCGGCAGCCGCCGCTCGCTGGCCGCGGCCATCATGACCACGCTGATCGTGGTGGTCACGGTGCTGCCGTTTGCGCTGGCGGCCTCGGCGCTGGACGAGACCGTCTCCGCCATCCTGGCCCGCATCCAGGGCGTCAGCACCGCGGGGCTGCCGCCCCCGCCGGACTGGATCGGCCGCATTCCACTCGCCGGCGACCACCTGCAGTCGTACTGGGCCGGCCTGGCGGCGGACAGCGAGAAGGGGCACACCTTCCTCAAGACGTTCCTGGACCAGTCCAAGTCCTGGCTGCTCCACCGCAGCATGGACTTCGGCATCGGCCTGCTGCACCTGTGCATGAGCGTGCTCATCGCCTTCTTCTTCTACCGTGACGGCGACCGCCTGGTGGACCGCGTGGCCGAGATCGGCAAGCGCGTGCTCGGCGAATACAGCCAGCACCTCGTCTCGGTCGTGGGCAGCACCATCCGCGGCGTGGTCTACGGCTTCCTCGGCACGGCGCTTGTGCAGGGCGTGCTGGCGGCGATCGGGTTCTTCATCGTCGGCGTGCCCGGCGCCCTGCTGCTGGGGCTGCTCACCTTCTTCCTGGCGCTGGTGCCGTTCGGTCCGCCGCTGGTCTGGATCCCGGTGACCGCCTGGCTGGTGGCCCACGATCAGATCGGCCTGGCGATCTTCATGGCCGTGTGGGGGATGATCGCCATCAGCGGTATCGACCATTTCCTGCGCCCCTACCTGATCAGCCGCGAGGCCCACCTCCCCTTCGTGCTGGTGTTCCTCGGCGCGCTGGGCGGAATCGTGGTCTTCGGTTTTATCGGCATCTTCCTCGGCCCGACGCTGCTCGCAGTCGGCTACGGCATCCTGCACGAATTCCTGAGCCGCCCGGGCGCGGTCGTGCAGGAGACGAAAAACCCGAACGTCCGCGAAGAATAAGACTGGCGGCACCGTACTTGTTTCCCCTGCGCTGCAGATGATATAGTCCTTGTGATTTTCACCTGATTCACATGCCAACACAGGAGAACAACATGCACAGCAACGATCGCCCCGACTTCGAGGCGCTGGCCAAGGGTGGCCGCGCGTTCCAGGCTACCGAGACCCGCCTCGTCGGCCACATCCCCACGATCGCCATCACGCCGGTGGCGGACGGCCGCACCGGCGCCTACGAGGGAAACGCCTCCAAGACGTGGCGCATGGTCGAGCGGGTGTACAACCTGATTGCCGGAAACGTCTTTCTGCCGGACGGCCGCCCGGTGCGCCTGGTGGTGGCCCCGGAGATCGTCTACGGCGCGCGCAGCGGCGCCCTGGCGCAGGCCTACTATGCCCGGCAGGGCGTGTGTGCCAACATCTGGGTCAGCCGCTCCTGGGCCTACAGCGACGAACTCATGACCGCCGCCCTCGGCGTCGGCAGCAGCGAGTGGCAGCAGGCCGCCTACGGCCTGAACCAGACCGACCGCCCCGGCGCCGTCTGGCTCAAGGCCTTCACCGCGGCCATGGACGAGAAGAACCGGCCGATCTTCGCCATCTACAGCCCGGAGATCGAGGACGAGGAGACCCGCCTGAACGACTTTGTGGCCGCGCGCATCCTGCGCTTCGCGCGCTGCGCCGCCGCCGCCGGCCAGCTCCGCGGCAAGAACTACCTCGGCATCGGCGGCGTCTCCATGGGGATCATCGGCTCCGACCTGCGCCGCAACACCCTGCAGCACTACCTCGGCATGGGCTCGGCGTCGTTCGACATGGCCGGCCTGCGCGGCCGCATCGAAACCGGCTTCTACGACCACGAGGAGCTCGAGCACGCCTTCCGGCACATGAAGAAGCGCTTCACGTTCAGCTTCGGCAAGGGGAAGCGCCCCCTGCCCCCGGACGACCTGCTGCGCGAGTGCGTGAAGATCACGCTCATCGTGCGCGACCTGATGGTGGGCAACCCGCGCCTCGCCGACCCCGCCGTCGGCCGCGCCCAGGGCTTTCGCGCCGACATTGAGCAGGCGCAGGGGTACAACGCCATTGCCGCCGGCACGCAGGGGCAGCGCCAGTGGACCGACTACTATCCCAACTTCGACCTCACGGAGTCGATCCTCTGCAGCTCCTTCGACTGGAACGGTTATCGCGCGCCCATGGTCGTGGCCACGGAGAACGACGCCAAAAACGGCATCGGCATGATCATTGCCAGCCTGCTCTCCGGCGGCGCAGCCCAGCTTTTTGCCGACATCCGCACCAACTGGACGCCGGCCAGCATCAAGCAGGCCACGGGCGTGGATGTCTCCAGGATCTGCCCGAACGGCATCATCGACAAGCGCAACTCCGGCGCCGGCGCGCTGGACTACGCCATCGACCCGTTCCAGCTGGTCTCCGGCGGGCGCAAGCTCGGCATCCAGGCACTGAATGCCGCGATCCGCGTGGACCGCAAGGCGCAGGCGGCGCTCATCGCCACGGCTGGCGCCGCCACCCGGTACATGGCCGCCAACCTGGAGTACTTCCCCGGCGACGGGCTCTCCAGCCACTACCGCACCCCGGGCGGAATCCCGCTCACCGCCTACCGCTACAACGTGGTCGGCGACCTGCTCACCTGCTCCGTGGTCGAGGGCACCACGGTGGAACTGCCGTCAAAGGTGGCGGATCAGATCAGCGCGCGCACCGACCCCACCTGGCCGGAAACGTACTGGACCCCGCGCGGCATGAGCTCGTTCGAGTACATGAGCCGCATCGGCCCCAACCACGATGCCAACTCCTTCGGCCTGATCGGCGCGGATCTGCTGACGTTCAACGCCATGCTCCGCATTCCGGTGGACATGCAGAACGTGGCCCCGGAGGATGTGTTCCGCCCCACGATGTGGGACCGGTTCGGCAGCGACGATTTCCGTGTCTGCCAGCGCCTGGGCCCATTGTACGCCTAGGAGACTGTCGGCATGGGGCGGGTCGCAACCAAAAGTCTAAGTCCGACAGTCTCCTAGCACGCAATGATCATCCAGACACACGCCTATCCGCGCGCCGCCCTGATCGGCAACCCGTCCGACGGCTATTTCGGCAAGACCATCGCCTTCACGTTCGCCGATTTCCGCGCCGAGACCGTGCTCTACGAGACGCCGGAGCTGGCCATCCTTCCCAGCCCGCGCGACGGCTCGGTCTTCGGCAGCATCCGCCACCTCCACGAGGACGTGCGGCTCTACGGCTACTACGGCGGCATCCGCCTGCTGAAAGCCACCATCAAGTCGTTCTACGACTACTGCCTCAGCCACGGCCTCCCCGTGCACGGGCGCAACTTCACCATCCGCTACAGCTCCACCATTCCCCACCTCGTGGGGCTGGCCGGATCCAGCGCCATCATCACCTCGGCCATGCGCGCGCTGCTGCAGTTCTACGGCGTGGACATCGCCAAACCGCAGCTCGCCAACCTGATCCGCGCCGTGGAGAACCGCGAGCTCGGCATCTCCGCCGGCCTGCAGGACCGCGTGGCGCAGGTCTATCAGGGCGTGGTCTACATGGATTTTGCGCAGGCGCTGTTTGAAAAGCAGGGGGCCGGCCGCTACGAGCCCATTCCCCCGGCCCTGCTCCCGCCGCTCTACATCGCCTACCGCACCGACCTGTCCGAGGGGTCGGAGGTCTTCCACAACAACATCCGCGACCGCTTCGACCGCGGCGAGCCGGACGTGCTGGAGGCCATGCGCTTCTGGGCCGGCCTCACCGACCAGGCGCGCGAGGCCATCACGCAGCGCGATGCCCGCAAGCTGGGCGAGCTGCAGAACGCCGGGTTCGACCGCCGCACCCAACTCTACCAGCTCAGCGAGGAGAACCTGCGCCTGGTCGCCACCGCGCGCGCCACCGGCGCCAGCGCAGCCTTCACCGGCTCCGGCGGCGCCATCTGCGGCGTCTGCCCGGATGACGCCACGTTCCAGCGCCTGCAGGCGGCGCTCGCGCCGCAGCAGGTCGTCGTGTTCCGGCCGCAGATTGTGTAGGGCAAATCATCCTGCATGAAAGCAAAACAACTGCCGAACCCGCGCCTGCACGGCATCGCCGCTCCGCTCCAAAACGTAAGCTCTGCCGTCACGGCCACTACCACCCGCCACCCTCCACCCGCCACCTACCCCAGGCATCCCATGATCCGCAAAGCCGTCATCCCCGCCGCCGGTTTCGGCACACGCTTTCTCCCGGCCACCAAGTCGCAGCCCAAGGAGATGCTGCCGGTGGTGGATATCCCCGTGATCCAGTATGTGGTCGAGGAGGCCGTGGCCTCCGGCATCACGGACATCCTCATGGTGATCGGCCGCGGCAAGCGCGCCATCGAGGAGCATTTTGACCGCAGCCTCGAGTTGGAGGCCGAGCTGGAGGCCAAGGGAAAGCTGCGGGAACTGGAGGCCATCCGACGCATTTCTCGCCTCGCCAGCATCCACTTCATCTGGCAGAAGCAGATGCTCGGCCTGGGCGATGCCATCCGCTGCGCGCGCCACCATGTCGGCGAGGAGCCGTTCGCCGTGCTGCTGGGCGACACCATCGTCAGCGGCAAGCCGCCGGCCACAAGGCAGCTGATGGACGTCCACCGCAAGTACGGCACCTCCGTGGTGGCGCTGGAGGAAGTCTCGCGCGACCGCGTCAGCCGCTACGGCGTGGTGTCGCCGGAGCCAATTGACGCGCGCGTCTGCCGCATCCTGGACCTCGTGGAGAAGCCCGCGCCCGAAAAGGCACCGTCGAACCTCGCCGTGGCCAGCCGCTACATCCTGACGCCCGACATCTTCGCGCTCCTCGACCAGGTCAAGCCCGGCAAAAACGGGGAGATCCAGATCACGGACGCCCTGCGCCTGCAGGCAAACAAAAGCCCGATTCACGGCTGCCGCGTGGATGCGCGCCGCCTCGACATCGGCAGCACGCTGGGCTTCATCAAGGCCAACATCCTGCTGGGGCTGGAACGCACGGACCTGCAAGGCGACCTGGCCGCCTTCCTGCTGGCAGAAGCTGAAACCATCCGCAAGGCTGCTCATCCCGGAAAAACCTGATGAAACGCAACATCCTCTGCATCGGCGCCGGCTATGTCGGCGGCCCCACCATGGCCATGCTGGCGCTGAAGTGCCCGGACCGGCGGGTCACGGTCGTGGACATCAATGCCGCGCGCATCCAGGCCTGGAACTCCGGCACGCTGCCGATCTACGAGCCCGGCCTGGACGAGGTGGTGAACGCCTGCCGCGGCCGCAACCTTTTTTTCACGACGGACATCGGGCACGGCATTGCCGAGGCGGAGATCATCTTTGTCAGCGTCAATACCCCCACCAAAACCTTCGGTCAGGGCGCCGGATGCGCCGCGGACCTGCAGTACTGGGAAAAAACCGCGCGGCTGATCCTGCAGCACGCCACGTCCGACACCATCGTGGTGGAGAAGAGCACGCTCCCGGTGCGCACCGCAGCCGCACTGTCGCGCATCCTGCACTCGGGCGAATCCGCCGTCCGCTTTGAAGTCCTTTCCAACCCCGAGTTCCTGGCCGAAGGCACGGCCATCGCCGACCTTGCCAACCCCGACCGCGTGCTCATCGGCGGTGCCGACACGCCGTCCGGACAGGCGGCCGTGGCGGAACTGGCGGAACTGTACGGCGCCTGGGTGCCGCGCGAACGCATCCTGACCACCAGCGTCTGGTCCAGCGAGCTCTCCAAGCTGGCAGCCAACGCCATGCTGGCCCAGCGCGTCAGCTCCATCAACGCGCTCTCCGCGCTCTGCGAAGCCACCGAGGCCAACGTGGCGGAAGTCGCGCACGCCATCGGCATGGACGCGCGCATCGGCCCGAAGTTCCTGCGGGCCGGCGTCGGGTTTGGCGGCTCCTGCTTCCACAAGGACATCCTCAACCTGGTCTACCTGTGCGAGACCTACGGGCTGACCGAGGTCGCGAACTACTGGCGGCAGGTGGTGCTGATCAACGACTACCAGCAGGCCCGCTTCGTGGGCGGCATGGTGCGCGCCATGTTCAACACCGTGGCGGACAAGCGCATCGCCCTGCTGGGGTTCGCGTTCAAAGCCGACACCGGCGACACGCGCGAAAGCCCGGCCATCCGCATTGCCCGGCTGCTGGTGGACGAGCACGCCCGCGTGGTGGTCAGCGACCCGCGCGCGCTCGCCAACGCCCGCACCGACCTGGCCGACCTCGGCGACCGCGTGATCTTCGAGCCCGACCCCTATGCCGCCGCCGCCGGCGCCGATGCCGTGGCGTTCCTCACCGACTGGAAGGAATACCGGGCACTGGACTTCCCGCGCCTGCTGCACAGCATGCGCCGCCCCGCCTTCCTGTTCGACGGCCGCAGCTTCCTCGACCACGAAGCCCTCTTCCGCCTGGGATTCAACGTGCAGGCCATCGGCCGCACACCGCTGTCGCACCTCTAGCAGCCGGGGTCGGACGTAACCCCGGGGAGGCACAAACCGTCTGCCGATCCGGCTGCTAGTTGAGCCACCCGCTGTCAGCGGGTGGCGAAGGCTCAATTACAGGTCCTGGGCGACAAACAAGGTCCGGTCCCAAATCCTCGCCTAAGACGGAACTTCATCCCGTTGGCGAACCACGAAACGCACGCCTGCTTGGCGTCGCGGAGCTCCGCGACGCCAAGCGGGCAACAGGCGAACGCGGCCGTGCTCCGTCGGCCGAAGTCGTCCCTGGCGAGGCCCGGCACGGGGTACGGATTGACAACCTGCGAACCGCAGATTGACGAATGTCCAGTGCCGATTCTTGAAGTCAAATCCGCATTGTCATCTCGACACCCGGCATGTCATTGCTGTATTCTATGGGCTTTCTTCGGCGTGTTGTTTGGCGTTTACACAACAGGAAAAACTCATGAGCAAACTGCTGACCGACCACGTGTTCACCTCCGAGTCCGTGTCCGAGGGGCATCCGGACAAGGTTTGCGACCAAATCTCGGACGCGATCCTCGACGCCTGCCTGGCGCAGGATGCTCATGCGCATGTGGCCTGCGAGACCCTGGCCACGGGCAACCTGGTGGTCAACGCCGGCGAGATCACCTGCAAGAACTGGAACCGCATCGACCCGCAGGCCATCGCGCGGGAAGTGGTCAGGGACATCGGCTATGTCCGGCCGGAGCTGAACTTCAGCTACGACACCTTCACCTATGTCTGCGCCCTGCACGGCCAGTCACCGGACATTGCCATGGGCGTCAACCGCACCCGGCCCGAGGACCAGGGCGCCGGCGACCAGGGGATGATGTTCGGCTATGCCACGAACGCCACCAAGGAACTCATGCCCGCGCCGATCGTGCTGTCGCACCGTCTGCTCGAGCGCCTCGCCAAGCTGCGCAAGAGCGGCGAGATCGCCTACCTGCGGCCGGACTCCAAGGCGCAGGTCAGCGTCCTCCATGAAAACGGCGTCCCGACGGCCATCACCGCCGTGGTGATTTCACACCAGACCGACGACGTGCCGCTGGCGCGCATCCGCAAGGACCTGGTGGCCGTGGCGCATGACGTGCTCGACAAGACCCGCCTGATGCGCCCCAGCACCAAGTTCTTCATCAACCCGACCGGCAAGTTCGTGCTGGGCGGGCCGCAGGCCGACTCCGGCGTCACCGGCCGCAAGATCATCGTGGACTCCTACGGCGGCGTGGGGTCGCACGGCGGCGGCGCGTTCTCCGGCAAGGACCCGTCCAAGGTTGACCGCTCAGCCGCCTACTATGCCCGCTACGCCGCCAAGAACATCGTGGCCGCCGGCCTGGCCGACAAGTGCGAAATCCAGGTCGCCTACGCCATCGGCGTGGCCCGGCCGCTCAGCATCAACGTCTCCACCTACGGCACGGCCAGAGTCGACGAGAAGAAGATCGCCAACATCCTGCTGCACAGCGACATCTTCGACTTCCGCCCGGCCATGCTGATCAAGGACCTGGGGCTGACCCAGCCCGCGGGATGGAACTATCGCCTCTCATCCAACTATGGTCACTTCGGCCGCATCGTCTTCCCGTGGGAAAAGACCAACCGCGTCGAGGCCCTGCGCGAATCCGCAGGCTTGTAAGGCTAAACGTAAAAGGACACCGAGAGCACAGAGAACAACAGAGCCCACAGAGAAATGCCTGTCCTCGGCCGGCGAGCCGGCCGCCGCAGCATGAATATC
>JBAWXQ010000065.1:0-14232 GCA_037144015.1 bacterium
CCTGGTCGGCACGAACTGTGTGCAGACGCAAAACCTAAATCCGACAGGCTGCTAGCGGCGCTCGCGGAAGAACCCCTGCAGGATCTCGCGGCATGCCGCTTCCAGCACGCCGGAGACGACCTCGGGGCGGTGGTTCAGGTTGGGGTGGTTCAGGATGTTGAAGACCGATACGGCGCCGCCGCGCTTCGGGTCCGGCACGCCAAAGACCACCACCGGGATGCGCGCCAGCACAATGGCGCCGGCGCACATGGGGCAGGGCTCCTTTGTGACGTAGAGGATCGTGTCCACTAGCCGCCAGTCGCGCACAGCGGCCGCGGCCTGCGTGATGGCGATCATCTCGGCGTGCGCGGTCGGGTCCTTGAGCAGCTCGGTCTGGTTGTGGGCGCGCGCCAGCACGTGCGCGGACAGGGGCGGCGCCAGCGGATTCTCCGGCCGCGCGACGATCACGCACCCGGCCGGGACTTCGCCCGCCGCCGCGGCGCGCGCCGCCTCGCGAAGGGCCTGCCCCATGAAATGCGCATGAAATGCTGCCGAAAGGGCAACCGCGCCCAAACGTCCTCGTCCGTCGTCCCCGTCCGTCGTCCTCGAAGAAATGGGCAAAGATGTTTTCGATGACGACGGACGAGGACGAGGACGAGGACGCGGAGAACTTGCCTTGTCGTTCACGATGCCCCTTGTTGGCAACCCGCGTCGCCGCTAAACCATTTAGCCTTCGAAGAACTCGTTCATGGATCAGCCGCCGGGACTTTCGTAATCGTCCTCGTCCGTCGTCCATCGTCCTCGAATGAACACCTGCTCCCCTCCCGATTCGAGGACGACGGACGAGGACGATTGGGACCTTTCGCCTATCCCCGCACCTTCCGCACAAACCGCGCCATGCGCGTCATGGCTTCCTGGAGTTGTTCCATGCTCGTGGCGTAGCAGCAGCGGAGGAACCCCTCGCCGCAGGCGCCGAAGGCGTTGCCCGGCACGCAGGCCACGCTCTCCTCGTGGATCAGGCGCATGGCGAAATCCTTCGAGGTCAGGCCGGTGGACTGGATGGAGGGGAAGACGTAGAAGGCGCCTTCCGGCACGTGGCAGGCGAGCCCCATTTCGTTCAGCGCGCCGCAGATGAAGTCGCGGCGCCGGCGGTAGGATTCGCGCATCTCCGCGATGTCGGCGTCGCCGTGCTGGATCGCCTGGATGCCGGCGATCTGGCTGATGGTCGGGGCGCTCATCATGCCGTACTGGTGAATCTTCATCATGGCTTCGATCAGGCCGGCCGGCGCGCAGGCGAACCCGAGGCGGAACCCGGTCATGGCCCAGGCCTTGGAGAAGCCGTTGAGAAAGATGGTGCGCTCCTTCATGCCGGGCATGGCGACGATGGAGATGCGCTCGCCGTCGTAGGTCAGCTCGGAGTAGACGTCGTCCGTGATCACCAGCAGGTCGTGCCGGATGGCAAACGCGGCCAGGGTCTCGACATCCGCACGCCGCAGCGCGGCGCCCGTGGGGTTGGTCGGGAAGTTCAGCAGCAGCACGCGGCTGCGGGGCGTGACCCGGGCCTCGAGCGCCTCCAGGCGCAGGCGGAACCCGTCCGCGGCGCGGGTTTCCACCGGCACCGGCACGGCGTGCGACATGCGGATCAGCGGGGCGTAGGCCACGAAGCAGGGTTCGTGGTAGAGCACCTCGTCGCCGGTCTCCACCACGGCGCGGATGGCCAGGTCCAGCGCCTCGCTCACGCCGACGGAGACGAGGATTTCGGTCTTCCAGTCGTAGGACACGTGGAACGAGCCGGCCACGTACGAGGCGATGGCCTGTCGCAGCTCGGGCATGCCGAGGTTGGCGGTGTATTTCGTGGCGCCGTCCTGGATCGCCCGGATGGCCACCTCGCGGATGTGCGCGGGGGTGATGAAGTCCGGCTCGCCGATGCCGAGGCTGATGATGTCCTTGCGGTTGGCGACGATGTCGAAAAAGTCGCGGATGCCGGACTTCGGCAGGTTCTGCACGACCGTTGAAACGAAGCTCCGGGGCGGCTTGGAAGCGGTTGTCATGTTCGGCATTCTCCATCCCGGCGCGGGTTCGCCGGGGTCTTATGCAGGATACCCATCGCGCGGGCGCAGGTCAACCCAGGGTCTCGACCTGTTCACGGCTGGCCTGTACGGCCAGGCACTGGCCCAGCATTTCCACGGTCAGGCATACGCGCATGGTGGTGGCCAGGCGCGCCACCACGCCCTCAATCCCCTGGAACGGTCCGGCCACGATGCGCACACGCGTGCCGGCGGCGAGCATCCGCACAGGGCGCAGCTCGGGATCTACCCGCAGGGCGCGCCGCACCTGAACCAGCTGGCGGAGCATGCGGTAGGGGCGGCTGGGCATGAGGAACCGCAGCACATGGTTGGTCTTCTGCAGGGTCAGCTTGTGCTGCACGTCAAGGGCCGCGAAGAGATAGCCGGGGAAGACGGGAATCTCCGTGGTCACCTGGCGGCGCTGATAGGTTCGGGTCCGGGCGCGGAGCGGGAGATAGTGCGAAATGCCGCTGATCCGGCAAACTTCCGCCGTTTTCTTTTCCAGCCGCGGCCGAAGATAGATCACCTGCCACTTCATAGCAGCGGAAACATAGCGGCTGGAGCTTTCCGGCGCAAGGCCGGAGCGTGCCCTTATATTTACGGCTAAGGACGACTCGTCATCTTTGAACGACCCTTTTGCCCCTTGCCCGCTTGGCGTCGCGGCGCTCCGCCCAAATTGCGTGATCGAGTAGCACGTGAAGATGCATCCTGGAGGGCGGAGCTCCGCGACGCCAGGCGGGCGTTGTGATAAAGGCGGGTTCGCGAAGAGACCGGTCGTTCTGAGTACACACGGTGGATAATTCGGTGACGTATGATCGTCCTCGTCCTCGTTCTCGTCCGTCGTCCTCGAAACAAACCCGCTGCGGCCATCGTAACCCCTCCGGCGGGGGGATTTCGAGAACGAGGACGACGGACGAGGACGAACGATGCGTCATCGCAATTATGACGGCGTGTACTTAGCCGTAGATTTGGGTTGCCCTGCGTCGGGGCTTGACAGCGGCACGGCGTCCCCGGAAACTGATGGCCTGATTATTTAGATCGTTCCGTCGTAACATGCATTTGCGTCGCATCCTATTTATGCAACGGCAAGGACACAGAGGGCACCGGGATCATATGAGAGCACAGAGTCAGTTTCTGGTTGCCTGGGCCGGGAAGCCGACTGCGAAAAGAAATTCCTCTGTGGTCTCTGTCTTCTCTGTGCTCTCGGTGTCCTTGACGTGTTCATTCGTTGGGTTGCGGGCTGACGCCCGCCTTGGGCAGGACGTTTCCGGACTTGAGGGATAAATGGGCTACAGGCTTCAGATTTTGGCGGCCGCCTTGGTGCTGGCCTGCGCGGGCCCTGCGTGCGCCGCGCCCGTGTCGAATCAGGTCGTGATCGTGCACGGCGAGGAGTCCGTGGCGCCGGCGGAGCGGGGGTTTGCGCTCGCCCTGGCGCGGCACGCCTTTCGCTGGTACCGCGAGGCGGGCGTCGATGCCACGCTGGGCGGCGACACGCGCCTGGCCGACCTGCTTCCCGGTTCGCGCGTGGCCGTGCTGATCCAGTGCGCGAATCCCACGCCAGCCCAGCTGGCCGCGCTGCGCCAGTACGTGAAGGGCGGCGGGCGGCTGATCGTCTGCTACTCGATGTCGCCGGGGCTGGCTGACCTGATGGGCGTTCAGATTGGCGCGTATGTCCGGGGCGACAGCAGCGGCCGCTGGTCGCGGATGCGCTTCGAAGCCGCGCGTCCGCAGGGGGTTCCGGAGACCGTGCTGCAGACGTCGCCGAATTTGTTCCTGGTCAAGCCGGTGAACGGCGCCTCGCAGGTGCTGGCCTGGTGGGAGGACCGCGCCGGGCAGCGCACGGCGGAGCCGGCGTGGCTGGTGTGCCGGAACGGCTACTGGATGACGCATGTGCTGCTGGCGGATGGCGATGTCGACGCCAAGGCGCAGCTGCTGCTGGCGCTGGCCGCTTCGTGCGATCCGTCGCTGTGGACGGTGGCGGCGGATCGGAAGCTGGCGGCCGCACGGCTCACCGGGTCATTCCGCGGCCCGGCCAGCATTGCGGCGCAGGCCCGGCTCGTGGAGGATGTGCAGCGCCGGGCCGTGGTGCTGGCCACGGCCAAAGCCGCGATTGAGGCAGACCAGGCGGCCATGCGCGCACGGCGCGAGGGGAAGGGGTTTGCCGCCTGGCAGCAGGCCGGAAACCTGCGGCGCCAGATGGAGCTGGCCTATGGCTGGATGCAGGCTCCGCGCAGCGGCGAGATCCGCGCAGTCTGGGACCATTCCGGCATGGGGCTCTATCCGGGCGACTGGAACCGCACCTGCCAGCTGCTGAAGGAGAGCGGGATTTCCGACCTCTACCTGTGCGTGGGCGGCGCGGGCTTCTCCCACTTCCGCAGCAACGTGCTGCCGCCGTCGCGCGTCTTTCAGGAGCAGGGAGACCAGCTGGCGGCCTGCCTGGCCGCGGCCCGGCCGCGCGGCCTGCGGGTGCACGCGTGGCTCTTTTGCTTCTGCACGGAGATGTGCACCGAGGACCGCATGGCCATCTTCCGCAGCAGGGGGTGGCTGCTGACCGGGGAGGATGGCCGCGAACGTCGCTGGCTGGATCCGGCCGTGCCCGAAGTGCGTGCGCTGCTGGTGCAGGCGGCGCGCGAACTTGCGACCAACTACAGCGTGGACGGCATCCATCTCGACTTTGTGCGCTACCCTGATTTCGTCGGCAGCCTCGGGCCCACGGTCCGAAGACGGTTCGAAGACGCCACCGGGCGGAAGTCCCCCGACTGGCCGGCCGAGGTGAAAAGCGGCCCGCGGCGGGCAGAGCTTGTGCGCTGGCGCTGCGACCGTGTGACCGACCTGGTCGCTGACGTGCGCAGCATGCTGCGGAGAGAAGGACGGGAAAAACTTCTGACCGCGGCAGTCTACGGAAAATACCCCTCCTGCGTGGATGCGGTCGGGCAGGATTGGGAGGCGTGGCTGCGCACCGGAATCATCGACTACCTGCTGCCCATGGACTATACCGAGGATCCGGCGCGGTTCGCGGAACTGGTCGGCAACCAGACGCGCGCCCGCTGGCTGCGCAAGCATATGCTTCCGGGAATCGGCGTGACGGCCGCGGAAAGCCGCCTGAGTTCCGCGCAGGTCATCGACCAGATCCGGATGGTGCGCGAAGCCAACTGCCCGGGGTTTGCGCTGTTTGACCTCGACACCTACCTCGGGCAGGATGTGCTGCCTGTGCTGCGGGTGGGCGTGTCGGCCAAGTAGGCCGTGAGTCGTGAGCGCCTTTTCGGTCTTCGTCACGCAGCGAAAAACGTAATGGGTTGGCGACAAAGTGTGGGACGAAGTGTGCGACGAAGCGCGGGAACTTGCTGTCATCGCTAACCGACTACCAAAAAACTTTTACATTCGGGTTTCCTGTTTTGATATTCTGCTTTTTTTCATCCTTCACCCTCGCCACCCGCCACCCGCCACCCGCCACCCTCCACCTGACCCCGACCCCTGACCCCCAACGAATGACCACTCCGCAAACCACCCCGCCCCCCGGCACCTTCGAGATTCTTCACGCCGACGCCTCCTCCGGCGCGCGGACAGGGCGGCTTTGGACCGCGCACGGGCCCATCGAGACGCCGGTCTTCATGCCGGTTGGCACGCAGGGGACGGTCAAGACGCTGGAACCGCGCGACCTGACGGAGAACGGCGTGCAGGTCATTCTGGGCAACACCTACCACCTGATGCTTCGCCCGGGGGTGTCGATCGTGGAGGCCTGCGGCGGGCTGCACCGGTTCATGGGGTGGGGCGGTCCGATCCTGACCGACAGCGGCGGGTTCCAGGTCTTCAGCCTGGCCAACCTGCGCAAAGTGCGGCCCGGCGGGGTTGAGTTCCAGTCGCACATCGACGGCACCAAGTTTTTTCTGGGCCCGGCCGAGGCCATGGCCATCCAGCGCGGCCTGGGGTCGGATATCGCCATGTGTCTCGACGAATGTCCGCCCTATCCCTGCGACCCACAAACGGCTTGTCAGGCCGTGGACAAGACCCTATCATGGGCGGCCTTGTGTAAACGGCAGGCCCGTGCGCCGGGCCAACTGGTTTTCGGCATTGTCCAGGGCGGCGAGTATGCGCCGCTGCGGGAACGCTGTGCGCGCGAACTGGTTGCGATCGGGTTCGACGGGTATGCCGTCGGCGGGGTCAGCGTCGGCGAGCCCGAGCCTGTGCTGTTGCGCGAGATTGACGATGGCGTGCGTCATTTGCCTGTGGCCCGGCCCCGCTACGTGATGGGGCTGGGAGATTTCGGGCAGATGGTGGCGTCGGTGGCGTGCGGTGTGGACATGTTCGACTGCGTCATGCCGACCCGGCATGCGCGCAACGGCACGGCGTTCACACGGCACGGCTCCTTTCCGGTCAAGGCGGGCGAGTACAAGCTCGACACGCGCCCGGTGGAGGAGGGGTGTGGCTGCTATGCCTGCCGGCATTTCAGCCGCGCCTACATCCGCCATCTGCTGAACGTGGGCGAGATTCTTGGCGTGCGGCTCCTGACGATCCACAACGTCCATTGCTACATGGGTTTTTTCAGGGAAATGCGGGCGGCGATTGCCGCCGGGGCATTCGAGACGTGGCGGCGCGAATTCGCCGCCAAGAGACAGGAACAGCGGGGCGCAGGCTCCGGAGAGAGTTGACATGCAGACAACAATGCCCGTTTTTCTGGCGCAGGCGCAGTCCCAAAGCATGATGCCCATGCTCGTCACGATGGTGCTGGTGTTCGGCATCTTCTACTTCTTGATGATCCGCCCGCAGCAGCGCAAGGAGAAGGATCGGCAGAAGTTGATCGCCGAGCTGCGCGCCGGGCAGCGCGTGATCTTTGCCGGCGGGCTCGTCGGCACGATCTCCGAGTGCCGGCCGTTCACCTTTCTGATCGAGATCGCCAACGGGGTGCGCATCGAAGTCGCGCGCGGCGCCGTGAGCCGCGTGCTGAAGGACGGAGAGGCCGCCGCTCTTGACCATCAGCCGTAGCGGAGACGCAGACGGCAGATGGAAGACTGAGGACGGAAAACGGAAGACGGACGTCAGGAGTCGGACTATGGACAGGAAGACGCTTTTTAGTTGGATGATTTTCGCGCTGATCACCATTTTTTCGGTGGTCGTGATCTGGCCGCCCATGCCGGTGCGCGACGCCACCGGCAGCATCGTCCGGCAGGGGAAGATCCGCCTGGGGCTCGACCTGCAGGGCGGCACCAGCTTCACGGTGCAGATCGACCAGGAGGAGCTGCGCAGGATCCTCCGCGAGAAGATGCTTGCGGCGCGCAACAATGTCGGCGAAATCCCGGAGGCGGATCTCGATGTCGAGGTTGAGCGCGCCCTGAAGGATGCCGACGGGCGCGTGCTGGAGGTGCTGCGCAACCGCGTGGACAAGCTGGGCGTCAACGAGCCGGTGATTGCCGCCGGCAAGGACCACCGCATTACGATCCAGCTTCCGGGCGCCGACCAGAAGCAGCGCGAGGATGCCGAAGAGCTGATCAAGAGCGCGGCCTTCCTCCAGTTCCGGCTCGTGCACAAAAACAACAGCGAAATGGTCCGGAAGCTTTTCGGCACAGCGGTCAAGGCGCCCGAGGGGTTCCGTCTCTCTCCCGAGGGCGACAACTGCTACGAGCCGCTCAGCGTGGACAAGCTCAAGGAGCTGCGCAAGGACCCGGGCTATTCGCGGCGCCTGGGAATGTTCGAGGTGTCGGACCCGGCCTACGAGTTCATGCTCGAGAAGGAGTTTGTCAAGGAGGCCGGCGGCAAGGCCCGGCGGATTGTCTACCGGCCGTATTTTGTGCGCCGCAAGGCCGAGATGACGGGCGAGACCCTGTCCCGCGCGCATGAAGAGCTCGACACCATGACCGGCGGCCACCAGATCTCGATCACCCTGAAGCGCGCCGGCGGCGAGCGCATGGCCTACCTGTTCAACGAGTTCGCCGGGCGGCACATGGCGATCGTGCTTGATAACACGCTCTACAGCGCCCCGGTCCTGAACGAGAAGCGCGAGCGCATCTCGGGCGTGATGAGCGGCTGCGTGATCTCGGGCGCGTTCACCCTCGAGGAGGCCCGCCGCCTGCGCGACGTGCTGAACTGCGGCACGCTCCCGGCGCCGGTCAAGATCATCCAGCGCAACATCGTCGGCGCCTCGCTGGGCGAAAATGCCATCCACAGCGGCGTCCGGGCCGCCATCATCGGCTGCGTTTTTGTCATCCTGTTCATGCTGGTCTACTACATGTACTGCGGCTTGGTGGCCAACATCGCGCTGCTGACGGACATCATCCTGCTGCCGACCGGCATGCTGCTGACCGCCGGCATCCTGAGCGTGTTTGACCGCAGCGGCGGCGGCGGCGGCGGCAGCATCCTGCAGCTGCCCGTGCTGACCATGCCCGGCATTGCCGGCATCGTGCTGACCATCGGCATGGCCGTGGACGCCAACGTGCTGATTTTTGAGCGCATGCGCGAGGAGTTCCTGGCCGGCAAGTCGCTGCGTGTCGCCATTGCCGCCGGGTATGACCGCGCCTTCTCGGCGATTTTCGACTCCAACGTCTGCGCCATCCTCACCGGCGTGATCCTGTTCATCTTCGGCTCCGGGCCGGTGCGCGGCTACGCCATCACCCTGGTGGCCGGCATCATCGTGAGCATGTACACGGCCCTTGTGCTGACGCGCCTGATCTTCGACGCCACCGCCTCCGAGACGCGCACCACGGCCTTCAAGATGATGCGCTGGATCAAGGAGACCACCATCGACTTCATGGGGCCCCGCAAGATCGTCTTCCTCTTCTCCACCGCGGTGATTGTCATCACCTTCACGATCTTCGCCTTCCGGCTCATGGACGACCCCAAGCGGGTGCTGGCCGTGGACTTCACCGGCGGCACGACGCTGACCTACGCCTTCCAGCAGAAGGCGGACCTGGAGACGGTCAAGAAGGCCACCGATGCCGCCGGCGTGCCGGACGCGCTGGCCCAGTACCAGACCGCGCTGGACGGTTCCGACAGCATGCTGCAGATCAAGACCTCCCAGGTCACGGACAAGAACCGGGACGTGGGCAAACTCGTCGAGGCGGAACTCCGAAAATGCGTCCCCGCCGGCGGTTTCAATCTCCTCGGCGAGGAGGGAATCGGCAGGCAGGTCAGCGCGGACCTGGCCAGGGCCGGCATGTATGCCATCCTTTTCTCGCTCGTCGGCATGCTGATCTACCTGACGATCCGGTTTGAGTTCGGCTTTGCGCTGGGCGCGATCGTGTCGCTGTTCCACGACGCGCTCTTCACGCTCGGCGTCTACTGCATCTTCGACCGGCAGGTGAGCCTGACGATCGTGGCCGCGCTGCTGACCATCATCGGCTACTCCGTGAACGATACGATCGTGATCATGGACCGCATCCGCGAAAACCTGAAGCTCGACCCGCGCCGCTCCTTCGTCGAGATCTGCAACCTGAGCATCAACCAGACCTTGGCGCGCACCGTGCTGACGCACGTGACCGTGACGCTGGTCACGCTGGCGCTCTTCATCTTTGGCGGCGGCGCGATCAACGACTTTGCCTTCTGCATGCTGATCGGCATGGTCGTGGGCATCTACTCAACCGTCTATGTCGCCACGCCGGTCACGCTGGCCTGGCACCGCGGCCGCCGCCCGGTCATGGGCGCGCCGGTGGTGAAGAAGTGACACGGGCCATGTCGGTGAACGCGGTGGTTGCCTGCAAGGGGATCCGTTGCCGGTGAGCCGTGCTCCGTCGGCCGAAGCCGTCCCTGGCGAGGCCTGGCACGGGGTACAGATCGACAACCTGCGAACCGCAGATTGACGAATGTCCAATGCCGATTTTTGAAGTCAAAGCCGCATTCGCGGAACGAACCGATCACCGACCACCGACCACCGATCACCGATCGCTGGACACGGGACAATCCATGCACACGCTTCCCCGCTTCCAATGGACGAGCGTGCCGGTGGACAGCGCGGCTGCGGATGACCTGGCCGCCCGGTTTGATCTTTCCCTCCCTGTGGCCGGTGTTTTGGGCGCGCGCGGGCACTGCGATCCCGTCGCGGTCGCTCGCTTCCTCGATCCGCGCCTGCTGCACCTGGGAGATCCGCTGGCTTTTCCCGGTATGGCTGACGCGGCCCGGCGGATCTGGCAGGCCATCGAGGATCACGAGCCCATCGTGGTGTTTGGCGACTTCGATGCCGATGGCGTCACGGCCACGGCCCTGTTGACCGATATCATTCTCACCCTCGGCGGCTGCGTCGAAGCCTTTCTTCCCGACCGTATCACCGAGGGGTATGGCCTCACCGGCGCGGCGCTGGAGCGCTGCCTGCGCGAGCATCCGGCGCGGCTGCTGGTGACCGTGGATTGCGGCATCAACTCCGTGGCCGAGGTTGCCCGGGCCCGGGCGTCCGGCGTGGACGTGATTGTGACCGACCACCATGAGCCGTCGGAGCAGCTGCCGGCGGCGCAGGTGCTGATCAATCCGCGACTCGGCGCCACGCCCGGCGCGGAGCACCTGTGCGGCGCCGGCGTGGCCTTCAAGCTGGCGCATGCGCTGTTGAAATCGGGCCGTGACAACGGGCACCCTGCCGCCGCGACCTGCGACATCCGCACCTGGCTGGATGCCGTGGCTGTGGCCACGGTGGCCGATGTGGTGCCGCTGAAGGGCGAGAACCGCATCCTGGTTGCCGCGGGGCTGGCGGCGCTGGCGCGGCGCCCGCGCATGGGACTGAAGGCGCTGGTGACCCGGGCCGGCGTGATCGGCCCGCTGACCAGCCACCATCTGGCATTCATGCTCGGGCCGCGCCTCAATGCCGCCGGCCGCATGCGCACCGGCTGGCCTGCGGTGCGGCTGCTGCACGCCACCGAGTGGGATGCGGCCATGGGGCTGGCGGTTGAGCTGGAAGCGCTGAACGCCGAGCGGCGCGGCGTGGAGAGCAAGCTGGTCGCGGAGGCCGCCAGCCAGCTGCAGGGCGTGCCGCCGGCGGGCGCCGTGGTGGTGGCAGGGACCGGCTGGCACGTCGGCACCATCGGGATTGTGGCCGCGAGGCTGACCGACGCCTGGAATCTTCCGGCAGTTGTGATTGCGCTGGATTCGGATGGCGGCGGGCGCGGGTCGGTGCGCGGCGGCCGCGGCGACAACGTGGTGGCCGCCTTGACCGCCTGCGCACCGCTGCTGAAGGGGTTTGGCGGACACCCGCGCGCCGCCGGCCTGCAGTTGAAGCCGGGCGCCCTGGACGAGTTCCGCCGTCAATTTGCGGCCGCCTGCGCCGCGCAGCGCGGCAGCGGCGATTCACGTCCGGAACTGCTGGTGGATGGCTGGCTGACGCCTGCGGACATTGGCCCCGGCCTCTGGCAGGACGTGCAGCGGCTGGAGCCGTTTGGCGAAGGGCACGGCCGCCCGCGCTGGGGGATGCGCGGCCTGCGCCTGGAAGGGCGGCCGCAGCCGGTCGGCGGGGGCGGGGAGCACCTGAAGCTGTCGTTTTGCGCGGGTGCCACAACGATCCGCGGCGTGTGGTTCAAGATGGGAAAGCTGGCGGATGCCGTCACAGCGGCCGGCACCGGCCCGCTCGATGCGGTCTTCGAACTGCACGAGAACACCTACGGCGGACAATCCTCGCTGGAGATGCAGGTGGTGGACCTGCGTCCGGCGGAGTGAGCATGTCTCTTTTGCGCGGGCACAACGAGCGCCGGGAAGGTGTGGTTGTCGCCCCTTGACAATCGAAATGAATGTATTATGGTTGTGCCATGCGCTCGATTACTCTCAAGGATGTTCCCTCCCGGACGCATCAGGCGCTCAAGGCCCGGGCCAAGGACAACAACCGGAGTTTGAACAGGGAGGTTATCGGCATACTCAATGCGGCGGTACGGATTGAGGAGGGGACGGCTGTGTCGGGAAACGCCCGGCGCCCGGCGGTGGTGCGCGAGCCGGCGGTGGCCTATGAAGTTCGACCGGGTGCGCGAGCCGTCAAGGATGACTTGCTGCGCCGGATTTCTGTGGACCCGCGGATCTGTTTTGGCAGGCCTTGTGTTCGCGGCACGCGGATCTGGGTGGCACTTCTGCTCGATCTCCTGGCCGGGGGCATGACGGCCGCGGAGATTCTGCAGGAGTATCCGGAACTCACGCAGGAGGACATTCTGGCAGCGCTGGCCTACGGCGCAGCCGTGTCGCGGGACCGATTTGTGGACTTGCCCGCATGAAGCTCAAACTCGACGAGAATCTCGGTGGGCGCGTTGCCGGATTGCTTCGTGAGGCCGGACACGATGTCGAGACCGTGTTTCAGGAGGGTCTGGCGGGGGCGAATGATGACGCCATTTACTGCGTTTGCTGCCGCGAGCAACGCATCCTCGTGACGCTCGATCTCGACTTCGCTGACCCCGTGCGTTTTGATCCGGCGGCTTGCGGCATTGTCGTCTTGCGCCTGCCCGCACGGCCAACGTTGGAGTTGCTGCTTGCGCTGGCGCAGCAGCTCGCGCAGGCGCTCCGCAGCCTGCCGGTCAACGGCGACCTCTGGATCGTGGAGCCCGGGCGTATTCGTATCCGTGCCTGAGATCACGCCGAAGGGAATCGCCGCCACGTCGTGCGCGAAGGAGATCAACACGCGCGTCAGCGCCAGGTTTGATGTGTAGTAGATTTCGCGCCGCGAACTCTATTTCAAGCCGTATTTCTTGATTAATCGCTGTAAATAGGCACGCTCGATGCCGGCCTCGCGGGCCGAGCGCGAGATGTTGGCGTGGTTGCGCGCCAGCAGGTCCAGCAGGTAGGCTTTCTCGAACCCTTCGATCAGCTCGCTTTTGGCGTCCTTGAACGGCTTGTCCGTGGCATACGAGGCGCTGGGCTCATCCTTGCGCCCGGCGCGCAGGCGGCCGAAGCTCAGGAAGGCGCTGAGGTCCAGCGGGCGGTGTTCGCTGTAGAACGCGACCTCGATCAGGTTGCGCAGCTCGCGCACGTTGCCCGGCCAGTCGTGCCGCTTGAGCACATCCATGGTGCGGTCGAAGTCGGCAATCGATTCCATGGCCGTGGGGCCGTGCAGGTCGACCAGGAACTTCTTCACCAGCAGGGCGACATCGTCGCGGCGGCGGCGCAGCGGCGGCAGCTCCATCTGCACAACCGACAGGCGGTAGTACAGGTCCTCGCGGAAGCGCCCCTCGTTGACCTCCGTGGCCAGCATGCGGTTGGTGGCGCAGATGATGCGGACGTCGATCTTGCGGATGCGGTTCTCGCCCACGCGGCGGATCTCGCGCTTCTCCAGCACGCGCAGCAGCTTGGGCTGGAGCTCGGGGCTGAGGTCGCCGATCTCGTCGAGAAACACGGTGCCGCCATCCGCCAGCTCGAACGCGCCTTCGCGGTCCGCATTGGCGCTGGTGAAGGCGCCCTTGACGTGACCGAACAGCTCGCTTTCGATCAGGTCCTTGGCCATGGCGGCGCAGTCGATGACGATGAACGGCTTGTCGCGGCGCGAGCTGTGCCGGTGGATCTCCTCGGCCAGGATCTCCTTGCCGGTGCCGGTCTCGCCGGTGATCATGACCGTGGCTTCCGTAGGTGAATACGTCTCCGCCAGGTAGAAGACGCGGCGCATGGCCATGCTGCGGCCGATCATGGCGCCGAAATTTTCGTTGCGGCTAAGCGGGATGTCGTTCGCCTCAGGGAGGGGACAGAAGACCAGGCGCGTCTTGCCGAGCTGAATTTCCGCGCCGGGGGTGAGGTAGGCGGACGACACCTTTACGCCCTGAATGTGGGTGCCGTTGGTGCTTTCGAGATCGCGGACCAGGTAGCCGTCGCCGTCGACCGAAATCTCGCAGTGGCGCTTGGATATGGTTGAATCCTCAAGCACCAGATCGTTGTGCGCCCCGGAGCCGAGCGTGAAGTGCGGCTTGTTGATGATGTATTCGCGCCCCTGCAGCGTGCCGCTCACGACCAGCAGCTTGGTTCTGCGCACCCGCAGCGTCCCGGCAACCGCATCGTGCGACAGGACAAGCGTCTGGGCATGCACACTGCTGGTCTGTTTGTCGTCGGGCATTTAAAAAGTCCTGCGGCTATGGCGGCGTCGAGTTGCGTTCACTATAACGCATGCATACGGCTGTGCGCAAGGCGACTGGCAGCCTGTCCAGCAATTCTCAATATGGGGCGGCGGACGCCGCCCCATATTGAGAATTGCTGAAGTGACGTGCTGGAAGAATGTTTCGCGGCTCGGAAGTTCCTCGCGGACAAGTTTGTA
>JBAWXQ010000066.1:0-14076 GCA_037144015.1 bacterium
CTAGACCGTATAGGTGGAGGCCGCCGTCGTGCCGCCGCTCTCGGTCCAGATGTAGTGGAAGAACTGGCCGCGCGGCTTGTCCAGGCGCTCATAGGTGTGCGCGCCGAAGTAGTCGCGCTGCGCCTGCAGCAGGTTGGCCGGCAGGCGTTCGCTGCGGTAGGAGTCGTAGTAGTTGAGCGCTGTGCCCATGGCCGGCACGGGAATCCCCATGCTCACGGCCTTCTTGATCACGGCGCGCCACGGGCTCTGCGCCTTGCCCACGACCTTGCGGAAGTATGGATCCAGCAGCAGGTTGGCCAGCTTGGGCTTCTTGTCGAACGCCTCCTTGATCTTGCCGAGAAACTGCGCGCGGATGATGCAGCCGTTGCGCCAGACCAGGGCGATCTCGCCGTAGTTGAGGGTCCACTTGAACTCCCCGGATGCGGCGCGCAGCAGCTGATACCCCTGCGCGTACGAGCAGATCTTGGCCGCATAGACCGCGGCCTGCAATTGCGCCAGAAACGCAGCGCGATCCCCCTTGAACCGGGCCTTGGGGCCGCGCAGCTTCTTCGAGGCGGCCACGCGCTCGTCCTTGATGGCGGAGAGGCAGCGCGCAAAAACCGCCTCGGCGATCTGCGGGATGCCGATGCCCAGGTCGAGCCCGGCCTGGGAGGTCCACTTGCCGGTCCCCTTCTGGCCGGCGGTGTCGAGGATCAGGTCCACGACCGGCTGGCCGGTGCCGAGGTCGTCGGTCTTGCTCAGGATGTCGGCCGTGATGTCGATCAGGTAGCTGCTGAGCTCGCCCTGGCTCCACTCGGCGAAGACCTTCTGGATCTCGGGTGCGGTCATGCCGAGGCCGCGCGACATCAGGTCGTAGGCCTCGCAGATGAGCTGCATGTCGCCGTACTCGATGCCGTTGTGCACCATCTTCACGAAATGGCCGGCACCGTCGCTGCCCATCCAGGCGCAGCAGGGCGAGCCATCGTCCACCTTGGCGGCGATCGCCTGGAAGATGTCCTTCACAAACGGCCACGCGGACGGGTCGCCGCCGGGCATGATGGCCGGCCCCTTGAGCGCGCCCTCCTCGCCGCCCGAGACGCCGGTGCCGATGAAGCGCAGCCCCTTGTCGGCCATGGCCCGGGTGCGTCGCACCGTGTCCGGGTAGTAGCTGTTGCCGCCGTCGATCAGGATGTCGCCGGGCGACAGGTGCGGGATGATGGCGTCCATGGTCTCGTCCACGGCCTTGCCGGCCTTGACCATGATCATGATCCGGCGCGGCGGCTTGAGGCTGGCAGCCAGCTCCTGGACCGTATGGCAGCCGATGAACTTCTTGCCCTTGCCGCGGCCGTTCACAAAGGCGTCCACCTTCTCGACGGTGCGGTTGAAGCACGCCACGGTGAAGCCCTTGCTCTCCATGTTCAGCACCAGGTTCTCGCCCATCACAGCCAGCCCCACCAGGCCGATGTCAGCTTTCATATCGCTCATGAATCCATGCTCCTTGCAAGTTGAATTGAAACGGCAAAGATAACGTGCCGCAGCGACGGCGTCAATGCAGCGCTCCGCAAGCGATTGAGGTGTTGAGGGCGAGTTGGAGGTTTCGCGGCGACAGGAAAGGCAGTTGCGAGGCCGACGTGTGGCAGCCATCCGGGTCAGCGAAAGAGGATCTCTTCATCCCCGGCGGTTGTGCGCTCCACCGAACCGGTGGTGGCTGCGACCGGCCGGGGCGCGGGCATGCGGGACGGGCTGACCCCGCCATGCGTTTTCGCCTCCAGGTAATGTTCCACGAGCAAGGCAACCCTTTGCACCGGTCTCATCTGTGCACCTGCCACGGGTCCATGATCTCGGCGCCGATCCCCTGCACGTCGCCTGTGTTGCGCGTGACCAGTGTCAGGCGGTTGGCGATTGCGGATGCAGCCATCAGGCTATCCATCAGCGGCCAGAGTTTGCCCTGCCGCTCGCCGGCACCCACGATCTGTCCCCACGTCACCAGCGTCTCTTCGTCCAGAGGGACCAATCGGCCGGCGAACCGCTCACGAATATCCACGGCCAACCACTGTTCCAGTTTCTGGCGCCGCGCACCCGCCTGCAGGCGTGCCACCCCCTTGTGCAGCTCGCCAAGCGTCAGCACGGAGAGGAAGAGATTTCCCTCCTGTATCCCTTCCAACCACGCCACCACGCATCCCTCCGGACGCGGGCGGATCAACTCGGAGATCACGCAGGTGTCCAACAGGTAGTTCACAGGTCCACCTTCCGGGGAGCATCCTTGACCCTGGTCAAGTCCAGATCTGCACCGCAAAGGGGTGACTCCCGGAAGAAGCGCACCAGCGATCCCCCGCCCGTCGATGCCTTGCGGAAGTCGCGGGCCGAAACGATCACGACGGCATCAACGCCCCGCCGCGTCACCCACTGCGGCCCCTTGTGCAATGCGTCCTCCACGACTTCGCTGAAGCGGCTCTTCGCATCCTGCAATGCCCATGTCGCCTTCATGCGGCCTCCGATCTGACTAGTCCGACTAGCCAGCACCAATATACGCAACCCGCGGCCAGGCGTCAACCATCCCGCGCATGTCGGCTCGCGAGGACGCTCGCCCTCCATTTCGTTATCCGTGGCGACCAGAAAGGAAGGGGTGTGCGCGCCCGCGCCACGATGTGCGGGCAAAAAAGATACCCGGGCCCGCGGCCCGGGTCACGAGTAAATTCGCCGGCAGGCGAATTTACACGCCGCTGAATGCGGAGAACCCGCCGTCCACGGGCACGACCACGCCGGTCACAAAAGCGGCGCCTTCTTCCGACACCAGCCACAGCAGTGCGCCCAGAAGATCCCGGGGGTCGCCGAAACGCCCCATGGGCGTATGCGCCATGATGGTCTGCCCGCGCGGCGTGAGCGAGCCGTCCGGCTTGGTCAGCAGCGCGCGATTCTGGTCGGCCAGGAAGAATCCCGGCGCGATCGCATTCACGCGGATGCCGGCCTTGGCCATGTGCACGGCCATCCAGAGCGTGAAGTTGCTCACCGCCGCCTTGGCGCCGCTGTAGGCCGGGATCTTGGTGAGCGGCTTGAAGGCGTTCATGGAGGAGATGTTGATGATCGCGCCCTTGCGCCGCAGCGCCATCTGGCGCGTGAAGGCCTGCGTGGGGAGCAGCGTGCCGATGAAGTTCAGGTTGAACACGAACTCGATCCCCTTGGGGTCGAGATCGTAGAACGTCACGATGTCCTTGTTCTCCTTGAGCAGATCGTCCGGATTCAGGTACTCCATGGAGGTGGTGCCCTTGGGGTGGTTGCCGCCGGCGCCGTTGAGCAGGATGTCCACCGGGCCCAGCTGCTTCTCGATCGCCAGATTGGCCGCGTCGAGGCTGGCTCGATCCAGCACGTTGCAGGCCACCGCCATGGCTTTGCCGCCAGATGCCCGGATTTCCTGCGCGGTTTTCTCCGCCGCCTCGAGGCGCAGATCAGCCACGGCCACGGCAGCGCCGCACTCGGCCAAAGCCTTGGCCATGGTGCTGCAAAGCACCCCTCCGCCGCCGGTGACCACGACGACCTTGTCCTTGAGATTAACCTGGAATGGGGCGATCATGTGCGTCTCCTGTTTCTTGTCTGTTACCGTCTGCCTCGTGCTGAAACCGATCGCGATGCGCCCACAGGCCGATCGCGGGGTTGCTGATGTAAAAGATCTCCTCGCCGTCGGGGAGGCGGTTGAAGCCATCCTTCAGCCGCGCCGGGTCATACCGCCGCAGCATCACCTCGAGCGGCGCGTAGTTGAAGTTCACGCCCTCGATCTCCGCCTGCGTCAGGTGCCCGGGGCAGTACGTCACCGCGAAGCGCCCTTCGGAAGACCCGTGGATCAGGTGCGCGGCCGCGCTCAGGTTCTCGCGCAGCTCGGCCTGTGTCCGCACGGCCTCCAGCACGCGCGGCGTGCCCACATAGCCGTACTTGCGGATCAGGCGGTCAATCTCCGGGTCCTCGCCGAACTCCTTCAGCCCCGGCGCCAGCACGATCAGCTCGCCGCCGTCGGCCATGGCCATGCGCGTGCGATAGATGCTCTTGTTTCCAAGCCAGGTGCTCTTAAATTCGCCGGGGTCGAGGTAGACCACGACCCTGGCGAGCGGCTTGTCGAGCATCTCGAAGTTGACCTGGAGCGACAGCGCCGCCGCCTGGCGGAAACATTCGATGTCGTCGCCGACAAACAGCCCGCGCGTGTGCAGCTTGCCATCCGCGCCGCGGCCGACCACGGTCTGCGCGTAGACGATCGGCGGCAGGTTCTTCCCGAAAAGCTCGCCGGCCCGGTTGAAGACCGCGCGCACCGGGTTGTCGGCGCGCCCCATGATGCGCTCCATGCCGTAGGCGGCGCCCAGGAAGTGGCTCTTGTTGATCCCCTCCGCGCCCCCGGTGCCGACAAAGATGTTCTTGTTGTAGTTGGCCATGCCCGCGACTTCATGCGGCACCACCTGCCCCGGCGAGAAAATCAGGTCGTGGCCCCCTTCGGCCATGAGCCGCGCCACCTGCGCGGGCCAGGGATAATCCACGCGGCCATCGGAAACCTGCTTCACGAAGTCCGCCGGCACCTGCCCCAGCGTGACAACCCCCTGGCGCCAGTCGTGCGGGCGGAAGAGGGAGGCCGGCGTGTCGCCGAACATCTCGCGGATCTGGTGCGGCGTCACGGGGGTGTGCGTGCCCAGCGCGGGCAGGATGTCCGTCATCCGGTCGCCATAGTACTGCCAGGCAAACCGGGTCAGTTCGCCGCCGCGCGAGTGAAAGCGGGTGAAGTCCGGCGGCACAGCCAGCACCTTGCGCTTCGGGCCGAGCCTGGCCAGCGCCGCGTGCAACCCCTGCCTGAGGTCATCGGCGCTGAGGCTTTCCTGTACCCCGCCGCGTGCGAAAAGAAGCATCGGACCCACCGTTCCAAAAGTGCAGCGGAAGCCCATCTCCCGCGAATGAGGTGATTCTTGCAGATCCCGCGGCGGGGTTCAACTTCGAAAGCGTGCTTTCCGGTGGCGACGGGGAGCGGGGTCGGGTAAACTCTTCTGCAAACATACTGGGGACCAACCATGCCGCTCCGCCCGCTTCTTCTGCTCCTCCTCCTGACCGGCTGCACGACCGCCGCGCGCGCCGAGCTGCGGCTTCTGGCTTCCGCAACCAGCGACAGCTACCAGTCCCTCACGTTCGGGCTTTCGTCCTTCTGCCAGGCGGCCGGCTTCCCGTTTGCGCTCACGGAGATCAACGGCACGGCCTCGGAGTTCCTGCTGATCCCGAACCTGGCCGGCATCGATGTCCAGCAGCGCATCTGGCTGCTGTGGCTGGCGGCCGGACCGCAGGATCAGCCGGAGGCCGACATCGTATCCGTTGCCATCCTGCCGACGGCAGACAACGCCGCGGCAGCCTTGCAGGCCCTCACCAACAGCTACCCGGTGGTGCGCGCCGAGGAAGGCCAGTTTCTGTTCTGGCGGTATGCCCGGCCGCCCGCCGAGCCCGCCAGCGCCTCCGGCAAATCCGTCGCCCCGGTGCTGTACGTCGCCGTGCGCCGCGGCACGGTGATCGTCTCCGCCTCCCGCGAGGCCGCCTTCTGGGCTGCCAGCCATGCGCTGCCGTCCGTGCCTGCGGCCGCGTCGGCTGTGGCCGGGCAGGTCCGCTTTGAATTTCAGCCGGCGGTGCTTGCCGCGCTGCTCGCGGCAGAAGGAGGCGATCGCACGGAGAGCCAGTCCCGCCTGCGCAACATTGCCGCGCAGGTCATGACCGACATCCGCGCCCTCACGCTGGCGGTGGAGACCACCACCGAGGGGGTCACGGCGCGCCTGTCCGTCTCGCCGCGCCCCGACAGCCGGCTGGCCCGGCTGTTCGCCCGCATCCACCCGCCGGAAAAATCCTTCTGGCAGATGTGCCCGGACCCGGCCACCCTGGCCATGACCAGCGGCGGCGCCGGCATCTGGCAGATCCCCGGCACCTACGAAGCCAGCCGGACCAACCTGCCACCCACGGCTGAAACCGTACTGGGCGATTGTCTGACCGGTGACAGCGCCGTATTCATCGACCGCATGGCCGCCACCAACGGGCCCCTGTTCTATGCCGAAATCCTGGGCATTACCAACCGCGCCGTCGCCTGGGCGCGCGCGCAGTCCGCGCCGCAGGCGCTGCTGCCCTTCACAACATCGTTCCGGTTTGTGACCAACGGCACGCGCACCGTGCTGGGAACGCCGGTGCTGGACCTCACCCGCCACGGTTTTGTTGCTTCCGCCGATGGAAATCGCAACCCCGCCGACATGGCCGCCTTCATGGTTCGCGATGGCGGCATCAGCCTGGCCGTGACCGGCAGCTGCCTGGTCATGACGTTCGGCGTGCCCGGCGCCATGGAGCAGGTGCTGCAGCAGCTGGCCAGCCTGCCGGCGAAGCCATCACTGCCCGCCCGCTGCCGCAA
Source organism: bacterium (assembly GCA_037144015.1). Lineage (GTDB taxonomy): Bacteria > Verrucomicrobiota > Kiritimatiellia > RFP12 > CAIWXQ01 > CAIWXQ01. Next base: position 6,386 of record JBAWXQ010000066.1, read on the forward strand.
ACTGCTTCCGGACCTGCCGGATGCGCCCTGCTCTGCCGTGCTGCTGCAGCCGGCCGGGCTGATCCGGCAGATTGCGCTGTCGCTCCCGGGCCTGAAGCCGGAGCGGGTTGCAGCGCTTCCCCTGCCCGGCGACGGCATGGCCGCCGCCACCACCCGCGACGCGGACAATGTGCTGCACCTGACCCTGCGCGCCTCGGCCAACGAGATCTCGCGCCTCCAGGACGGCATGACCAAGGGGCAGGCCGCCCTGCAGGAGATGTTCATGCAGATGGCGCTGCAGCAGATGCTGCAGATGGACCGCAAGCTGGACGCGCCCGATCCCCGCGACCCGCGCTGATGTGCGAGCCGCGCTGTGCGCGCGGCGCAAATCGCTGTATATTCCGGACATGAAGAGATGCCCGTTCTGCGCCGAGGAGATTCAGGACGCCGCCATCAAGTGCCGGCACTGCCTTGAGTTTCTGGACGGCTCCATCCGCCCGCAGCCGCCGCCGGGGCAACCGCAGGGCGAATCCGTTCCGTGGTACTTCCGGGCAGGAAACCTCGTCGTTGCGGTTCTCTGCGTCGGCCCCCTGGCGCTGCCGCTGATCTGGTGGCACCCGAGGATGGCGCGCGGCTGGAAGCTCGCGCTCACCCTGCTGATCGCCGTGGCCAGCTGGGTCGCATTCCAGGCGATTCAGTCTGTCCTGCGGCAGCTCAGCGCAACCTTCCAGATCATCCAGGGCATGTAGCCTAGCAGCCTGGTCGGCACGAACCGTGTGCAGACGCAAAACCTAAATCCGACAGGCTGCTAGAGGCAGCGATACGCATCGCCTTCGCCCCAGCCCGGATGACATGCCTGGTTTTATGCATGTCGCGATACGGTCACTGCTGTTGCCTGGCCTGTTTTCTCTCGGGCTTGCAACGGCCGATGCGGTCATGCCCCTTGACCCCGGGGGATCCACAAATCATCCGGCAGCCAAGGTCGAGCGAGACGAACCCAACCCCATCGACTAAGGCCGCATCCCGGCCGGTTCCTGTTGCGGTATACATGCGGTTTTGTTACAAGTCGCGGCGTGGTTTCGTCTCGAAACCGGAAGGAAAACGCATGCTGTTCGACACGTTGATGCTGGTGGCCAGCCTGGGGCTGATCCTGCTGGCGAGCTTCGCGTTCACAAACGGGATTGAGCTCCTGGGCGCCCGCCTCAACATGCACCAGGGCGCCACCGGCAGCATCCTGGCCGCCGTGGGCACCGCCCTGCCCGAAACGATTATCCCGATCATCGCGATCATCATCTACCGCGCCGACCCGAATGCGGTGCAGGTGGGTATTGGCGCCATTGCCGGCGCACCCTTCATGCTCGCAACCCTGGCCTTCTTTGTGACCGGCGCATCGGTCCTGGTCTACGCCGCCATGGGCAAGCGCAAGTTCGCCATGCACACGGATACGCGGGTCATCGGGCGGGACCTTTCCTTCTTTCTCTTCCTGTACGGCGCGGCCGTGCTGACCACATTTGCCCACGACTTCTTCCCGCTCCGGGCGCTGGTCGCGGTCGTGCTGCTGCTCACCTACGTCTGGTATGTGCGCCGGACCATCCTGGCGGAAGGCGACCAGCATGCGGACATGGACCCGCTGCACCTGGCGCGCATCCTGCGGACCGGAAACCACACGTCGCTCATCGTCGTGCAGGTGGTGGCGGCGCTGCTGATCATGATCTGGGGCGCGGACATGTTCGTGCGCTACGTGGGGCGGCTGTCGGCCGCCATCGGCATGTCCCCGCTGATCCTCTCGATGATCGTCACGCCGATCGCCACGGAGCTCCCCGAAAAGCTGAACTCCGTGATCTGGACCGGACAGCGCAAGGACACCATGGCGCTGGGCAACATCACGGGTGCCATGGTGTTCCAGAGCAGCTTCCCCGTAGTCTTCGGCCTGCTGTTTACGCCCTGGGATCTCCACGGCGCGCCGCTGGTCTCCGCCGCGGTGGCGCTGGTCGGCGGCGGCATGGTTCTGGCCTGGATCCGGCTGAAGCGGTCGCTCAGTCCTTATGTCCTGCTGCTGGGCGGCCCGCTCTACGCGGTGTTTGTGGCCTACATCTGCCTCTACCCGCCCGGAAGTTGAATCCAGGGGGCGTCGCCCGCCTACCACGGCGGGCGGATCTTGTAGGCTGTGGCGCCAATGCGTCGCAGGAAGCGGAACGGCAGCACGACCACCTGCTGCAGGCTGCTGACAGTGCCGGAGGCCACGTACTGGATGGCGTCGCGCGTGGCAAAGGCGCGCGGCTCCTGGAAGCGCACCAGCCACAGGATGGCCAGCCCGCGCAGCGCGGTGGAGAGGATGAACAGCAGGCCGTGGTAGGTGATCGTCAGGCCAAGCAGGCTGCCCTGCCAGCCCGGCCCGAGCGCGCGCACGATGGCGGAGGCGAACAGGCCGCTGAGCACGCCGCTGAGGGCGCAGACAACGGAGAAGATCGCCACATAGGCGATGCCCGAACCGCGCCCGGCCCTCGTCTCGCCCAGGCTCAGGAGCACATTGAACCGCCCGCTTTCCACGGCCGGCCAGCCGGCGACGGAGACCAGCACGAGCAGATAGGCGGGTAGCCAGTAGGGCGTGGACATGAAGATCCAGCCCACGGATCCGGGGAGGATCAGGATGGCGCCCACCATGATCAGCGGCTTGCGCCCCAGCTTGTCGATCAGCGGGCCATAGATGGCGGAAAAGAAGATCTGGACCATGGTCGGGAAGATGATCAGCAGCAGCGAGGCCTTGAACTTGGTCATGTGCAGCACGTCGAAACAGTAGAGCCAGATGTACTGCGCGAGGAACGCCGTCGCAAAAACCAGCGTGGCATAGAACCCCAGGAACCGGCGGAAGTTGAGGTCGAGCAGCGGCTGGAGCATCATGCGGCCCAGGGAGGGGATCGCCGTGGGGCGCGGCTTGTCCGCATCCGGCACCCGGATGTGCATCAGGATGTCGACCAGGCCGACCAGCCCGGCGATGGCCAGCAGCCCGGATGCCGCCAGGCGCACGTAGAAGTCGCCCAGCACTTCACAGCGATCCAGCAGCCAGCCGATGGGCAGGGGAAGCAGGATCGCCAGGTAGAGGCCCAGGCGCGAGCGCGCGGTGATGAAGCGCCCGCGGATGCGCTGCGGCAGCAGGTCGGCGATCCACGACGTCCAGCAGGGGGCGTCCGTGTTGGCGCCGACGACGGCGAGGACCAGGCAGATCAGAAAAGCCTGCCACCAGAAGCACGGCGGCAACACCCACGGCACGGCCGCGATCAGCACCCACATGGCGCGGTCAATGATGCCGCCGACCAGGAACCAGCGCTTGCGGTGGCCGTTGCGCTCGACCAGGTAGCTGACCGGAACCTGCACCACGGCGCCAAAGTTCTGAATGGCCGACATCAGGCCAAAGGACGCGTCCGAAGCCCCCAGCGCCCGGGCAAAGCGGTTCAGCGCCAGGCCGCCGACAATATTTGCCCAGAAGGCGCCAAAGAGCCAGGCGTAGTAGACCAGCCGCAGGGGCTGGTTGGAGTAACGGGGTGGTGGGTTCAATCGCATAGCCGCATGCCGGGAAACAAGCGCCGCAGTTTCGCCTGTTTGCCCCGCGCTTGTCGAGCCTGCGTAATGGGTTGGCGACAGAGACCACAGAGAAATGCCCGACTGCGGCCGGCGAGCCGGCTGCAGCAGTATGAATTGCTCTGTGCTCTCTTTCTTTCTCTGTGACCTCTGTGTCCTTCCACTTGGACGCTCCAAGATACACGCAAAAACGTGTATGTTGATCGGAAAGGTGCTAACCGACTACGTGCCCCGTTTGACCCTTCCCCCCGATTTTGCGACACTGTGCCGCACTACGCCATGCCCGCCTATCGTCATCTCTTCGGCCCCGTGCTCTCGCGCCGCTTCGGCCGGTCGCTGGGCGTGGACCTTGTGCGCCCCAAGACCTGCTCGCTGAACTGCGTCTTCTGCCAGCTCGGGCCCACACCTGCCACAACCGATCATCGCTGCGCCGATGTGGCGGCGGATGAAATCCTGCTCGAGCTGGAGACCTGGGCCAAGGCCGGCGGCCAGGCGGACTTCGTGACCCTGGGCGGGTCCGGCGAGCCCACGCTGCATCCGCAGTTTGGCGGGATCCTGCGCTGGATCCGCGACAACCTCCCGTTCCGCTCGCTGCTGCTCTCCAACGGCACGCTCTTCCCCCTGGAGGACGTGCGCCGCGACGCGGCCCGGGCCGACGTGGTGAAAGTTTCGCTTCATGCCTGGGACCAGGCCTCGTTCGAGCGCATCACGCGGCCGCATGCGTCGCTGCGGCTCGAGGACATCGTGGAAGGGTATCGCCGCTTCCGCAGCATCTTCCGCGGGCGCCTGCATGTGGAGGTGTTTGTCGTGCCCGGCATCAACGACCGCCCCGAGCAGATGCGGCGCCTCGCGCGGCTGGCGCAGAGCTTCCAGCCGGACGTGATCGACCTCAACACGCTCGACCGGCCGGCGGCGGATGCGCGTGTGCAGGTCTGCCCCCCGGAAACGCTGGAGCAGCTCGCGCCGCTTTTCACACCGGCCGCCCATATTCCCCGCGCGCTGCCAGCGGGCACCCCTGCCCCGTTCGTGGACACGCCCGACTCCGACGCCATTGCCGCGCTGGTCCGGCGCCACCCCTCCTCCGCCGACCAGCTGGCCAGGCAGTCCGGCATCACGGCCGAGGCGACACTGGCCACGCTCAAATCCCTTGCCGCCCAACAACGCATCCGCCTCACCCGGCGCGACGGCACCTGGTTCGCCTCATAAATCGCCGGACGACCGGCGATTTTTTGTTCAGCAGGAACGACGAATGACCCTTTCCCTTCCAACCCTTCGCTGGTCCGCCCCCTTCCCGCTCGTGGTCGGGTCGGCCTCGCCGCGCCGGCACAAGCTGCTGCGCCTGCTGGGTCTGGCGTTCGAGGTGCTGGCTGCGGATGCCAGCGAGATCCATGACGGCGGCGATCCGGTCGGCACGGTCGTGCATAACGCCCTGGCCAAGCACACGGCCTGCCGCCGGCTGCGGCCTGATGCCTGCCTGCTCACGGCCGACACGCTGGTGCTGTTTGCAGGGCGACTGATCGGCAAGCCGCGCGATCTGGAGGAGGCGGCCGGGTTCCTGCGCGACTTCGCCGGCCGCACGCAGACGGTCTATACGGCCGTGGCGCTATCGCGCCCCGGCACCGGCCCCGACATCCGCGTCGAGGCCTCGGCCGTGCACTTTCGGCCGCTCACGGCCGCCGTGATCCGGGAGTACCTGCAGCGCACGAGGCCGCTCGACCGGGCCGGCGCCTACGACATCGATGAAAACGGCGAGCTGCTGATCGCCGGCTTTGGCGGATCCTACACCAACATCATGGGGCTGCCGGCGGAGACGGTGGCGGACTGGTTCCTGGCGCGCGGCGTAGCCGCGACGGATGCCGCGTAACGCGGCATCCGTTCTTGTGTTTCATGCAACGTGAGGTTGGCTCAGAAAGATGTTTCATCTTGGCACATTCTCCACGGACACGCCCGTCTTTCTCGCGCCCATGGCCGGCTTCACCAACGCGGCCATGCGGCGGGTGTGCCACCGCTTTGGCGCCGCGCTGACCTACACCGAGATGGTCAACGCCATTGGCGTGCGCCGCGCCGCGGACAAGACCTGGCACCTGCTGGAGACCCTTCCCGACGAGGGGCCGGTCGTGGCGCACCTGTACGGGTCCGATCCGGCCGAGCTCGCCGAAGCGGCGGCGCGCGTGAGTGCGCTCGGGCGGTTTGTGGCCATTGACCTCAACGCCGGCTGCCCCATGCCCAAGATCACGTGCAGCGGGGCGGGCGCAGCCTTGATGAAGCAGCCGGAACTGATCGGCCGCATCGTGGCCGCCATGTCGGCTGCCACGACGCTGCCGGTTACGGTCAAGACGCGCATCGGCCCGCACCCGGACAAGGTCGTGGTGCTGGAGATCCTCCGCGCCGTGGAGGCCGCCGGCGGCGCCGCCATCACGGTGCACGGCCGGTTTGCCACGCAGGAGCACAGCGGCGACGTGCGGCTCGACCTGCTGGCCGAGGTCAAGCGCGCCAGCCGCATCCCGGTGATCGGCAACGGCGGCATTCGCAACGCGGCGGACGCGCTGCAGATGTTTCGCGAAACCGGCGTGGACGCGGTCATGATCGCGCGCGGCGCCACCGGCAACCCGTGGATTTTCCGCGAGATCGCCGCCGCGCTCGCGCCGCAGGCGTCTGTCTCACACGTTCGAACGTGTGAGACGAACGGCTCGCTCGCGCCGCAGGCGGCTGTCTCACACGTTCGAACGTGTGAGACGCACGGCCTGGCCACCGTGGACCGTGACGGGGTGCGCACGCCGCCGCGGGACCTGCAGGAGATCCGCACCGTGCTGGAGGAGCATCTGGCCGGCGAACTGGAGCTGCAGCGCCAGATCCGCGCGCACTTCCGGCTCCCCGCCCGCGCCCTGTCGCCGGAGCCTGCTGCCGTGGCCACGTTCCGCGGCCACCTCTTCCGCTACCTGCACGGGCTCAAAGGATCTTCCCATGTGCGCGGAAACCTCAACACCATGCTCACGCTGGACGACATCCGCGCCGCACTGGACGGCTGCTTCGCGCGCGAAGCCAGCTACCGCGCCCGGGCGCCCGGTTTTGCTGCCGCAAAACCGGAGGGCGGCTAACGCCGCAGGGCGCGAAGCATACGGTCGCGCAGCGCAGAAAATCAAGTCCCGCGACAGACCGCGCCACACAGCGACGCGCTACAGTTGAGCCCGCAGGTTTTCCCGTCAACCCTGCCATGCGCCGCCCGTTTTCGGCGCTTGACGAAATCCCCGCCACTTCGCATGCTCTTTTCCAGTGCTCCTGCGCACCTTTCCGATCAACATGCACGTTTTTGCGTGTATCTTGGAGCGTCCAAGTGGAAGGACACAGCGGTCACAGAGAAAGAAAGAGAGCACAGAGAGAATTTCATTCGGCTGCGGTCGGCGCGCGGGTTGCAGTCAGGAATTACTCTGTGGTCTCTGTTCCTCTCTGTGCTCTCGGTGTCCTTGAGTTGTTCATCTTTGGGTTGCGGGCTGAAGCCCGCATTAAGTAAATCGGACACGAATTTGCAGCCACGCAATTGACTGCCTTGCTCTCGCAGCTTGTCGGGTTTAGCGCTGTACCTTCGCAACAAACTTTGTGCCGTCCAAGCTGCTAGTTTGGGAGACGCCCCATGACCGACCCCGACTGCATCTTCTGCAGGATCCTGGCAAACCAGATCCCGAGCGCACGGATCCACGAGGACGAGCATGCAATTGCCTTCCTCGACATTGCGCCGTTCGAGAAAGGGCACGCGCTGGTGATCCCGCGCCTGCATGCCGCACGGCTGACCGACCTGCCGGCCGACGAGCTGCAGCGCCTGATGCCGGCGGTGCAGCGGACCGCAGCCATCCTGCTGCGACGGCTCCCCTGCGACGGCTTCAACCTGCTGCAGTCCAACGGCACGTGTGCCACACAGGTCGTGATGCACGTCCACTTCCACGTCATCCCGCGCTGGAACGGCCGCGAGATGCGCTGGCTGCCTGGCAAATACGACGCACCCGGAGAAATGCAGGCCCTGGCCGCACGCCTTAGGAATCCGCCGGATTGAGATTTTCGCCTGCACTCGCCTTGTGCCGGCAGATTCCCAAGGCGGGCGTCAGCCCGCAACCCAACGAATGAACACGTCAAGGACA
>JBAWXQ010000067.1:0-14070 GCA_037144015.1 bacterium
AAACTTTGTTCCGGCAACGCGGCTAGATTTCTCGTTAACTAAAGATAAAAGCGGAAGGAACCTCAACATGGCCATTAAAACCATGATTTTTGTGGACGGCGCATGGCTCTATCACGGCCGCCAGGCGCTCTTTGAAGTGCTGAACGAGCAGGACGGGTTCGAGATCGACTACAAGCGCATCCCGGACATCATCGCGCAGGACCTTTCCGAATGCCTGGGCACCGACGTGGACGTGGTCCGCACCTGCTACTTCGGCACCATCCCCGTGAACCGGCCCGGCTACAATCCCGCCAAGCAGCTGTCGTTCTACGACTTCCTGGCCATGCAGTGCGCCTACGACACGGAGATCATCGAGGTTGACTACCGCCGCGACCCGCAGCCGCGCACCGATGACAAGTCCGTGCATGTTGCCCTGACCAGCGCCATGATGCACTTTGCGGCCATGCCGGGCGCGTTCGACATCGCCACGCTGGTGGCCGGCGACTCGGACTACATCCCGCTCCTGCGCCGTGTGCGCGGACTGGGCAAACGAACCCAGCTCGTGGCCATCAACAACCTCGCCGGGCGCTTCACCACCGGCGCCGCACTGCTGAGCACGCCCGGCATCCACGACTTCCCGCCGATCTTCCTGGACGAGCACGCCAAGGAGGTGCGCCTCATCCGCGAAGAGCAGAAGCGCGCCTGCAAGAACTGCAACAAGGAGGAGGCCACAACCTGGGCCGGCCCCGACTTCTTCTGCTCCGACTGCCGCGGCACGCACCGCAAGCAGATGCGCGCCTGCGACACCTGCGGACGCGAGGAGGAAACCGCCTGGGACAAGCCCTACTTCTACTGCTCCGAGTGCCGCCGCGAGCACCGCCAGGACGCCCGGCCGGTCTAGGAGACTGTCGGACTTAGGCCTCGGATCGGTCCAGTGCCTTCTGCCGACAGTCTCCTAGTTGAGCAACCCGCTGCCAGCGGGTTGCGAAGACTCGATTACAGGCTGAAAAACTGTTCCGGTTGCTCTTTTTGATAGCGTATTACACTGTTGTCCACCGCCAAGCGCCGGATAACAGTTACCGCATGCACCGACATCCCCGAGGACGCCGAAAATCCGGGCAACCAGCGTTTTACACAATAAACCTTGATCCAACACGTTCTAGGGGATGTGCATGGGTGCTGGCGAAGAGAGTCGTTCCGACGCCGAGCTGCTGTTTGCGTTCCGCAAGGGGGACGTGCCGGCGCTGGACACGCTCATTGGCCGGTACCAGGGGCAGCTGCACGGCTACCTGCGCGCCATGACCGGCAGCACGGCAGATGCGGATGATCTTTTCCAGGAAACCTGGCTGCGCGTGGTCCGCAATCCGGGCAGCTTCCGCGGCGGGGCCTTCAACGCCTGGCTGTGGCGCATTACCCGGAACCTGCTGATTGACCGCCTGCGCCGCCGCAAGCCCGTGGTGAGCCTGGACGACACGACCGCCGAGGGAACGTCGTTTGTGGAGCTGACCCCGGCGCCCGGACCGGATGCAGGCGCAGAGGCTGCCGACGCGGAGCTCGGGCGACAGATTGCAGCTGCCGTGGGACGGCTACCGCCCGACCAGCGGGACGTGTTTCTCCTGCGCACGCAGGCAGGGATGAGCTTCGCGGAGATCGCCAGGCTGCGGCGGATGCCGATCAATACCGCGCTGGGGCGCATGCACTATGCGATCCAGCGGCTGCGGCAGGAACTGGGCCAGGCATACGCGGCGATTTGCGGGGAGACGGAAAGCAAAGGGTAGAGGTCAGGGTCGGGGGTCAAAATGAATGACACGGATGTCAATCTATTGCAGGAAATGGACCGGGCGTCAGCCCGCCTGGCACCGCATGTGCGCAAAGCCTGCGACAGCTCCCCCTCGCCCGCCGTGCTTTCCGCCCTTCACGCCGCGGCCGGGCGTCGGGGCCGCCGGAACCGCATCCTGCCGTTTGTCCGCTTCGCCTGTGCCGCGGCAGCCATGCTGGTGGTCTCGCTGACCGGGTGGCTGCTGATCCGGTCGAGCCTGGCAACGGAAACCGAGCGCCAGGCCGCGCTGATGGATGACATGCTCTTCCTGTGCACCGGCGAACAAGCCGTGCCGGCAGCGGTTGCGCCGGACGGAAAACGGGGAGACCGGGCCCGCCGCCTGCTCAGCTTGCAGGGGTTGGATGCGGCGACCGTGCCGCAGGCAGAGACGCCAGCGGAACCTGAGTCGCCCCCTTCCATAGAGTCTCAATCGCGTAATATGTCCGGGCTTCAGGCGCGAAAATGTGGATGACCGCATCGAGGCAGTCCACCACCACCCAGCCGCTCTCGGGAAGTCCGGACCGGCGCGCAGGCATGCCCTGCTGCTTCATGCTGTGCTGCACTTCGGTCGTGAGCGCCTTGAGGTGCGGCGCCGACGTCCCCGTGGCAATCACGCAATAGTCGGTGAGGTTCGAGATCCCGCGCACATCCAGCACGCGGATATCCTTGCCGAGCCTCTCTTCCAGCGCCCGGGCAGCCTCGAGCGCGAGTTCCTGTGAATTAATGTCGATCTCCTTGGGCAGCCGTACGTCCGGAATACAAACCCTGCCGGAAAATGTACTGTTCCACCGCTGGCATCACAAGATAGCGGATTGTCCGGCTTTCGGCAACCCGCTTGCGGATTTCGCGGGACGAAACCTCGCAGAGCCGGCCGCGAACCACGCCCGACAGCAACCGTTCCGGCCACGGCGCCGGAAGCTGCAACTCGCCCGGCGAGACCGGCCGGTCAACGCCGGGGCGGTCCACCACGATGAACGCGCAGAGGCGCAGCAGCGCCTCCACGCGGCACCAGAGATGCAGCTCCCGCAGGGAATCCATGCCGATGATGAAGTGCGGCTCACACGCCGGGTGCTGCGCCCGGAACGCCGCCATCGTGTCTGCCGCATAGGAGATGCCGCCGCGATCCAGCTCCAGCGTGCTGACCTCCAGCGCCGGATCATCCGCCACAGCCAGGCGCACCATCGCCAGCCGGTCGGCGGCCGGCGCCAGCGACGCGCAGGTCTTGTGCGGCGGCGTATGGCACGGCATCAGCAGCACCCGGTCGAGGCCGCACGTCTCCCGCACTGTCTGCGCCACCAGCAGATGGCCGATGTGCACCGGATTAAAGGTTCCGCCGAGTATGCCGATGCGTTCCACGATTTCTCCAGGGGTCGGGGTCAGGGGGCAGGCGTCAGGGGGCAGGCGTCAGGGGGCAGGCGTCAGTGCCGCAACCCAATGAATGAACAAATCAAGGACACCGAGGGCACAGAGAGGAACCGAGCCCACAGAGAAATGCCCGACTGTGGCCGGCGAGCCGGCCGCAGCCGCATGAATTTCTCTCTGTGCTCTCTTTCTTTCTCTGTGGCCTCTGTGTCCGTCCACTTGATCCTGCAAGATGCGACGCATTTACATCACATCTCACACCGGAACGATCTACAGCACCATCCGCACGCCTTCGACCGCCCGCAGGTCGCGATCGAGGCGCACCAGCTCCGCGCGGTCCTTCACGCGCACCGTAACCTGCAGCGAGCGGTACTTACCGCCCGAGGAGGCGTTGCCATGCGCCAGGGGCAAGGTGATCTCGCACGCCTCCAGCACCTGCCGCAGCCGGTCATCCGCACAAAAATCAGCCGCCACCACGATCCGGAAATGGCACTCCGCCGGGTAGATCATGGCAGGGTCAGGCACGGCCCAGCCGTCCACATGGTGCCCGGTCGTGCCGCTGGTGTCTGTGTGCGTCTTCACCGCCGTCACTATATCCTCAGCCGCGCCCTTGGCTCAAGCCCCCGTTCCGCATTCAGGCGCGGTGTGTCGCGCCCCTACTCCACGGTCACGCTCTTGGCCAGGTTGCGGGGCTGGTCGATCGGGCAGCCGCGCAGGCGCGCCACGTGATAGGCCAGAAGCTGCAGCGCCACCACGACCGGGATCGCCGTGGTATAGACACCGGTCCGCGGCACGCGGATGCAATCCGGCACGAGTGCGGCAGCCTCGGCATCCCCTTCGCTGACGATTCCGATCACCGGCGCGTGCCGGGCAAGGCATTCCTGCACATTGCCCAGGGTCTTGTCGCGCCCCGGGACGTCGTTCAGCAGCGCCACCACCGGCGTCTGCTCATCCAGCAGCGCGATCGGGCCGTGCTTGAGCTCCGCGGCGTGATACCCCTCGGCGTGTATGTAGCTGATCTCCTTGAGCTTGAGCGCGCCTTCCAGCGCCGCCGGGTAGAGCACGCCGCGCCCGATGAAGAATGCGCTCCGGGCCGGCGCGAGCCGGACAGCCAGCGCGGCAATTGCCGCGTCCTGCTCCAGCACGCGCCGCACGAGCTCCGGCACGCCGGCAATCTCCCGGCAAAGGGCCGCCCCCTCCTCGCGCGACAGCCGGCGGCCGCGGCCGAACGCCAGCGCCAGCAGGGTCAGCGCCAGCACCTGCGACGTAAACGCCTTGGTGGATGCCACGCCGATCTCGGGCCCGGCGTGCAGGTAAATGCCACGCCCGGCCTCGCGGGCAATGGTCGAGCCCACCACGTTGCAGACGCCGGCCACCAGCGCGCCCTTGCGCTGCGCCTCGCGCACCGCCGCCAGCGTGTCGGCGGTCTCGCCGGACTGGCTCACGGCCACCACCATGCTGTCCGACCCGACAATCGGGTTGCGGTAGCGGAACTCCGCCGCCTGCTCGGCGTCGGTCGGGATGCCGGCCAGCCCTTCAAACGCGTACCGGCCCGTCATGCCGGCGTACAGCGACGTGCCGCACGCCACAAGGGCGATGCGGTTCACGGCCGCCAGCTCGCGAGGTGTCAGGTTCAGGCCCGCAAGCACCGCGCACCCGCTCCGCTCGTCCAGGCGCCCGCGCAGGGTGTTCTGCAGCGATTCAGGCTGCTCAAAGATCTCCTTGCGCATGAAGTGCGCGTGCCCGCCCTTCTCCACGGCGGCATCCTCCCAGTCGATTCTCGACACGGCGCGGTCAACCGGAATCTGGTCCAGGTTGCGGATGTCGATCCCGTCGGCCCGCACCGACGCCACATCGCCGTCCTGCAGATAGATGACCTGCCGCGTATGCGCCATGATGGCGGAGGCGTCGCTCGCGACGATCGAGGCGCCCTCGCACAGGCCAACCAGGAGCGGGCTGCCATTGCGCGCCACCACGATTTCTCCGGGGTGCGCCGCAGCCAGCACGGCAATGCCGTAGGCACCCTCGACATGCTTGAGCGCCTGCGAGACAGCCTCAAACAGATTGCCGCGATAGCATTCGCCCACGAGATGCGCCAGCACCTCCGTGTCGGTCTGCGAATGGAAGACGTGGCCGCGTCCCTCCAGTTGCCGCCGGAGCGAGGCAAAGTTCTCGATGATGCCGTTGTGCACCAGCAGCAGGCGACCCGACGCGTCGGCATGCGGGTGGGCGTTGGCCTCCGTGGGTGCCCCGTGCGTGGCCCAGCGCGTGTGGGCAATGCCCGCGGTCGCGCTGGCGCGCAACGCGGCCGGCCAGTTGGACGTGATCCGCTCGGCGAGGCACGCCACGTTGCCGACGCTCCGCGCCACATGCACCTGCCCGCCGGAAAGAATGGCGATTCCAGCCGAGTCGTAGCCGCGGTATTCCAGCCGGCGCAGGCCGTTCAGCAGGATTTCGCAGGCGTCCGCGTTACCAACATAGCCAACAATGCCGCACATGGGCTTTCTCCAGGGGATGGGATTGAGAAAAAAGGTGCTTACCCCAGCTCGGCGCGCACGGCTTCGGTCAGGCGGGCGATCCACTTCTCGACCAGGACCTGCTCGCGGGCCTCCACCAGGAGGCGGATCTTCTTCTCCGTGCCGGAGTAGCGCACCAGCACCCGTCCGTTTGCCGCCAGCTCGTCCCCGGCCTGCCGGATGGCGTCCGACAATCCGGGGAGCGTGTCGATCGGAAGCATCTCGCGCACCGGCAGGCTCACAATACGGTGCGGGTACTCGGTCATGCAGTCGGCCAGCGCGGCCAGCGGCGCCTGCTTCAGGCGCATCAGGCGCATCACCTGCAGCGCGGTGATGATGCCGTCGCCGGTGGTGGCATAGTCGTGGAAGATCACGTGGCCGGACTTCTCGCCGCCCACCGAGAAGCCGTGCGTGCGCATGGCGTCGATGACGTGGCGGTCGCCGACGTCCGTGGTGACGACGCCGATCTTGTGCCGCGCCATGGCCTCGTGCAGCCCCAGGTTGCTCATGGTGGTGCAGACGAGCGTATCCCGGGCCAGGGCGCCGCGGCGCTGGAACTCCACGGCGCACATGGCCAGGATACGGTCGCCGTCGACCGTGTGCCCGTGCGCGTCGCAAAAGATCACGCGGTCGGCATCGCCGTCCAGCGCGATGCCCAGGTCGGCCTTCCGCTCCCGGACCTGTTCCGCGACCACGCGGGGGTGGAGTGCGCCGCAGTTGTTGTTGATGTTATAGCCATCCGGGGCGACGTTGATCTTCACCACCTCGGCGCCCAGCTCGCGGAAGATCAGCGGGGCGATGTGATAGGCGGCGCCATTGGCGCAGTCGAGGACGATCGTGAGCGGGTTGAGCTTCTCGTTGCGGATGGTGCTCTTGGCAAACTCGATGTAGCGGCCGCTGGCGTCGTCGATGCGGTAGGCCTTGCCGATCTGGTCGCTGCGGATGTGCTCGCTGCTGATCTCGCCCGAGAGCACGAGCCGGGCGATCTCCGCCTCCATGGCGTCATCCAGTTTGTAGCCGTCGGGGCTGAAGAGCTTGATGCCGTTGTCGTCGAACGGATTGTGCGACGCCGTCACCATGATCCCGGCGTCCGCGGCGAGCGACTTGGTCAGGTGCGCCACCGCGGGCGTCGGCACCGGCCCCACAAGGAAGACGTCCGCGCCCATGGAGACCAGCCCGCTGGTGAGGGCGGTTTCGATCATGTAGCCGGAGAGGCGGGTATCCTTGCCGATCACGGCGCGCTTGCTGCCATGCCCGCGCGCGCCCATGGCGCGGGCAATGGCCTTGCCCACCTGCAGCGCCATCTCGGGCGTGATGGGGTGGCGGTTGGCCTGGCCGCGGATGCCGTCGGTTCCAAAGAGTTTGTCCATGCGCATGGCTTTCCGATAGATGAAACGGACCGGAGTATAGCGCCTATGGGGCGGCGGGGGAAGCCGCGGCAGGGGGCAAGCCAAAGTTGACGCCCTGTCCCGCACACGCGTTTTTCCAAACCAGCTTGCTGTCGAATCAGGTGGCCCGGGCGCTCCGCGCACGGGCCGTGTCCGGTCTTGCAGCCGCGCAGTCACCGCCCGTGCGCGGAGCGCCCGGGCCACCTTTTCAGCTCACCCGCATTCGAAATCACTCCGTAAACCTTGACTTGCGCCCGCCGCGGCAGGGCGCGCCCATTGTTGGTGATTGACCGTTCCGGTCACGAACGTTACCTTTTGCCTGCCAGCACCAACCACATGAACATCAACGGCACCCCATACCGCACCGTCTGGATGGCGAACGAAAATCCGGCTTGCGTCCGCATCATTGACCAGCGCGCCCTGCCGCACCGTTTTGAGATCCTGCGCCTGCAATCCGTGGCCGGGGTCTGCGCCGCCATCCGCGACATGGCGGTGCGCGGCGCCGGGTGCATTGGCGCCACGGCCGGCTATGGCATGGTTCTGGCGGCACGGGAAGCCAGCCCGGAGGCCTTCGACGCCGACGTGGCGGAAGCGGCCCGCGCCCTCTGCGCCACCCGCCCCACCGCGGTCAACCTGGCCTGGGCCGTGGGGCGGCAGCTGCAGGCCATGCAGGCCGGTGACACGCCCGCCGCAAAGATTGCCATCGCCCGGCAGACGGCACAAAGCATCGCCGACGAGGACGTCGCCTTCTGCCAGAGCATCGGCCGGCACGGGCTGGCCATCATCCGGGAAATCGCCTCGCGCAAGCGCGGCGACCCGGTCAACATCCTCACACACTGCAATGCCGGGTGGCTCGCCTTCGTGGACTGCGGCAGCGCCACCGCCCCGATCTACGCGGCCCATGCTGCCGGCGTTCCGGTGCACGTGTGGGTCTCGGAAACACGCCCGCGCAACCAGGGGGCATCGCTCACGGCCTGGGAACTCACGCGCCATGGCGTCCCCTGCAGCCTGATTGTCGACAATGCCGCAGGCCACCTCATGCAGCACGGCCGGGTCGACCTCGTGATCGTGGGCACGGACCGCACCACGGTCACCGGCGACGTGGCCAACAAGATCGGCACCTACCTCAAGGCCCTGGCCGCGGCTGACAACCAGATCCCGTTCTACGTCGCAGCCCCCTCCTCCAGCATCGACTGGCAGATGACCGACGGCCTGAAGGAGATCCCGATCGAAGAGCGCGACCCGCAGGAGGTGCTCACGGTGCGCGGCACGCTCGAAGGCCGGGCCGCCGACGTGCGCATCGCCCCGGACGGCATGCAGGCAGGCAATTACGGCTTCGATGTGACACCGCGGCGGCTGGTGACCGGCCTGATCACGGAGCGCGGCATCTGCCGCGCGGAGCGCGAGGCGATCCTGGCGCTATTTCCCGAGAAATCTTCCTGAGACCTGGCAGTCCTATGCCTTGTACTTTTCCCGCGGTTCCAACAACAGTAATTGTTCCTGGCATTCTGGACGAAGTGCATTGACTTCGGGACACTCCAATTTTTCGCCATTCATGTCCGGGTAGAGCGTAGCGAGTTCTGGTATTGCACGTTCTGCAAGTGCAAAGAACTCAGGGTCAATCTCAATACCGACGCCACCGTACCCCAGAAAGAGCGCCGCGGCCATGGTTGATCCTGACCCCATGAACGGATCGAGTACAACGCCTTGTCCTAACGGCAACAGCGCACGGACCAAAATCCGCAAGAGATGTTGCGGTTTTAGCGATGGGTGATCGGCAATCTCCCGCTCTCGCGCCGGCGTCTTGAAACTCGCGATCACATCCGGGAGAGGACTTCCCCCTGCAAGCATTCTCAATCCACCAGTCCCCCACTTGCGCAAGTTCTCGGCTACGGTTCGTTCGGAAATCGGTTTACGGAATAACATCCATGGTTCATAGTTTCCTCTCGGTGTCACGCACACATCGGGAAACTCTGTTTCCGCGTTCTTGGGTCGGTCTCCGCCGCGAAATCCATGATACACGCGAAGAATTGTAGCCCGGTTTTCAAACCCCGATGCGACCATTGCGTTTTGAACATACATCTGGAGAACCGAATTTCCCGCGATCAAGACATGGCCGCCGGGCCGGATCTTGGGCAGAAGCGCACCACCCCATTTCAGGAAGAACGCCTCGATCCCTTCCTTCTGCTCCGAGGTAAGAATACTGAAACGCGGCAGCGGGCGCCGCTCGCATCCATCCCATTTGGGCGGAAGTCGCCACACACCACCGCGCCCGGCGCGAAGTTTGGCCACTTCACCAGCCGAAAACTCCACGAGACCGTAGGGAGGGTCGGTGCAAACCGCATGAATAGAGTTCGAACCGAATCCGGAAAACTCCTCCATACAATCGCCACGGACTAGCCTGATGTCGTTCATGTTTTCGACTATAGTTGAAAGACGCTCCAAACGTCAAGTGCTACCTTACCACCCATGAAAATGGATGCCAAGGGGGTTATCGGCAAAACCATCCGCCTTCTGCGCGAGACGGCCGGATTATCGCAGGAAAAACTGGCCGAAAAGGCAGGAATTACGTATCAGTACGTTTCCACTGTGGAAAACGGGAAGGGAAATTTCACGATTGGCATTCTGGAATCAGTCGCGAGCGCACTTGGCACGGATGTGCCCAATCTTGTTGACAAATCCTATGGCGACCCGACACCAATACCCGTCGTGAAGCAAACCGGTTTCATTTCCGGCGCGTCACTCCCCCCGCAACTTCGGCCGGAACATGTCGAAGCTGCCCTTAATGAAACCCACCGGATCGTTCGTTTAATCAACACAACGTTGAAACGCGCCGCGGGGCACCCCTTGCCCGCGTATATCCAAAGCAATAACTTCAGTGGCATCGTCTCCAACATCCTGTGCGATTCGTTCTCGCGCCATACACCCTACAAGCACAACCATTCACAACGCTATCCTGACTTGATTTGCGGGGACAGCAAATGCAACGTCGTGACCGGACTTGAAGTCAAGAGTACCATACGACCAGGCAAAGGCGGGGAGAGTCATAACGGGCACTCCGGTTGGCATGTGGTTGCCTGCTTCAACCTCGACGAGTCTTCTGGAGACATTCGCTTCGTCCATGTGATGTTCGCCGACCTAATCGGGCATGGGAACCCCCACACTGATTGGAAGTACTGCAAAAGCAAGGTAAACAAGAAGACCGGCAGTCAACGGACGGAAACATACATGACGAATCTCGATGGTACTACCAAACTACGGCATGGAACCGTCTATCTTGACATTGATCTTGTCTCCTTCTCGCGACTACGGATTTCTCGCAGATTGCCGGCGCCTACGCATTCGCCTTTTCAGCAGAAAGGAAAAAAATGAACACCATCGGCATCATTGGCGGCAGCGGACTCGACAACCCGGACATCCTGCAGCAGCCGTCCGACCGGACCGTGACCACGCCGTACGGCGAGCCCTCCTCGCCGCTGCGGTCCGGCGTCATCGGCAACGTGCCGGTCGTGCTGCTGGCGCGGCACGGGCGGGAGCACACCATCCCGCCGGCGCAGGTCAACTACCGCGCCAACATCCACGCCCTGCGGGAGGCCGGCTGCACGCACGTGCTGGCATCCACCGCCGTGGGCTCGCTCCGGGAGGAGATCGGCCGCGGCGACTTCGTCATCCTCGACCAGTTCATCGACTTCACGCGCCAGCGCCGCATGACCTTTCACGAGGCCTTTCCCCCGCACGCGCCGGTGCACACGCCCATGGCCGACCCGTTTGCGGCGCCGCTGCGGCAGGTGCTGCTGACGGCGTGCCGCGAGCTCGGCATCCGGCACCACGACCGCGGCACCGTGGTCACCATCGAGGGGCCCCGCTTTTCGACCCGCGCGGAGTCGCGCATGTTCCAGGCCTGGGGTGCGGACGTGATCAACATGAGCGTGGCCACGGAGGCGATCCTGGCCAACGAGGCCGGTCTCCCCTACGCGGCCGTGGCCATGAGCACCGACTACGACTGCTGGAAGACCGACGAGGCCCCGGTGAACTGGGATGCCATCCTGGCGGTGTTCCAGTCCAACGCCAAGAAGATGACCGACCTGCTCTGCCGCGCTATCCCGCGCATCTAGCAGCCTGTCGGATTTAGCCTTGTATAGACACAAACCGTCTGCCGACCAGGCTGCTAGTTTTGGAAACCCGCCGCCAAACGGCAGATCCGCGTACAAGTAGATGCCAAAGGTCTGGCAAAATAGCTAAAATTCTGGTTTTGATGCTGTGGGCCTGTCCGTTTGCGGCGGTTGCGTCCCACGAACTAGCAGCTTTGTCGGCACAAAGTTTGTGAAGATCTGAGGCTAAGTCCGACAAGCTGCTAGGGGGCGTTCGTTGTCACGCTCACGCGATAGTAATTGATGCTGTTGGTGATCGGGATGGCCAGCGTGCAGACATTGGTTGGCGGGTTGCGGGTCAGGTTGGTGCCCGCCTCGCCCCATGCGGCCGCAAGCAGGTCTGTGGTGCTCTGGATCCGGTACGGATAGCCGGGGCCATTGGTCGTGCTGGGCCACGCCAGGCGCACGGTTCCGTTGCTGACGCTGAACTCCGCCACCTGCAGCACCGAACTGCCGTTGGTCGGATCCGTACCCGCCCAGTATTCCTGCCAGGCCAGGCTGCCATCGTGGTCGATGTCCGTCAGTTCAGCCTGAGCCGGCGTGCCACTGGTAAGCCCGTAGAGGCCCAGCCACCACTCCGGCGCGCCCCTGGGCGCCAGATTCGCCCCGAAGCCGGCCAGAATCGAGCCGGCTCCGGCGATGTTCTGCCACTGCACATTGGTCGTGGCCACACCCTGCACGCCGGCGACAGCCGCACCGTTGGTCAGTATGCTGCCGACATGATAGTACGCGTCCGCCGTCACCACGAACGTGGTGCTCCCGCCACGCGTCACGACCACGCTGCCGCTGGGGGCAATCGCGCCGTGCGGCAGCGCAGAGGCCGTGATCGTCACCAGCTCCGCCAGCACGAAGTTTTGCGTCGTGACCCCAAGGTCCGCAATCACCACGCCGGTCGTGCCAGCCGAAATGCAATTCGCCGCTGCGGCCGTCACCGCGTAGGCGCCTGACAAGAGATCCAGATAATAGCCCCCGGAAGTGCCGGTTGTGGTTGCCCAATTGGTGTTCACGTCGGCTGCCGTGAGGATCACGCCCGTCAGCCCCAGGCCGGACCAGGCCCCTGTGACCAGCCCGGTCAGCACACCGGCCGAAGCGCGTCCATCCACCGACACATCCACCTGTGGCGTGTCGTTGTCGTCGCTCGCAACCGCCACAATCGTCTGGTTGGATCCGGGTGTCGCCGGGGCATAAACGACGTCGAAGGTCACAGACGAACCCGGCGTCAGCACAGCGGGGAAAGCCGGCAGGTTATTGATTGCAAAGGGGCCCCAGATCAGCCCGCTGCCGGCCGGGAAGAGCGTTCCGTCATGCGCATCGCCGTCGTCTGCGCCCCCTGCCGGCAGCGCCAAAATATCGACGGCATCGCATCCCTGCGGCAGGCTTTTCGGCTGCTGCAGCCCGTTCAGGTAGCGCTGCTTGCCGCCGGGATTCAGCCCGGTCACCCGCGGCTTATCCACGACCAGGTTGTCGAAGTAATGCGTCGTTGGAGAAGCAGTCTCGGTGTAGCCCATGATTCCGACCCTGCCGCTGGCAAGAAGGTTGTCCTCGCCGGTCCAGACCAGCGCGCCATTGATGTAGAATCGCAGCTGGCTGCCTTGCGCACTGGCCACCAGCACGTTCGTGGCGGCGCCGGTGAGAATGCGCGGCGACGCAGACCAGCCCTGCAATGCAACTGCAGATGCGCCATCCAAAATGAAAACCGCATACGAGCCGCCTGAAATCAGGCACAGGTAGCACTGCCCGGAAACACCCAGATTGAGGTTTGCCGATGCGCGCAGCACGACTCCTGCCGAATTATTGCTATTACCCACACGGCGAAGTGCTGCTTGCGCGGAACAGTCCGCCCAGGTCTGTGCCGCATAGACGGATGTCATAAAAACTGTGCTGTCGGTCTGGGCACGGTATTCACCGTCCACAACCGCCCAGGCAGAGGCCTGGTCAGGCTGCCAGCCCACGGCCGTCCCGGAGCTGAAATTCTCACTGTAATAACCGAAGAAAACATTGTTGAGCGTCAGATTGCGGCTGGCATGCACGTTGCCGATGGTCATGTGCTCGGTTCGCGGAGAACTGGCCGACACAGTGCCAAACGACAGTGCAAGATCGTTGGTCGGAGAAATTGAATCGAACACACGGATATTGCCGGTGATGGTGACCACCGTAACGGTGATTGCCTGCGACAGCGTCATGCCTGTCATCAAGTTGGAGAACACGACAGCGCCGGCATACGTTCCCGGCACGGTCAATGCATTCGTGTTCAAGGTCAGCGCAACCTCCTGTGCGCTAACCGGCGGCACGCTGCCGCAGCACGGCGTCACACTCAGCCAGGCCTGCGACCAGAGCGAGGTCCACGTCACGGCATGGCTCGACAGGTTGCTGAGCGTGCAGGTCCGGGCGGCGGGCGTAAAGAGCCCGCCCTCAAACCCGGACGACACAAATGCGCCGACTGGGGCGACAGCCAGCGGCTCGAGCACCGTCAGGTGCAGCGCACGGTTCTGCGCCCCCACGTCCGTGCGATTGGAGAACACGACGCTGTCGGCGTACGCCCCCGGCAGCAGGGTATTCGCCGTGGCATTGACCTGTACGGACGCATCAACCACCGCCCCGGCACCCAGAACGCCTCCTTGCGGCGAGAGGCTGATCCAGGCTGCCGAGCAAATCCCTGTCCAGGTCAGCGCCGACACCGCGCTGTTGGTCAGCCGGTATTGCCGGTTCGGCACAAAAGGCCCGCCGTAGTATCCGGATGCATCCAGGCCTCCTTCCGGGAAAACACCCGGGTTGCCCGCGGTGCTGCCGGATGTGGCAATCAGCACATCATCCACCTGCCACCACCACTCGTAATTGGCGTTCCAGTAGCGGAA